>DXFZ01000090.1 GCA_019114175.1 Candidatus Corynebacterium gallistercoris
AAGGACCTCGCATTCCTCAAAAAGAACGGATGGGACAAGCTGCCGGTCGTCGTCTCCAAGACGCAGTACAGCTTCAGCGATGACCCCACGCAGCTAGGCGCGCCCTCCGGGCACACCCTGCACGTGCGCTCGCTGGTGCCGAAGATCGGCGCGGGCTTCGTAGTGGCGCTGACCGGCGATGTGATGACGCTGCCCGGCCTACCGAAGAAACCGGCGGCGGAGCAGATCGATGTGGATGACCAGGGTGTGATCAGCGGGCTGTTCTAGCTCGAGTGATCTGCCAACCAGTGGGAGACCTCTTCGAGATCAAGCTTGCCCCGATCCAAGAGGTTGGCACCTACTTCAACCCCCGTGATTCGCGAGTTGGATCTGACGACAATATCGATCGACGGGACCCAGCTATCAGTCACTTGTCCTTAAGCCACTCCAGCGTCTCAGCCCACTGAATTTCGGCTCGCTTAAAGGCATCTTCAACTGCTCGATCCTCGCTAGATAGAGGTGCAGAGTGTGTTGGTGCAGTCATGTTTACCTCAATTCAGCGCTAGCAGCGCCCTTCACAGAACTTCTGTATTCTCCTGCGATTGCATCCTACCTGGGAATTCTATACCGCCCCGCTCGCGCGGGGCAAGGAAAATCCTGGTTCCCTTATTTCTTCTTGCCCTTCTTCTCCCGCACACGTACCGCGATGCGCACAGGAGATCCGGCGAAGCCGAAAGATTCGCGCAGCTTACGCTCCAAGAAGCGGCGGTAGCCGTGCTCCAGGAAGCCCGTGGTGAACAGCACGATCACCGGGGGCTTTGTGGAAGCCTGCGTTGCGAAGAGCACACGCGGCAAGCGGCCACCCCGCATGGGTGGCGGGGTCTCCGCGATCACCGCACGCAGCCACGTGTTCAGCTGACCGGTAGAGATGCGTTGATCCCAGCTCTCCAGAGCCTCGATCATGGCTGGCTCCAGCTTCTGCAGCGCGCGCCCGGTCTTGGCGGAAATGTTCACCCGCCGTGCCCACGGCACATGTGCCAGCTGCAGCTCAATCTCTCGCTCCAGCAGATCCCGGCGGTCCTCGTCCACCAGGTCCCACTTGTTGTAGGCCAACACCAGCGCGCGGCCGGAATCCAGGATCATGCGCAGCACGCGCTGATCCTGCTCCGCGATGGGCTCAGAGGCATCCACCAGGAACACCGCGACCTCCGCGTAGTCGATGGCAGCGCGGGTACGCAAGGAGGCGTAAAACTCATGGCCCCGGGCAGTCTTGGTCTTCTTCCGGATACCGGCGGTATCCACGAAGCGCCACGTGCGCTCATCCAACTCCACGATGGAGTCCACTGGATCCACCGTGGTGCCGGCAACGTTGTCCACCACGGACCGCTCTTCACCAGTGATCTTGTTGAGCAGGGAGGACTTGCCCACATTCGGCCGCCCCACCAAAGCCACGCGGCGGGGACCGGAGACGATAGACGTCTCACGCGGGGTATCCGGGAAGGACGCCAAGACATTATCCAGCACATCAGCCGCGCCGCGGCCGTGCTGCGCAGAAACCGGATAGGGATCGCCCAAGCCCAGTCCCCAGAACTCGGCCATGTCCGCGTACTGGTTATCGGAGTCGAACTTGTTGGCCACCAGGATCACCGGCACCTCACTGCGCTGCAGCTTGCGGGCGATGATCTCATCCGTGCTGGTGATGCCCACCTTGGTGTCCACCACGAACACAATCACGTCAGCGGTGGCCATGGCCGTTTCCGCCTGGCGGGCAATCGCGCCGTGGATGCCCTTGGCGTCCGGATCCCAGCCGCCGGTGTCCTGCACCCAGAACCTCCGGCCGGTCCACTCACCCAGGTAGGAGATGCGGTCACGCGTCACGCCCGGGAAATCTTCAACGACGGCCTCACGCCGCCCGATGAAGCGATTCACCAAAGTGGACTTGCCGACATTCGGCCGGCCGACGATAGCGACGGTGCACAGAGCCTCCCGCTCAGCCTCATCGTCACCTAAGACTCCGAAGGCTTCCTCCACGGCATCCCAGTCCGTGGACTCATCATCCGCGCTGAGGAGGTCAAAGTCCTCCGCACCGGAGACGAAGAACGTGTCCGGCTCCTCATCGTCACCGAAGTCTGCGTCCTCAAACTCAGACTCGTCAAAATCCTCGTCAAAGTCTTCTTCATCGAAGTCATCGAAGTCTTCGGCTTCATCCGTGGTCTCAGCGTCCACGGCCCGGCCATCGGCAGTGCGGAACACGAGCTCCTCTAGCCCGGAGCGCTGCACCAGGCGGGCCATCTCCGCCAGCACCTCATCAACCGTCATCTCGCCCGTGTCCAGCACAGGCGCGTCCTCCGCAGGCCGCAGTGGGCTCGTGGCGCGGGAGGAATCCGCCTCATCCCGGCGCTGCACATCCGCCAGCACAGCCTCAAAGTCCGCCTCGCGCCCAGCGGCAACGTCCTGGTCATAGCGGCGCTGCGCGCGGATCTCCGCAGACGCAGTCATGAATACTTTCACCGGCGCGTCCGGCAGGACCACCGTGCCGATATCCCGGCCCTCCACCACGCAGCGGCCAGCGGAAAACGCCAAATCCCGCTGCAGCTGCACCAAGTTCTCCCTCACCTGCGGGATCGCAGAAATAGCGGAGACAGCTGCGGTGACCTCTGGGCCACGAATCTCGCCGGAGACATCCTCCCCATCCAGCAAAACCTCCGTGCTGGCCGGATCCTCATTAATTTCCAAAGGCAATTCAGCCGTGGCCGCGATGATCTGGTCGATGGTCCCCTGGTCAAGGGAATCGACGGTGATCGGCGGGGTGGCGTCGCCCAATAAACCCCTGCGAAGCACATGCAGCGTGGCCACCCTGTACATCGCGCCAGTATCCAGATAACGCGCGCCCGCGACCTGCGCCAACCTGCGGCACACCGTGGACTTCCCCGTACCGGACGGGCCATCAACCGCGATAATGAGACCCCCGGCGGGCATGTTGCTGGTCGCGGCCAGCTGATCTAATGCATCAGTGGACATATATTTCCTCACATCTTCTTCTTCAATATTCGTGGTGACTTGTGGTGAAAAGCCTGCCGAAACCTACAGTCCCACGGCCTTGTACAAAGCCTGCAACTCGGACTGATTCAACGCGCGAATGGTACCGGGGCGCTGCTCCCCCAACTGCACCGTATGCACCTTGGTGCGGACCAACTGCTGCACCGGGAAACCGGCCTCCTTGAGCATGCGGCGCACGATGTGCTTGCGGCCCTCGTGCAGCTCAATCTTCAGCAGGGACTTGCCCTGCCACACATCCACGATCTGCACCTGGTCGGCGCGGGCAATGCCATCATCGAGGTCCACGCCATCCTTGAGGGTCTTGATCAGATCCCGCTTCGCCTCCCCCAACACGGTGGCCATGTACGTCTTAGAGACCTCATAGCGCGGGTGCATGAGGCGGTTGGCGAGCTCGCCATCGTTGGTCAGCAGCAGCAGACCTTCCGTGGCGGCATCCAGCCGGCCCACGTGGAACAGGCCCTGCCCCTCCTTCAGGCGGGTGCCGATGAGATCACCCACGCACGGGCGGCCCAGATCATCACTCATGGTGGAGTGCACGCCCTGCGGCTTGTTCAGAGCGAAGTACACCATCTCCTCGTTGACCTGGATGCGCTGGCCATCCACGCGCACCACGTCCACGCTGGGATCAATGCGCAGGCCCATCTGCTGCACCACCTGGCCATTGACCTCCACACGGCCGGCAGCGATAAGTTTTTCACTCATGCGACGGCTCGCCACGCCAGCAGCGGCCAGCACCTTTTGCAACCGGACCTTCTCTGAATCCGGGGTGGAGTTCTTCTTGTCTGCCAGCTGCTGTGCCTCATCGGGCAGCACGTGCTGGCGCTTGGTGGTGTTTCCCTGCGGGATGAAGATATCGGAAGCCTTCGGCTTCGGCTGAGCCTTGGCCTGGTCCTTGTTCTGGCGGTTGTCCGGTGTGCCGTCTCGGCGAGCGGGTTTATTCAATTTGCGTTTCCTCACGCTTACACAAGCCCCGGTGACGGTGAGCCCTTGTGGGCGTGGCTTGTGGTGAAATTTTCAGGTATCAATACAAAAGTCTATCCCAGAAAACGGTGTGGCCTTAATCCGCGTCAATGCTATCGACTTCCGGCAGCAGCGGAGCCAGATCCGGCAGCTGATCGAGGGACTCCATACCCAGCTGTTCCAAGAACAATTCTGTGGTGGCATACAGGTGAGCGCCGGCCTGTTCCCCACATTCGGTGATGAGCCCGCGCAGCGCCAAGGTGCGCATCACGCCATCGCAGTTCACGCCACGCACGGCGGCGACTTGGCTGCGCGTGACCGGCTGACGGTAGGCCACCACAGCAAGAGTTTCGAGAGCCGCGCGGGACAAGCGTTGCTGAGCGCCATCGAGCAACTTCGCCTCCACCACGGGTGAATTGGCGCGCCGGGTGTACATGCGGAACAGTCCCTCTTTGTCCCGCAGTTCAAAACCGGAGTTGCGGGCATCCCACTCATGGGAGATTTCCTGCAGCACCTCCACAACGTCGTCCGGCTGAACCTGGGTCTCATCAGTGGAAAGGACCCTGGCCAAGTCCTGCGGGGCCACGGGTTCATCACTGACCAACAACAAAGATTCCACCCTGGAACGCAGGGTGGAGATGAGGGGCAAATGTGCGGCGTCCATGGCTCCCCAGTGTATGCCCCACCTATTCCCAGTTGGAAGCCGCCACCACCGCCGGGTCAACGTCCAACCCCGTCCAGGCGATGGACATGTCCTCCAGCGGCTCCGGCTGCTCGATGCCAATGGCCCTAGCTTTGTAAAGCTCCAGCAGGGCAAGGAATCTGCCGACGATCACCATGTTGACATCACAATCGCTGATCAAGCTGGTGAAGCTGACCCAATGGTCCGCGCCGGCGATCTTCAGCGTGTTGAGGATGTGACCGGCCTGTTCCGGGACGGACACCGCGACCTGGTGGATGTGGCCGGTTTCCACGTGCTCGGCCTTGGGGCGGAACACCGCTGCCGCCAGCTCCGCAAAGGATTCTGGGGTGTGGCCCAGCTTGACCGGAGGCAGGAGGTTCGCCTGCCAAGGTTCCAAGGACAAGCTGGCGGGAAAGGCGCGGGCGGCTTCCCTCTGCCAGGCGGCGAACATGTCCGCCACGCGCTTGTAGGCCCGGTATTGCAGCAGGCGAGCGAACAGCAGATCCCGGGTTTCCAGCAGGGCCAGATCCTCTTCATCCTCCACCTCACCGCGCGGCACTAAGCGGGCAGCTTTGAGATCCAGCAAGGTGGAGGCGACAACCAGAAATTCCGTGACCTCGTCGAGGTCCTCAGCGCTCTGGGACAAGCCCTTGGTGTAGGCGATGAACTCGTCGGTCACCTGGGCCAGGGCAACCTCGGTGATGTCTAGCTTGTGCGAGTTAATCAGCTGCAGCAGCAGGTCAAACGGACCATCAAAGTTGGCCAAGGCCACCCGGAAGCCAGTGATCTCCGGCTGATTATCCGCCACTTACGCCTGCTCCGCCACCCTGTGGATAACTTCCTTCGCCAGGTTGCGGTATTGCACCGCGCCAGACGAGGTGGGAGCCCAGGTGTTGATGGGTTCGCCCGCCACTGAGGTTTCCGGGAAGCGAACGGTACGAGTGATGACGGAGTCAAAGACCTTGTCCCCGAAGGCCTCCACCAGCCGCTCCATGACCTCCCGGGCATGCAGGGTGCGCCGGTCAAACATCGTCACCAGGATGCCCAGCACTTCGAGTTTGAAGTTCAGCCGGTCGCGCACCTTCTCCACGGTGTCCATCAGAAGCGCCAGGCCGCGGAGGGAGAAGTACTCCGATTCCACGGGGATGATGACAGAGTCCGCGCAGGAAAGCGCGTTGACGGTGAGCAGCCCCAGCGAAGGCTGGCAGTCCACGATGATGAAGTCATAGTCCTTCATCACCGGCCGCAGCGCGCGGGCCAGGGCCTGTTCCCTCCCCACCTCGTTAACCAACTGGATTTCTGCGGCGGACAGGTCAATGTTCGCCGGCACCACATCGAGCCCCTCCACCGGGGACTCGTAGACGGCGTCCAAGATGCTGGTGGAGTTGTCCACGAGCAAGTTGTAGATCGTGACATCCAGCTCATCGTGTCGGATGCCCAGCCCCGCGGACAGTGCTCCCTGGGGGTCGAGATCAACCAACAGCACTTTCCGGCCAAACGCAGCCAAGGACGCACCCATGTTGATGGTGGAGGTGGTCTTGCCCACTCCACCCTTCTGGTTGCACATCGCGATGATAGCTGCAGGCCCGTGATGGGTCAGGGCTTCCGGATCCGGCAGCTCTGTCAGCGGCCTGCCGGTGAGGCCGATCTGCTGCTCGGGCTTATCAAACAACGCGTTTGACTCTGACACAGTCAAGCCCTTTCCCTTGTCCTTTAATGGCTGTCGCCGTGGCATGACAGCGATGCCACACGATAGAAATTACATATTCAAGATTAACACCCTCCTACTGGCGGGGGTGACTTGCTGCCCACATCTCCCGCAAGTGCTCCGGGGAAACCTTGGTATAAATCTGCGTGGTGACCACTGAAGAGTGGCCTAACAGCTCCTGCACAACGCGGATGTCCGCCCCGCCCTCCAGCAGATGGGTGGCGAATGAATGCCGCAGGCTGTGCGGGGAGACTCCCTCCACTCCAGCGGCGGCAGCCGCCTCCGCCACCGCCTTGAAACCAGACTGCCTACTCATCCGTGCCCCACGGTTGTTAAGGAACAAGGCTGGACTCCCCGCCTTATTCAACGCGCTGCGCCCGCGCACCACGTATGCCTCCAGCGCCGCCAGCGCCGGTGCCCCCAGCGGAACTAGGCGCTCCTTGGAGCCCTTACCGCGGACAAGGATCATCTGCTGGGTGGCATCCACATCATCCACATCTAAATCCAGGACTTCCGTGATGCGCGCGCCCGTGGAGTACAGCAGCTCCACCAAGGCCCAGTCCCGCAGCTGCAGTGGCGTGGCAGCTTCCCCGGGCTTTGCCTTGTCCAGAATGGAGACAACTGCCTCTACAGACAGCGCCTTCGGCACTGCTTCTTTGAGCCGTGGCACCGGAACCTCCGTCACCACGTTATTGTCCAGCACCCGCTCGTCCACACAGAAGGAATGGAATCCCCGCACGGCCGCGAGGGTCCGGGCCACCGACTTCTCGGAAAGCCCCACATCCTTCCGCAAGGTGACCACAAACTGTTCCGCCTCCTGCGCCGTAACCTCCGCAAGCCGCCGGTGGCCCAACCATTGCAGGTAGCGGGTCACGTCCCGCTCATAGCCCGCCACCGTGTGGGGCGAGGCCCCCTTTTCCACCCGCAGCTGACGCACCCACCTACGCAGCAAGCGCTGATCCGGGTGTTCGGCGGGGCCCGTCATCGCAGGGTTTTCATATCCGCACCTGCCTGCGCGCCCTCCGCCTGGGCGCGCCGCTTGGCTAGCCCGGAGCGGTACTGGAACGGGGCGTGCGGATCACGTCTGGTCCCCACCGCCAGGTGGAGGATCGCCGCCACCGCGATGGAGTTTTCCACCGTGCCATCCTGAACCCATTCGATGGCCTGCGTCAGCGGTACCCAGCGGCGCTCCAGGTCCGCCTCTTCATCCTTGGCTTCTTCCAAGCCTTCTACGTCCGCCTCGTGCAGGTCCTCGATCCCCTCTGCCACGTAGATCCGGCACATCTCCTCACTAAAACCAGGGGAGGTCACCACATCTCCCAGCAGGTGCCACTCCTCAGCCCGCACCCCGGCCTCTTCAGCCAACTCCCGCTTCGCCGCCTCCAGCGGCTCCTCACCCACCACGTCCAGCAAGCCCGCCGGGACCTCCCACAGGTAGCGCCCCACTCCGTGGCGGTATTGGCGGATCATCAGCACGTGGTCATCCTTTACCGCGGCGATGCCCACGGCACTGAAGTGCTCCACAATCTCCCGGGTCGCCTCCCCCGTGGTGGTGGTCAGCGTATCCCTGCGCACAGCAATAATCGGGCCATCGAAAAGCACGCTGCTTTCCGTGACCCGATAATCGTGGTTGTTGTTGGCACTAGTGGAGTCAGTCATGACTCCCACCCTAGCGCTTTAACGTGCAGACT
>DXFZ01000091.1 GCA_019114175.1 Candidatus Corynebacterium gallistercoris
CGTTCCCACTTCTCTGGGTGGGCAACGATGTGATCTCCCAGCATGGAAGAGCCACCGAACAGGGCGACAAGCCGGGTGCGGAACTGCGAGTCCCGTTGCAGGGTGGTGAGGAACTCCCCCGCGGGGGCGTCGCCCCCCAAAGCCTCCACCAGACGCACCACATTGTTCAGCGCAAGATCCGGATCTGCGGCGGCGGACAAAGCCCACAGCACCGGTGCATGATCCGCGTCATTCCAGCCCAGAGAATCCAGATCCTCCTGGGCACGCGGGTGGGTGAGGCCCAGGACGCGGGCGGTGGGCACGGACGAGCGGGAGGAACGGGGGCGAGTCACTGTAGCGGGTCAGCTCCTTGGTGGAATGCGGGTGGAAAACTGCTGGTGCAAGAGGCTAAAAGGCCAGGTTGTTGCGCAACTCCCACGGGGTGATCTGCCCCTGGTAGTCGTACCACTCGCGCCACTTGTTGCGCAGGAAGTACTCGAAAACATGCTCGCCCAGGGCATCGGCCACGAGCTCGGAGCGCTCCATGTGGCGCAGCGCATCGGCCAAGTCACTGGGCAGGTCCTTAAATCCGGCGGCCATGCGCTCCCGGCGCGTCATGCGGGAGACATCGTCTTCAGCCGGGTTCGGCAGCTCATAGCAATCCTTGATGCCCTTCAGCCCTGCGGCGAGGAGCACGGAGTAGGCCAGGTACGGGTTGCAGGCGGAGTCCGGGGAGCGGACCTCCACGCGGCGGGAGGCGGCCTTGTTCTGGGTGTACATGGGCAGGCGCACCATTGCGGAGCGGTTGGACGCGCCCCAGGCGGCGGCGCGCGGAGCTTCCGCGCCAGAGGCGATGCGCTTGTAGGAGTTCACCCACTGGTTCGTCACTGCGGAAATCTCCGGGGCGTGCTCCAGGATGCCGGCGATGAAGGACTTCGCGGTGCCGGAGAGGCGCAGCTCATCGTCGGGGTCGTGAAAAGCATTGTCATCGCCTTCGAACAGGGAGATGTGGGTGTGCATGGCGGAACCCGCATGTTCCGTGAAGGGCTTCGGCATGAAGGTGGCGGCCACGCCGTTTTGGCGGGCGACCTGCTTAATCAGGTAGCGGAAGGTCATAACGTTATCCGCCATGGACAGGGCATCGGCGAAGCGCAGGTCAATCTCCTGCTGGCCGGGGGCGGCCTCATGGTGGGAGAACTCCACGGAAATGCCCATGCGCTCCAGAGAGCTGATGGCGTGGGCGCGGAAACCCGGGGCATCATCGGTGACCGCCTGGTCAAAGTAACCACCCCAGTCCGTGGGCACCGGCGGGTAGCCTTCCGTGTCCAAGGACTTGACCAGGAAGAACTCGATCTCCGGGTGGATGTAGCAGCTGAAGCCTTGGTCCGCCGCGGCGTTCATCTGGCGGCGCAGCACCTGGCGGGGGTCGGCCCAGGAGGGCTCCCCGTCCGGCATGGCGATGTCACAGAACATGCGGGCGGAGAGGTGGCCATCGGGGCTATCGCTAAAGGGCAGGATCTGGAAGGTGGAGGGATCAGGCCGGGCAATCGTGTCTGATTCGGCCACGCGGGAGAAGCCTTCAATGGCGGAGCCATCGAAGCCGATGCCTTCCTCAAAGGCACCCTCTAGCTCAGCGGGCACCACGGCCACAGACTTCAAAAAGCCCTGGATGTCCGTAAACCACAGACGGACAAAGCGAATATCCCGTTCCTCAAGCGTGCGGAGGACGTATTCCTGTTGGCGGTTCATGGCAACCATTGTAGGCATGCCGTGGGGTCGGGGGACGAGAAGTTCGGCCACACCGGGTATGCATGGCACAATCTTGTCTATGACTGCACAGCCCTCCCCTAGTTCACAGTCCAGCTCGTCCGCGGGCTACATGGTCCCCACCAAGCAGGTGCGCATCGCCGACTTGAAGGCCCGGAAGGGACCAGCTGGTTCCGGCGAGCCTTTCGCCATGCTCACCGCATATGACTACTCCACCGCCCGGGCCTTTGCCCAGGCCGGGATTGAGGTCATGCTGGTGGGAGACTCCGCCGCCAACGTGGTCTATGGCTATGAGGCCACCCAGCGGGTCTCCATGGATGAGATGGTGTACCTGGCCGCAGGTGTTGTCCGCGGTGCCGGCCGCGCCGTGGTGGTGGCGGACTTGCCTTTCGGCACCTATGAGGCCTCGTGTGAGCAGGCGGTGTCCTCCGCCGCGGAAATGATGCACCGCTCCGGCGCGCACGCTGTGAAGATCGAGGGCGGGGAACGCATGGCGGACAAGATCGCGGCCATCACGCGGGCCGGAATCTCCGTGTGCGCCCACATTGGGTTCACGCCACAATCCGTCAACCAGCTGGGCGGCTTCAAGGTCCAGGGCCGTGGCGGCGGCGCGGAGCAGCTCATGGCGGATGCCCGCGCGGTAGAGGCCGCGGGGGCGGACATGGTGGTGCTGGAGATGGTGCCGGCTGAAGTGGCCAAGCGGGTCACCGAGGAACTATCCATCCCCACCATCGGCATCGGTGCCGGCCCTGATTGTGACGGCCAGGTGCTGGTGTGGCATGACATGGTCGCGCTGCCAGCAGATGGGCACCGGCCACGTTTTGCACAGCAATGGGCTCAGGTGGGCGAAGACCTCACGGCTGCCGCCGCTGCCTACAAAAAGGAAGTGGCGGCAAGGACATTCCCTGCCGCCGAGCACTGCTTTTAAGGTGAAGACCTAGTTGCCTTCGGCAGGTGCTAGTCCTCATCCCATTCATCAGCAGCTTCGTTGCGCTCACGCGCCAGCTCTAGTGCGCGAGAGGCCTCCTCCTTGGAGTCATAGGGGCCCATCCGGTTTTCCCACCCGGACTGCTTGCCCTGGAGAACTTCACCGGTCTGTGTATCGAAGTACCATTCTTGATCGCTCATGGTTCCCTTAGTACCACACAATCGGGGTATGTGGCGCAGAGGCAGCCTATGAGCCGGATTCTGTTTCGCCCGGTGAGGGAGCACCTCTTTTCCGCGCGTGGCGATCATCCATCTGGACGCACCATTGCTGGCGCGCCTCAAGCGGCCTACCTGTTTCTTTTTGCGGACGAGCAGCCCTTGAAACACCACCGCACCGCTGGCCTTCTTCAAGCCTGGGTGCGGTCACTTGACCTTGCTCCCGGTGGGGTTTACCTAGCCACCGCAGTCACCTACGGTGCTGGTGCGCTCTTACCGCACCTTTTCACCCTTACCAGCCACCCGCCCCGAAGGGCGGTTGAGCGGGCTGGCGGTTTATTTCTGTGGCACTATCCCGCGGGTCGCCCCGGGTTGCCGTTAGCAACCACCGTGCTCTGTGGAGTCCGGACTTTCCTCCGCACCTGGCCTGTCCCCGTCTAGGGGGGTGGTTCCCGGTGCCGCGATCACCCAGCCACCTCTGCGCAAGCTCTCACTCTACCGCAGGAAGTGGGTATCGTTCACCAGCCGCACCACGGCCTGCCCGTCCGGGTAGAACTCGACGATGCTCAGCGCCGCCAGGTCCAAGTGCACGCTGCGGTAGATCTGCCCATCGCAGCCGAGGGCTTGGCGCAGAATTGATTTAATCGGCGTGACATGGCTGACCACCAGCACGTTGCTGCCTGCGTGGGTCTCCACCAGCTCTTCCACCACGCCCTGGATGCGCTGAAACACCTGGTCCTGACTCTCGCCGCCGTGGGGTGCGGCGGAGGAGTCGTGGAAGCACGCCGCGTGGTCATCCGGGTACTCGGACTTGATCTCGCGGAAGGTCTTTCCCTCCCAGGTGCCAAAGTCCATCTCGATGAGCCCCTCGTGCGTAGTCACATCGAGGCCCATCGCATCGGCAGCCGCGTGGGCTGTTTGTTGGCATCGTTGAAGGGGCGACGCCACCACCGCGCCAATTCCTCCACGCGAAGCCAGGTAGTTGGCCGCGGCCATCGCCTGCCGCTGACCTCCGGGCGTGAGTTCCGGGTCGGAAAGCCCGGAGAACTGACCGGCCACGCTCATGGCCGTTTGCCCGTGCCGCAACAACAGCAGCCGCGTGGGGCGCTTACCCCCATGCCACTCGGGCGCCGCCGGTGCTGCGGGGGCTGAGCCCTGCTCCGGCTCCTCGGCCCATTGCCCGGATTCTTTGTCATCCATGGCCCGGTTCGCCAGCTCATCGGCGCGCTTGTTCTGCGCGCGTGGCACCCAGGTGTAGGTGACCTTCGCCAGGGTCTTTTCGAGCTCCTTGACCTTGGCGGCCAGTGGCCTCATGTCCGGGTGCTTGATCTTCCAACGGCCGGACATCTGCTCCACCACCAGCTTGGAGTCCATGAACACGTCCACCGTGAGGTTTCCTGCGTCCTCGCCCCGCGCCGCAGCGACTTCGGTGGCGAGGGTCAGGCCGTTGACCAAACTGGTGTATTCCGCAACGTTGTTCGTGGCCTTTGGGATGTACTCCCATTGCACGGCCACTTCCTTTGGCTCCCCCTTGATGGCGGAGGCCGGATCCACCACTGAGCTGCCGGCTCCGGCGAGTCCTGGGTTGCCGCGGGAACCACCGTCACATTCGATCCTCAAACGCATGGCACCACTCTAGACCAACAGCAGGACACCGCATTCGGGGCAGCGCAGGACCTCGTCATCAGCTGCGGCCCGCAGTTGCTTCATGAACGCCGGGTCGAGCTCCATGAAGCAGCCCTGGCAGGTCCGGCCCTGCAGCTTCGCCGCGCCCACGCCGTGGGCTTCCCGCTGTTCGTCGTAGGCCGCCAGCACGCTGTCACAGATGGCCGCCCTGGCTGCTTCGGCCCTGGATTGGGCTGCGGCGAGATCCGCCTCTATCGCGCGACTGGCCTGCGCCACCCTGTCACGAGCTTGCTGGAGGTCGCCGGCACCGGCCTCATCCTGATTCCCGGCGAACATCTCCACCACTTTCAACTCTCGGGCCAGCCGCTCCTCCGCGGCGTGCAGGCGGGTCTGCGCGGCGGTGAGATCATGTTTGAGGTCCCGGCGTTTTTCCTTATCAATCTCCGCTCTTAAAGACTTCACGTTCGCCCGCACGCGCTCCTTGAGCTTTCCCACTTCCTGGCGCAGGCGGTTGACCTCTTGGTGGTGCCCCCTGCTTTCCTTGGTGCGCTCCAGTTTTTGCTTCTCCCGCTTGCACTGCTGTTGCTCCAGCCTGCTGAGCTCTTGGCGCTCTGGAAGGGCGGCCAGCCGGGCACGCAGCACGCTCATCGTCTCATCCGCCGCAGCCAGGCTGGCCAGGGCCGGCCGGAATTCGGGGGAACAGCGCAAACTATTGCTCATGGAGAGTCCAAGGGTCGGTGGGGATATCAATGACGTGCACCTCGGCACCCGTGGCCTCATGGACCACGTCCGCGGCTTGGGCGCACCAGGGGAATTCGCTGGCCCAGTGGGCGGTGTCGATGACGGGGCACCCGCCCATTCGCAGGTGCTCATCCACCGGGTGGTGGCGCAGGTCGGAGGTCACGAAGCAATCCACGTCCATCTTCGCCACCTGGGTCAAGAAACTATCTCCGGCGCCACTGGCCACCGCCACGGTGCGAACCACGCGCTCCGGGTCGCCGGCCCCGCGAACACCCCAGCGGGTCTTCGGCAGGCGGTCTGCCACGCGGGCCACAAATTCACGGAAGGCCATCGGTTCATCCAGCTCCCCCACCCGGCCGATGCCGTACGGGGAGTCAAACGTCTGCAGCTCCACCACGTCATAGGCGGGCTCCTCATACGGGTGCGCGGCGCACAGGGCCTCGCGCACCTTGTGCCGCAGCGCGGACGGTGCGGTGAACTCCACGCGGACTTCCTCCACCTTCTCTACCTCCCCCACGGTTCCGATGTGAGGGCTGGCATCCCCCACCGGCTTGAACTGACCAGTGACGGCGAATTCAAACCCCGCTTGCTCATAATCGCCTTGCGTGCCAGCCCCCGTGGCGAAGATGGCGGATTTGACCGTGTCGGCGTCGCCCCCAGGAACCGTGACCCCCCACTTGTCAATGCCCTGTGGGATTGGCTTGAGCGGCCTACCAGGATGAACGCCCAGAAGCTCCGCCAAGCGATCATTGACACCGGGGCGGGCGGAATCCGCGTTGGTGTGTGCGGCGAACAGCGCCACGTTGTTGCGGATCAGCTTATGGATGATCCGACCTTTCGGGGAATCCGCCGGTACGCCGGTCACGCCGCGCAGCAACAAGGGATGGTGGACGATGAGCATGTCCGCGTTCGCCTCGATGGCGGCATCGGTGACCTCATCCGTGCAGTCCAAAGCGAAGGCCACCTTGTTAGCTAGCTCGGTCCGATCGCCACAGATCAGCCCCACGGCATCCCAGCTTTCCGCCAGGTGCGGCGGGTATGCCTGTTCCATGGCGGCGACAACCTGGCCCACTGTCACTTGAGTCTGCTCCGGCATATGTGCGCCTCACTTCTCCTTTTGGCTTGCGTTTCTGTCTCACTCGGTGCCACCCAGCCTAGCTAGTTCTGACACACTGGAGGGGTGCGTGAATTACCGATACTGCTCATAGACGTTGATGGCACCTTGATGGACAGCTATCCGGGCATCCGGGCGAGCTTCGTCCATGCCCTTGAGACCCACGGGGTTGAGGTCCCGCCGGAGGAGCGGATCAAGCAAATTCCGGGCCCGCCGATGTGGGAGACGCTGACAGATATTGGGCTGGAAGGCGAGCTGCGTGACCAGGTTTTCGCGACCTATCTGGAACACCAGGAGCAAGGTGGGTGGCGCAATGCCACTCCATTTCCTGGGATGAAGGAACTGCTGGAGAAGTGGCAGTCCGAAGGGATCATTCTGTCAACCGCCACGAGTAAGTCAGAGGTCTCGGCGGAGCGGATCCTCACCGAGCACGGCATGATGGAGCACTTCAACGTGCTCGGGGCCGCCCATGAGAATGGGACCAGGCGCTCCAAGGCAGCCGTGATCGAATACGCCCTGGAGCAGCTGAAGGAAGATGAGGAGGTCAAGCAGGTGCTGGCCTCTTTGGACCCAGTCGATGCCATGAAGGCGCTGGACCCTACCCAGATGCTGCTCATTGGGGATCGAATCCACGACGTGGAGGGTGCCGCGGCATCAGGTGTGCCCGCAGTGCTGGTGGAATGGGGTTACGGCACCGATGAGGAGCGCGCCAAGGCGGCGTATACGGTAGCTTCGCCGGAAGAGCTCGATGAGCTCGTTCAGCGCTGGGCTAACGACTAACGAAAAGGAGTGTCACGAATGACTGATGTAAAGAAGATTACCGTTGTGTGCACCGGCAATATCTGCCGCTCCCCCATGGGAGAAGTGATGCTTCGTCACCACTTGGATCAGGAATCAACGAAGGATCTCGAGGTGAATTCCTGTGGCCTGGGTGGCTGGCACGAGGGCGAAGCGGCTGATACCCGCGCGCTCAAGCAGCTCTCCACCGATGGCTACGATGGCTTCGCTCACCGTGCCGCCAAGTTCAACGAGCAGGTCCATGGTGACGCGGACCTATACCTCGCCATGGATTCCGGCCATGTTGATGGGCTGAAGGATCTGGGCGTCCCCGAGGACAAGATCCGCTTGTTCCGCAGCTTCGACTCCCAGTCCTCCGAGGGTGCCGAGGTCGCTGACCCCTACTACGGCACCGAGGAAGACTTCGCCACCGTGGCCCGCCAAGTCAAGGCTGCAATTCCGGGCATCATCGAGGCTGTGGGCTAACCCCCTGGGGGTTAGAACCGCTCTTTACCCCGCTCCCCGCGCCGCTCCTCAAAGCGGCTGCGCGTCCCGCCGTAGCGGTCAGCCAGCTTCTGCTGCTTGTTTTCTTGTTGTTTTTCGGGCGACGCCACCCCCGCCCCAGCCGCCTCCGCAATCTCCTGCTTCTCGCGGCGGCGTTCCCTGACCTCTGCGAAGATGAACCAGCCCAAACCGATCGGCGCCAGAATCCCGAAGGCGATCCACTGAATCCCGTAACTGAGGTTCTGCCCGCTATCAAGGTGTGGCAGGTCTAGCGCGTTCAGCTGCCCCACCTTCTCCACGCTGGACTGATCGATCTGCACATAGTCCTCGGCCAGCGGCACGCCCGTCGCCTCGGAGACCAGGTCAGTATTCATGCCCGTGACTTGGGTGTAGCCGTCATACTCCGCCGGGGCGGCGGCGGGCTTGGGTTCGTTCATCCGTATGAACCCGGTGATGGTCATGTACTCGGTTGGTGGGGTGGGCACATCGGGTGCCAACCCCTCCCCGGCGGGGACCCACCCGCGATTGACGAGGACGTTCATTCCCGAGTCCAACGCGAAGGGGGTCAAGGATTGATACGCGGGGCTAGAGTTCACCGGCCTGTTACGCAACAGCACCTGATCGTCTGCCAAGAAGTGGCCCTGCAGCTCGACGCGCATCCACTCCTTTTCCACCCCCGGAGACCTTCCGTCTGACCCGATCACATCCTCGATGGGCACGGGATCTACCTGCAGGGACTGCTCCAACCTCTGATTGAAATCCTGCTTGTCCTTGTTCTTCCCCAGCTGCCACGGCGCGAGGAATGTGAAGGCGAAGTAGGTGAAGGTGAGCACCAGGATGGCCGTAATGACCCAGCCGGGAGTAATGAAGCTGCGCCAGCTGTTGCGGCGGCGCTGGTGGCCTTCAGAGGTGCCTGTTGCTGCCACAGGGGGTGCCCGCCTTTCCTCAGTGGGTGGTTGGTTGTGTCTTTAGCTTAGTCACTGCCCTGGCATTGCCCAGCAGCACGATGCCCGCACACACAATCTGGGCTGGCAGGCCGTCCAGCTGCCCGGCCACAACTAGTCCGAAAGCCACCACCCCCGGCAGCAAGGCCACCCGGGCTGGCCGGGGACCTGAGGCCATGGCGATCCCCATCACCACCACGCTGCCACCTAGTGCCAGGAAGCTCACGGCAGAGGGTGAAGACACAAAAATGCCCACAATCTGGAGGATTGTGAGCATTACGCTTGACGCTATGAAGGTCATCATGGTGCGCCCTGACGGGTTCGAACCGCCGACCTGCTGGGTGTAAACCAGCTGCTCTTCCAGCTGAGCTAAAGGCGCGCGCTTGAAGCGATCATTAGACTAGCACGGTGCCAGCGAGTGTTTACAAACCCGCAGGCAGCATAATGTTTTAGCGCTTGTTTCCCCGTGGAACCAGGCAGGCACCCTGCCAGTCACCCAGGCGCTCAGACTTGGTCTGCACCATGCCCGCCAGCTGGGCGGACTCCGCAATCACGCCGGGCTCGATGACACCCTCATGGCCAAAGCCGGGGGTGAGCAGCCACACGCAGCCGTCGTCGCCCAAAGAACGAGTGGCATCCACCAGACCATCGACCACATCCCCATCCTCGGCACGCCACCACAGCAACACCACATCCACAACTTCATCAGTGTCCGCATCCAGCAGCGCCTCACCGGTCACATCCTCCAGCGCCTCGCTGATGGATGAATCACAGTCCTCATCCCAGCCAATTTCCTGGATGATGTCTTCTTTGGAGATGTTGAGCAGCTCCACCCAATTCTGGTTGTCCTGCTCCGGGCCGTTCGCCACAGTAATTACGTACCTTTCCTCGCGTTGATCAGTCAGTTCCCTCCAAAGTTACTAGGTTTCCCGCTTTTCTGCAGCAACAACAGTGTTGATTGTCACGGTTATGGCGCTCCCCTCCCCCGCCACAGATTGCGTAGGCTGGAAGGTATTGTGCACGCACCAAAACCATATGTGCTGCGTACACCGCCACCTATTGGTTCGTTTCTATGGTCAAGGAGGCCGGTAGATCCCATGGCTGACAACAATGCCGAGAACTCAATGTCTGATAGCAACTTCGCCCTAATCCGGGACGGGGTTGCCAGCTACCTGAAGGACACAGATCCGGAAGAAACCCAGGAATGGATGGATTCGCTGGACGGCCTGCTGGAGGCCGCCGGCCCTGACCGCGGCCGCTACCTCATGCTCCGCCTGTTGGAGCGCGCCACCGCCAAGCGCGTCCCCCTGCCCCCGCTAGTGTCCACGGATTACGTCAACACCATCCCCACCAGCCAGGAACCGGAGTTTCCTGGTGATGAGGAGATGGAGAAGCGCTACCGCCGCTGGATCCGCTGGAACGCAGCCATCATGGTCCACCGTGCCCAGCGCCCCGGCATCGGCGTGGGTGGCCACATCTCCACGTATGCCGGCGCCGCCCCGCTGTATGAGGTTGGACTGAATCACTTCTTCCGCGGCAAGGACCACCCAGGTGGCGGCGATCAGATCTTCTTCCAGGGGCACGCCTCCCCTGGCATGTACGCTCGCGCCTTCCTGGAGGGCCGCCTGAGCGAAGAGGACCTGGATGCTTTCCGCCAGGAGGCCTCCAAGCCGAACCACGGCCTGCCCAGCTACCCGCACCCGCACGGGATGAAGGAGTTCTGGGAGTTCCCCACCGTCTCTATGGGTCTGGGCCCCATGGACGCGATCTACCAGGCGCGGTTCAATAAGTACCTCCATGACCGGGGCATCAAGGACACCTCTGAGCAGCACGTCTGGGCATTCCTGGGCGATGGTGAGATGGATGAGCCAGAGTCCCGCGGCCTGATCCAGATGGCCGCGTTGAACAACCTGGATAACCTCACCTTCGTCATCAACTGCAACCTGCAGCGCCTCGATGGCCCGGTGCGTGGCAACACGAAGATCATCCAGGAGCTGGAGAGCTTCTTCCGCGGTGCGGGCTGGAATGTCATCAAGGTCGTGTGGGGCCGCGAGTGGGATGAGCTCTTCGAGCGCGATACCGAAGGCGCGCTCATTCACGCCATGAACACCACCCCGGATGGCGATTTCCAGACGTTCAAGGCCAACGATGGCGCCTACGTGCGGGAGTACTTCTTCAACAAGGATCCCCGCACCGCCAAGCTGGTGGAACACATGACCGATGATGAGATCTGGAACCTGCGCCGCGGCGGCCACGATTACCGCAAGGTCTACGCCGCCTTCAAGCGCGCCATGGAGACCAAGGATCAGCCCACGGTGATCCTTGCCCACACCATCAAGGGCTACGGTCTGGGCCACAACTTTGAGGGCCGCAACGCTACCCACCAGATGAAGAAGCTAACGCTGGAGGACCTCAAGCTCTTCCGCGATAAGCAGGGCATTCCGATCTCCGATGAGGAGCTGGAGAAGGATCCTTACCTGCCCCCGTACTACAACCCCGGCAAGGACTCCGAGGAGATCCGGTACATGCTTGAGCGCCGCAAGGAGCTGGGCGGTTTCCTCCCGGAGCGCAGGGAGAAGTACCAGCCGGTGCAGGTGCCGGACATTTCCAAGCTGAAGACCGCCCTGAAGGGGTCCGGCAAGCAAGAAGTGGCCACCACCATGGCCTTGGTGCGCATTTTCAAGGACCTCATGCGCGATGAGGACATCAAGAAGCGCCTCGTGCCAATCATCCCAGATGAGGCACGCACCTTCGGCATGGACTCCTGGTTCCCCACGCTGAAGATCTACAACCCGCACGGACAGAACTACAAGCCGGTGGATCACGATCTCATGCTCTCCTACCGGGAGGCCACCGATGGCCAGATCCTGCATGAGGGCATTTCCGAGGCCGGCTCCACCGCCAGCTTCATCGCCGCCGGAACGAGCTACGCCACCCATGGCGAGGCCATGATTCCGCTGTACATCTTCTACTCCATGTTCGGTTTCCAGCGTGTGGGTGACTCCGTGTGGGCGGCGGGCGACCAGATGGCTCGCGGTTTCCTCATCGGCGCCACGGCCGGCCGCACCACCCTGACCGGTGAGGGTCTACAGCACATGGACGGCCACTCCCCCGTGCTGGCCGCCACGAACCCTGCCGTGGTGACCTACGACCCGGCGTTCGCCTACGAGCTCGCCTACATCATCCGTGATGGCATTGACCGCATGTACGGCCCGGATCGCGGCGAGAACGTGATCTACTACCTCACCGTTTACAACGAGCCTGTGCACCAGCCCCCGGCGCCGGAGGATCTGGACGTGGACGGGCTGCTGAAGGGTATTTACCTGTACTCACCTGCTGATCAGAAGGTGGGCACGGGCATTGATTCTTCTGGGAGCGACGGCCCCGCGGAGCCAGCAGACCACACCGCCTCTATCCTGGCCTCTGGCGTGGGCATGGAAGCGGCCATCAAGGCGAAGGTCATGCTGGTGGACTATGGCGTGAATGCGAACATCTTCTCCGTCACCAGCTGGAATGAGCTGGCCCGGGACGGCCAGGCAGCGGAGGTAGAGCAGCTGCGTGACCCGGCTGCGGAACCACGCACGCCATTCATCACCGAGCAGCTGGATGGCGTGGAGGGCCCCTTCGTGGCGGTGTCTGACTTCACGACCGCCCTGCCGGAACAGGTGCGCCGATGGATCCCCGGCGAGTACGTGGTGCTGGGCGCGGACGGCTTCGGCTTCTCCGATACCCGCGAGGCCGCCCGCCGCTACTTCAACATCGATGCCGAATCCGTGGTGGTCGGCGTGCTGCTGGGCCTGGCGCGTGAGGGCAAGATTAACCGCTCGGTGGCCGCAGAGGCTGCCAAGAAGTTCAAGCTGGATGACCCCACTGCAGTCTAGCTAGCAGCCCCGCTAGCTTGGCGTTCACCGCCTCCGGGCACTCCACGGGCAGCATGTGCCCGGAGTCCGGGAACTCCACGAGCTCCACCCCGCCGGGCCAGGCCTCCGCGATCTTGCGGGTCTGCTCCGCCGGGGTCACATCATCCCGCTTCCCCACCATCACCACACCGGGGATGCCTTTCAGATAAGGCGCAGCATCGGTTTCATCGTGCTCCACCAGGTCATCCACGAAGGCTAGAAGCGTGGACATGGGCGTGCGCCCGATCTCCTCGGCGTGGAAATCCACCACGTCAAAGTCTGCGGACACTCCCTCCTCCAGCTGGCCGTGGTACACAAAGCCCGCCAGCACGGGCTTGAGCAGCACGTCCGCGCGGTCCTTCACCCATTCCATCCCCCTCGGTGCCTTGCCCCACGCTGCGCGTAAGCCCCGCGCCGGCAGGGAGCCCAGAACGCGGGTGATGCCCGCGGAGGCGAAGGTATCGATGGCACCGTTGATGAGGGCCACCGCCCCCACACGCCGGAGCATGGCTTCCGGCATGAGCCGCAGGGCACCCAGGACCGTCATCACGCCCATGGAGTGGCCCACCAGCATCACCGGCCCGCTGGTCCCGGCATCCACGCCCGGCACCACCTGGCGCAGCACGTCCACCAGGTCACGGGAGGTATCCTCCACGTTGAGTTTTTCCAGGTTGCGCTTCTCCAGCGGCCGGGTGGAGCGGCCGTGACCGCGAAGATCCGGCACCACAACCCGCACCCCGGGGCTCTGCATGAGCCGATCGACTTGGAAGAACCAGGATTCCCCGGACAGGTTGAAACCGTGGACCAGCACCACCGTCACCACAGTGGGATTAGGTGTGGAGGGGGCGGCGGTGGTGGCGTCGCTGGAAAAAATACGCACAAACAACCGTGAGCCATCACTCACGGTGACGAAATCCGACCACCCGGCGGCCGGAAGGCCCGGGACCTCGCGGCCACTGCCCGTGATCCTGCCCACCACCCGGCGGGCCATAAAACCCATTGCGCTGCCGAAACGCGAAGCACGCACCGAACGCCACGCCCTTTCTCACCGAAGAAGGATTGTTACACTTTTAAGACATAAGGATAACCCCGCCCAACACGAAGGACGATCATGGCAGCCGATGACACCGTGAACAGTGACATGAAATCCAAGCTGGCTGCGGCCCTCGCCGGCAACACTGGCGACGCCGCCACCGGCGCCGAGGACAAAGGGATCCGCCCGGCCAGCGAGGACGTGCACGGCAATGTGTTGGCCGAGATCGAGTCCGCGACGGGGCTTGACCAGGAAGAACTCGCCGCGGATAAGGCGCTGGGCGATGACCTCGGCGTGGATTCGCTCTCGCTCGTGGACCTGTCCGTGCGGCTGGAGGAGCGCTTCGGCGTGCAGCTTGACCAGGAGGTTCTCCCGCCGGAAGCCACGGTGCGCGAGATCGTTACGATGGTGGAGGCGAAGCTGTCATGAGCATCGGCGACGTGCTTGTCGAGTTGGATGCCTGGCCAGTGGACCGCGCCGCTGGCGCGTTTATTGGGGGCGACGGCCGCACGACGCACGGAGACCCCAGTGGTGTGTTCCGGTTAGCCAGCGTCTCCAAGCTCCTCACTTCCTATGCTGTGGCAATGGCTGTGGAAGAGGGCGCGTTTGGGTTTGACGACACGGTGAAGCTTGAGAACTACGAGGGCGACACCCCGCCGACGGTACGCCAGCTCCTCGCCCACGCAGGGGGCGTGGCATTCGGGGAATGGGCACAGCAGAAGGCACCAGAGACCCGGCGGATCTACTCCTCCGCAGGCTATGAAATGCTGGCGGCCTTCCTGGAGGCTAAGACGGGCATCGGGTTCGCGGACTACTGCCAAGAGGGGCTGAATGAGCCACTGGGCATGAACGTAGACTTCTCCGGCTCCGCAGGTCACGGGTTCAGTGGCAGTGTTGACGACCTGGCGGCGTTTGCCGCCGAGGTGCTGGAGCCGAAGCTGCTGGCGCCGGAGACTGTCGCGGAGATGGTGAGCGTGCAGTACGGCGAGTTGGGTGGGGTGGTGCCGGGCTACGGCATGTTCAAGCCCTGCCCGTGGGGGCTGGGCTTTGAGATCCACGGTTCCAAGGGGGCGGAGTCCACGGCAGATGCCGGCAAACACTGGTTGGCTCCATCCATGCCTGCCGAGGTGGCCGGGCACTTTGGCCAATCCGGGACCTTCCTGTGGGTGGCCCCGGAACACAAGCTGGCGGCGGTAGTGCTGACGGACCGGGACTTTGGCGACTGGGCGAAGCCCCTGTGGGCACCGTTCAACGAGCGGCTGTGGGAAGCCGCTGGCTATCCCGAGGAACCTACTAACCGGTCAGCACGATCAGCGTGGCCACAGCGTGGGCCTCGGCGGACAGGCTATGCACCTTGTTCGCCGCCACGCTGAGCATCGTGCCCGGGGTCAGGGTGAAGGAATCCTCCCCCACCTTCACCTCGATCTCGCCGGCCTGCCCGGCGATGAGGATGGGCATGGAGGCCGAATGGTCAGCCATGACATCGCCCGCCCGGAATGAGAGCCGGAGGACGCGGGCGCCATCAACCACGCCGGCCATCTTGACCTCCGGAATGCGACGGTCCGTGTGATGCTCCGGATGCGGGGTGGGCTGCTCCCCGGGGGCCGAATGCTGATCCAGAAGGCCGGTAAGAAACGCCCAACCTTCGCCTGTGGTCATGTCTGTCATGGCAACTCCAATCTGTCACCACCCAGTCAACCACTTCTCACCCTGGTGCCGCAGAAAGTGAAACGACCGGCCCGGGAAGCGGGGGTGCCGCTGTGCCGGGACCGGCCGTCGCAATAAAAACAAACTAGCTGGTGATGAGGTTCACCGCGTGGCCAACCTGGTGGCCATAGCCGCCGACGTGCAGCATGTGGGAGTTAATCATGGCCGGGGTGCTGGCGGCGATGGCGAAGAAGTCCCCGGCATCGAACTGCATGGTGCCGCCGATCAGGGACATAGTGACAGCGCGGCCAGCCACGGAAGTGGAAGCTGGGACAGCGGCGGAGTCACAGATCATGTCACCGCGAACGCAGAGGTCCGTGACCTTGCCCGCGATGGAGCCATAGGAAGGCATCGCGCCGAGCACGCCGGTGCCACGAGTCTCCACCGGGGCGGAGCCGGGTCCCTGAGAAGCGGGACCATTGTAGGGGCTGGCCAGGAGGATGACCTGCTTCAGGCGATCAGCGGGAATCGGGCCGCGGCCCTCGCCGATAGCAACGGCGATCTGGGCTGCAATGTCCGCACCCTGGGAGTAGCCCACGAGAGCGATCCGGGAATTCGGGCACTCGTTTGCGAGGTTGCTGAGCGCACGCTCCACCTCAACGCGTCCCTTGCGGGTGGACTCCTGGTAGGTGGAAGCCAGGAAAGGCGTTGCGTTGTAGTGAATGGTGCGGGTGGCCTGACCACGGGCGCGCACGCCGCGGACCACGTCAGCGGAGTAGCCGATCATGGGCAGGGCCTCGGGGATGCCAGCCAGGGACTGCGCGCCACCCGGGACAGCGGCGGTGACGGTGGAGGTGCAGCCACCGAAGCGTTCCACGGAGCCGGCGATGCCGGGCTGCGCGGAGGCCGCGGGGGTGGGGACGGCGGCGAATGCGGCGACAGTGGTGAGGGCGGCTGCGGCTGCAGTGAAGACGCGCCTGGAGACAGAACGGGTGGTCACTTGCGGTAATACCTCTCGAACGAATGTTGTGCTTGTTCAGCTTTGGGCTTTGTGCAGAACTCGTGGGCCTATGAAACGGTCAAGGTTTCGGTCGTGAAACGGGCAGGGGGCAGTCAATATGGTGTGGGTTTTGTGGGGCCAGCGGGGCTCGAACCCGCGACCAGCGGATTATGAGTCCGCGGCTCTAACCG
Organism: Candidatus Corynebacterium gallistercoris; assembly: GCA_019114175.1. Classification (GTDB taxonomy): domain Bacteria; phylum Actinomycetota; class Actinomycetes; order Mycobacteriales; family Mycobacteriaceae; genus Corynebacterium; species Corynebacterium gallistercoris. The sequence continues at coordinate 16,366 of DXFZ01000091.1, forward strand.
ACTGAGCTATAGCCCCTTCAGTCTGAAATTGAACCACATGGCAACGGAAAGCACTACTTCGCCCCGCTATAACTGTAGAAGTAGTTGGGCACGCCCGCAGGGTGAACGGATGCTGGTCTTGGCGCGAATTGCCACACGGGGACTGAGGCAGTCACCAAGGCGGTCACCAAGGCGGAGACCAGGACTTGCCCTGAACCATTCCTCAATACTCATTCTTCGGCCCTTGACCTGCGGATTTGCCAGTTTTCGGTGGGCGGGTATAGAGTATTGTTTCGTTGAACGGCACAGGCCACGAAGCCTAACGCACAACATTCCCCCATAGCTCAGTTGGCAGAGCATTCGACTGTTAATCGAAGGGTCACTGGTTCGAGCCCAGTTGGGGGAGCTTTTCTTTTACCCCGCCTCACCGGCATTCTTTGCCGGTGGGGCGGGGTTTCGGCCTTTATCCTCCCTACCCCTTGACTCTGGGTCCCCTCCTCCCCCTTGACTCCGGGCCCCCTTGCCCCGGCCCTCACTCCCCTCATCACCCCTCCTTGCCCCTCCAACCCTCAAACACCGAACCCCCGGAGGCTGTCAAGGCTCCAGAACAACTTTTGTCAATACTGGTTGCGAAAAACAGGCGGAAATATGAATGAGAGCCTTGACAAGATTTATCCCTCACCCTTGACAGCCCCTGACCTGCCAAAATGCACCTTTCCCAACTACAGGCCTAGCTCAGGCCCAGCTACAGACACAACTCAGCCCTCCCCTCGATCCCCACTTCACAGTGCAGAGCCACTCCACAGGCTAGGTTGTAGCCTCATCCCAATTACAGTAACTTAAGAGTACCCTAAGCGAAGACTGAGATTTTGCTGCAAAATAGCTGTTCTACCTCGCAAATCAAGATCCCAGTACATTGACCGAAAGAGGTGTTAGAGAGATGAAGCGAAAGGCCGTCGCCGTCGCCAAGAAAGCAAAAACAACCGCAATTGCCGCAGCCGCCCTGGCTGCCTTCACCACCGCCCCCGTCGCCACGGCAGAACCAGACTCGACTGCCAGCAATGGCGCAACTGCCCACGCCGGTGAACGGTTCTTCATCGAAACCTCCGCCCGCCCAATCGGTTGCACGATCAACTCTTTCATAATTGTGGATGGCGAAGCCAGCCTCCTCACCGCAGGCCACTGCATAAAAGCTGCAAAGAATGAAGGTACTCCGCTGCAGGTGAAAACTGTGAGTGGGCAGGCACTGGCGGGCAAAGAAGAATTGGGCCGCGCGACCTATCAGGTCAACCGACCCGGGCTTCTCTTTGACCGCACCAACGGCCTTCAAGATGTCGCTACACTCCCACTAGCCGAAGGGGTGGACGTGGACTACACCACTCTGAAGAGCTCTTTTACTCCATCCCTCGGCTCCTCCGAAATCCTGCGCGGATTCTTCTCCGGCGAGCCCGTTGGGCTGGGAGAACCCCGGCGCGTCACTGCAAATCTGACCGGCACTATGGTCTGCAAGGATGGCTCCACCACGGCGCGCACCTGCGGCCCCATCGTGTACGCCAATGAACAGACTCAAGATGTTGTCGCGCTCATCCCCTCCTTCCCCGGAGATTCCGGCGGCCCGCTCACCATCTTGGGCGAGGATGGCAAGCGCCACGTCATCGGCACCGGATCGCTGAGTCTAGGGTTGATCAGTATCTACGACAACCGGTAGTTACAACCCAACCCCCTACTTCACCAGCCGCGCGATCGCCGCAGACGCCTCCGCGAGCTTCGCCTCCCCCTCCTCCTCACTAGCCTGCGCGGCGTGCAGAACACAATGCTGCATGTGGTCATCCAGAAGACCCAGGGACACGGACTTCAGCGCCGATTGCAGCGCGCTGACCTGCGTCAGGATGTCGATGCAGTACTGCTCCTCCTCCACCATCCGGTGGATTCCGCGCACCTGCCCCTCGATCCGCTTCAGCCGCTGCAGGTAGCGTTTCTTGTCCGTCAGGTATCCGTGGTCCTCACTCATTTCCCAAATCCTCTCAGCCTCAAACTGTTGCTCACCACGAACACGCTGGAGAGCGCCATCGCCGCGCCGGCCAGCATCGGGTTGAGCAGCCCCAGCGCCGCCAGCGGTATTGCAGCCACATTGTATGCGAAGGCCCAGAAGAGGTTGCCCTTGATTGTTTTCAGCGTTTTCCTCGCCAATGCCACTGCATCGGCCGCTGCGTTCAGGTCATCGCGGACCAGGGTGATGTCCGCTGCTTCCCGCGCGGCATCTGTGCCCGCCCCCATCGCGAGGCCGAGGTTGGCTTGGGCGAGCGCGGCGGCGTCGTTCACTCCATCACCAACCATGGCAACCACCGCGCCTTCTCGCTGCAACCTGGCCACGTGATCGACCTTGTCCTGCGGCATCACGCCTGCGATGACTTCCTCGATCCCCACCTCACCGGCCACGGCTTTCGCGACGGGTTCGGCGTCTCCGGTGAGCAGGATCGGGCGCAGGCCCATGTCCTTGAGCCGCCGGATGCCTTCCGCGCTGGTTTCCTTCACCGCGTCTGCGACGTGGATCGCGCCGCGGTACTCGCCGTCGATGACCACGGGCACGGTGGTTGTTGTGTTGTTTTCGTGCGACGCCACCCCCGCCTCATCGCCTTCCGCAAACCCGCGGCCAATAGCGACCAGCTGGCTGCGGGTCTCACCTGAGGCGTCGGTGGTGGTGACGGTAGCCTGCACGCCGCGGCCGGGGATCGACTGGAAATCTTTGACCTTTCCCAAGTCCTCACCGGTGTCCTTGGCGTGCGCTTTCGCTGCGCGGGCGATGGCCTGGGCGATGGGGTGCTCAGAGTAGTCCTCCACGGCACCGGCGAGGGTCAACACACCGTCATCGGAGTCAACCACTTCCATCTGCCCGGTGGTGACGGTGCCGGTCTTGTCTAGCACGATGGTGTCCACTCCGCGGGCCTGCTCCAGGACCTCGGGACCCTTGATGAGGACACCCATCTGGGCACCCCGGCCCGTGCCGACCAGCAGCGCGGTAGGCGTGGCCAGGCCGAGGGCGCAGGGGCACGCGATGATGAGCACCGCAACGGCGGAGCTGAAGGCGTGGGCGACGTTGCCGTCGATGAGCAGCCACCCGGCGAGGGTCGCCAGGGCGAGGGCGATGACGACGGGCACGAACACGCCGGAGACCTTGTCCGCAATGCGCTGGACCTCTGCCTTGCCGGATTGGGCCTGCTCCACCATCTTCGCCATCTGCGCGAGTTGGGTGTCGCTGCCCACGGCGGTGGCCTCGATGACAAGCCGGCCGGACTCGTTGACGGTAGCGCCGGTGACCTCGGAGCCGGGGCTGACTTCCACGGGGACGGACTCGCCGGTGAGCATGGATTCGTTGACCGCGCTGTGGCCTTCCACGACCTCGCCATCTGTGGCGATTTTTTCGCCCGGGCGGGCAACGAAGTGCATGCCGGGGCGGAGCTGGTCAATGGGCACGCGTTGTTCGGTTCCGTCGCGCAGGATGGCGACGTCCTTCGCGCCGAGCTCACTCAAGGCCCGCAGGGCGTCCCCGGCGCGGTGCTTGGCACGCTTTTCGAAGTAGCGCCCGGCCAGCACGAAGGTGATCACGCCGCTGGCGACTTCGAGGTAGATGCCCCCGGCAGCGTCTCCCCCGGTGTTGATGAGGTGCCAACCGTGGGTCATCCCGGGTTCGCCTGCATGTCCCAGGAAGAGCGCGTAGAGGCTCCACAGGAATGCAGACAGGGTGCCCACGGTGATGAGCGTGTCCATGGTGGCCGCGCCGTGCTTGAGGTTCACCCAGGTGGCGCGGTGGAAGGGCCAGCCGGCCCACACGACCACGGGCGCGGCGAGGGTGAGGGAGAGCCACTGCCAGTAGGTGAATTGCAGCGGCGGGATCATCGCCAGGATGATCACGGGCACGGAGAGGACCACGGCTCCGATGAGGCGCTGGCGCAGGCTGGTCAGTTCGCGGGATTCCGGTTGGGCGGAGTTGCCCTGGGAGTCTGCGCCCGCGTGGGATTCATCAGCGGCCGGTGTGGCTGGCTCCGGCACATGCGCTTGGTAGCCGAGCTTTTCCACCGTCTCGATGAACTCCGCGGGGTCATCCAGGCGGGATTGGTCCTGGGCTGTGATCTGCGCCTTTTCGGTCGCGTAGTTGACGCTGGCCTCCACGCCATCGAGCTTGTTTAGCTTCTTTTCGATGCGGTTGGCGCAGGAGGCGCAGGTCATGCCCTCAATGTTGAGGTCGATGGAGGACAAGGTGTCATCACGCTTTCAGTTCTGGTTGTGTCCTAACAACCAGAACTATACCCCCAGGGGGTATAGAACACAAGGGGTGCGGTGCATGAACCAGCCCGGCGGATCAGTATCCGCGCTCAATCCACTCCTGCAGGTGCGGAGCCTCTGCGCCGATGCTCGTGGCATCGCCATGGCCGGTGTAAACCTCGGTGTGGCCAGGCAGGGTCAGCAGCCGGTGGCGGATGGACTCGATGATGGTGCCGAAGTCACTGAAGCTGCGGCCCGTCGCCCCTGGCCCGCCAGCAAACAGCGTGTCCCCGGAGAAGAGCACATCCGCCTCCGGCAGGTAGAACGCGCAAGATCCCGGGGAGTGGCCAGGGGTATTCATCACGTCCAGGCGCGTGCCCGCGATGCTAAAGTTCTGCCCCTCATGGAGTTCCTGCGGCTGAAAGCCCGGGTGGGTTTCCTTCCACAGCATCATGTCCCCCGGGTGCACCAGCACGCGGGTATCGAGCTCGCGGGCCAGTTCTGGGGCCACGGTGATGTGGTCATTGTGCGCGTGGGAGCACAGCACGCCGCGCACCTCGCGGTTGCCCACAGCCTCGATGATGGGCGCGGCATCGTGGGCAGCGTCCACGATGAAGCATTCATCATCATTACCCAGGATCCAGATGTTGTTGTCCACTTCCCACTCGCCGCCATCGAGGGCAAACACGCCGTGGGTCACCACGCGCTCAATGCGCAGGCCCGTGGAGGAGTTTCCGGAAAAGACAGTGGCCGGTGTGTTGCTTGTCATCAAAAATCACCCGTTCTTCGGTTAGTTCTTGAGTTCCACGACGCTGCGCAGAACCTTGCCCTGCTTCATCTTCTCGAAGGCGGCTTCCACGTCCCCGAGGCCCACGCGCTCATCCACGAATCGGTCGAGCGGCAGCTGCCCCTCGGTGAACAGGTCCACGTACATGGGGAAGTCCCGCTCCGGCAGGCAATCGCCGTACCAGGAGGACTTCAGGGATCCGCCGCGCCCGAAGACGTCCAACAGCGGCAGCTCCAGCGTCATCTCCGGGGTGGGCACGCCCACCAGCACCACGCGGCCAGCCAGGTCTCGCATGTAGAAGGCCTGCTTGTAGGTCTTCGGCAGACCCACGGCGTCGACCACCACGTCCGTGCCGAAGCCGCCGGTGAGCTCGCGCACCTGGTCAATGAGCTCATCATCGCTCAAGTCAGAGGAGTTGATGGTGTGCGTCGCCCCGAACTCCTTCTTGGCCCGCTCCAGCTTCTCGTCGGAGACGTCGATGGCGATGATGGTGGTCGCACCGGCCAGCTTGGCGCCGGCCACGGCGGACATGCCCACGCCGCCCACGCCGATCACGGCAATGGATTCCCCTCGCTTAACCTCACCGGTGTTTACCGCGGCACCCAGCCCGGCCATCACGCCGCAGCCCAGGAGGCCCGCCACGGCAGGGTCTGCATGCTCGTTCACCTTGGTGCACTGCCCCTCATGGACCAGCGTCTTTTCCGCGAAAGCACCGATGCCCAGTGCCGGCTCCAGCTCGGTGCCATCGGTGAGCGTCATCTTCTTCGACGCATTGTGGGTATCGAAGCAGTACTTCAGTTCACCCTTCTTGCAGGCTCGGCACTCGCCGCACACGGCGCGCCAGTTCAGCACCACGTAATCGCCTTCGGCAACGTGTGTCACGCGCTCGCCGACCTGCTCCACCACGCCGGCGGCCTCGTGGCCCAGGAGGAATGGGTAGTCGTCCGTGATGGCGCCTTCCTTGTAGGCCAGGTCCGTGTGGCACACGCCGCAGGCCTGGATTTTGACGATCACGTCATTGGCTCCCGGTTCCGGGATGACCACATCCACCATCTCCACCGGCTCGTTCTTTGCCCTAGAGATAATGCCCTTAACGGTCTGCTCGCCAGTCTGCTTGCCTGCTTGCTCGGCCATTCTCTTCGCTCCTCGATCTTTCGCTTCATTTGGTCCAAAACAGTTCCATGTCTATTCCATGTCTGTTGGAACTCGGATCCTCGCTTACTCCTTCCCATGCCTACCAAAACTCCGTCATCCCTGCTCACGGCAATTTTTGGCAATTGTTTCCATTAGCCTTCTTCGCGTAGTATGTCCGCGTAGGAAGTCACCGCACACCCACTCAGGCGTTTGGGCACATAGAAGGAGTTCACATGATCCAGTTCGTTGTCGGGGCCGCAGCCGGTTACCTCATGGGCACCAAGGCGGGGCGGCGCCGGTACGAGCAGATCCGCCGCGGCTACGAAACCGCCGTGAACTCCGATGTCACCAAGGCAGCCGTCCGCGCCGGCCGCAAGGCCATCGCCAACAAGCTGGATCCGGAGCCTCGCATGCACGAGGTGCGGGATCTCAACAGATCGACCCGCAGCAGCCTCGCCGATGGCCACACCATCGTGGAGGCCGACCACGCCCACCCGAATGACCAGGTGGATCCCCCGCGCTCCGACAAGAACGCCAAGTCCAGCAAGAACCCCTTCAAGCGCTAGCCGCACACCGCTAGCCTGTGAACTCCCCATAGGAATTCGCCCTGTTAATCAGGGACTTGTGGTACTTCTCCAGCGCAATCACGTCCGCGAATAGCGCGAAGTACTCCTCCTTATTCTCATCGGGCCGCATGCGCTGCAGCTTGGACTTCATGTCGGCGATCTCGTTGCCGACCCAGTTCGCCTGCATCCTCGCCATCACGCCAGAGGCGTAATACGGCAGCCGCTCCTCCGAGCAGCGGATATCCTCCACCGCCAGCTCGCTCACCACGGCCGCGCCCATCGCGTCACCCATCTTCGCCGCGATCTTGTCAATCCACCCGGCTCCGCCTTCGCTATGCGCCGCGCCACCCACGGCCGCGATTGACCCCGCGACCTGCACGTACGTGGGGTGCAGAAAACTCTCCGGCGGCATGAGGTCAAAGATCGTCCCCGCCAGCTGCGGCTCCTGCAGCGCCAGCTTCAGCACCTCGCGCGGGCCGTGCAGCGCATCGTCGTTCGCATCGGGCCGTTCCATGCCACTCACGGCCCGTAGGTTTGGCCGTTGTTGGGGCGACGCCACCGCGCCTCCCCCACCAGCCGCATCCTCCTGTGACCTCCGCTGCTGCCTGGCCGCACCTTCCTTCAGCTCCAGCGCGGGTTTCTCCGCCTGCCCCTGCCGCGCGGCCTGGCGCACCTGGGTGACAACCTCGCTGGGATCCTCCCATCCAATCCACCCGGAGGCCTGGCGAGCGTACTCATCGCGCAGCGCGTCGTCGCGGATCCCGGCCAGCACCGGCACGATGCGCCGCAGGGCGTGCACGCGCCCATCCACGCTGGCCGTGTCGTACCCGGCGATGAGGGTGCGGATCACGAACTCGAACATCGGCACGCGGCTAGCCACCAGCTCCCGCACGGCTCCGTCCCCGCGCTCCTGGCGGATGTCGCACGGGTCCTGCCCGCCGGGCGCGACCGTCACATAGCTGCGGCCCGTGAACTTCTGATCGCCCTCGAACGCGCGCATGGCGGCCTTCTGCCCGGCCTCGTCGCCATCGAAGATGTAGATGATTTCCCCGCGGAAGAACTTGTCATCCAGCATGAATCGCCGCAGCATCGAAAGGTGATCGGCACCGAAGGCCGTGCCGCAGGCAGCCACGGCCGTGGTGACGCCAGCAGCGTGCATCGCCATCACGTCCGTGTAGCCTTCCACCACCACAGCCTGGTGGCCAGAGGCGATGGTCTTCTTCGCATGATCGATGCCGAAAAGCACCTTGGACTTCTTGTACAGCAACGTTTCCGGGGTATTGATGTACTTGCCCAGTTTGTCGTCATCGAAGAGCTTGCGGGCGCCGAAGCCGATCACGTCTCCAGCCACGGAGCGGATGGGCCACAACAGACGGCGGTGGAAGCGGTCAATGGGCCCGCGCTGGCCCATCCGCGCCAGCCCGGCTGCCTCCAGCTCCTTGAAGTTGAAGCCCTTCTTCTGGAGGTGCTTCGTCAGCTTGTCCCAGCCCTCCGGCGCATACCCGCAGCCGAAGTGGCGGGCATCCTCCAGCGTGAAGCCGCGGTCCAGCAGGAAGTTCCGGGCAGCATCCGGCCCCTTCCCCTCGGATTCGAATTGCTCGCGGTAGAACTCGTACGCGGCCTTGTTCGCGGCGACGAGGCGCTGCCTGGTCCCCGGCTCCTCCCTCTTGCCTGGCCCGCCGCCCTCATAGTTGATGCGGTAGCCGATCCGCTCCGCACACTGCTCCACGGCCTCGGGGAAGGTTACGTGCTCCATCTTCATCAGGAAGCTAAATACGTCCCCGCCCTCACCCGTGGAGAAGCAGTGGAAGTAGCCCTTGTTGGGGCGGACATGGAAGGAGGGCGTCTTTTCGTCCTTAAAGGGGCTTAAGCCTTTCAGGGAATCCACCCCACCCGGCTTGAGCTGGACGTACTCCCCCACGACCTCTTCGATTGGGGTCTGCTCCCGAATCGCCGCAATATCCCGCTCTGGGATCCGTCCTTTCGCCATAGCCTTGCAGTGTAGTCCAGAGCGGGGACAGGGTGGCGTCGCTCAAAAAAGAACAGCAAACCACCGCGGGCGCAGCAGGTCACCTACTAGGGTAAAAATATGACGAACACCACACATTATGACGTGCTGATCATCGGCTCCGGGTTCGGTGGCAGCGTCAACGCACTGCGGTTGACTGAGAAGGGCTACAACGTCGGCGTGCTGGAGGCCGGCCGCCGCTACGAGGACAAGGACTTCGCGAAGAACAGTTGGCACCTCAAGCAATTCCTGTGGATGCCCTCGCTTGGCTTCTTCGGCATCCAACGCATCCACCTGCTCAAGGACGTGATGATTCTGGCGGGCGCGGGCGTGGGCGGCGGGTCGCTGAACTACGCAAACACCCTGTACAAGCCGGGGGCGAGCTACTTCAACGACAAGCAATGGAACACCATCACTGACTGGGAAGACGAGCTCACCCCCTACTACGAGCAGGCGCAGAAAATGCTCGGCGTGGTGGAAAACCCCACCATGACGCCCGCGGATAAGCTCTCCAAGCAAGTCGCGGAGAAGATGGGCGTGGGGCGCACCTTCCGCATGACCCCGGTGGGCGTATTTTTCGGCGCGAAGACAGGGCTGGAGGGCAAGCCCGGCGAGCAGGTAGCCGACCCGTACTTTGGCGGGGCGGGGCCGGAGCGCACGGCGTGTACGGAGTGCGGCGAGTGCATGACCGGCTGCCGGCATGGGGCGAAGAACACGCTGCTGAAAAACTACCTGTACCTCGCGGAAAAGGGTGGGGCGAAGGTGCATGACTCCACCACCGTCACCAAGGTGGAATTCGATGGTGGCAGGTGGACCGTGCACACCAAGGCCACCCACACACTGCTGAACCGGAAACCGAAGACCCGCACCTTCACCGCCGACAATGTGATTCTGGCCGCAGGTACCTGGGGGACGCAGAACCTGCTGCACCGCATGAAGGCTGGTGGGGTGCTGCCGGGGCTGAGTGACAAGCTGGGGCACCTCACGCGCACCAACTCCGAGGCGCTGCTGGGGGCGAACCGCTCCCAGTACGACCCGAATGAGGACTACTCCGAGGGCGTGGCCATCACCTCCAGCTACTACCCCGCCCCGGACACCCACATTGAACCGGTGCGCTACGGCAAGGGGTCCAACGCGATGGGGTTGCTGCAAACGCTCATGACGGACGGGGACAAGCTGCAGCCGCGCCCGCTGGAGTTCCTCAAGCAGCTGGTGCTGAACTACAGGGAAGTGCCCCGGATCTTCAACCTGCGCCGCTGGTCCCAGCGCACCGTGATCAACCTGGTGATGCAGACCAAAGACAACTCCTTGACCACGTTTATGACGAAGGTGGGCCCGTTCCGCAGGTTGAGCTCCAGGCAGGGCACGGGAGAGCCGAACCCCACCTGGATCCCGGAGGGAAACAAGGCCACGCGCATCCTGGCGGAGCTGATGCCGAAGGGATTTGCGGGTGGCGTGTGGTCAGAGGTGTTCAACATCCCTCTGACCGCGCACTTCTTGGGCGGGTGCGTGATCGGCACGTCCCCGGAGCACGGCGTGGTGGATCCCTACCACCGCGTGTGGGGCTACCCCAGCCTGTACGTGTGCGATGGTTCCGCCATCACCGCGAACCCGGGTGTGAACCCCTCGCTGTCCATCACGGCCAACGCGGAGAGGGCGGCCGCGATGTGGCCCAACAAGGGAGAAGCGGACACCCGGCCCGAGCAGAGTGAGGGCTACCGGCGCATTCAGCCGGTGGAGCCGAACCAGCCGATGGTGCCGGCCACGGCACCTGCGGCGCTGCGCCTGCCGATCACGCCGGTGTAAGGGCACTCGCTCAGCGAGCAGTATCACCTTTGCGGCAAAAGTGGACAAGCTGAGATCGAGATTTTCGCGAAAACCCGATCTGGACTTGTCCACTTTTCCTGCCGGCCCTGCCAATGCTCTCCTTATGCCCTCCTTATGCCCGCCTCGGGCCCTACCACCCATGTGCACCACAGGGCGGCGGCGTGATCACCGCTTGACACCCGGCTGTGGTTCAATACCCACATGGCAAGCAATAACAAGAAGTGGGGCGCCGCAGCGGGAGCGGTAGTACCCGTACTGGCCGCCGTGGCCTGGTTCAGCTCACAAACTGGCGAGGAGACCGGTGCAGGTCGCAGCTCTGACACGAGCACAGGCACCACATCCAGCACCAGCACAGGCACCAGCACCACCACCTCCACCACAGGCGATTCCTGCAGCTATGACACCCTCCCTGCTGAAGCGCAGACCCAGATCGATGACATCCTCACCGGAGCCCCCGCCGATGACGGCCACCACGATGGCAAACACTTCGGCAACTATGAGGGCCTCCTCCCCCAGGAAAACTCCAGCTACTACCGCGAATACACGGTGAAAACCCCGGGGCTAAGCCACCGGGGTGAGCGCCGCATTGTCGTCGGCGGTGGGACGGAGCAGGACCCGGACGTGTGGTACTACACCTCCGATCACTTCGAAAGCTTCTGCTCCATCCCAGACGCTGAGGGCTAGGAACCCTGCAGCTGGCGGTACAGCTCCCGCCACTGCTTCTTGCTCGCCTTCACCGCGCTGCGGCCGTGTTCCTTGCGCTCCTGCTTCAAGAAAGCTCGGCGCTCCTTTCCACTCAGGAAAGCTCCACGTGCCGCACCATCGGGGACGACAGGGGCTGGGGCGGGGGTGGCATCGCCCCCAAAACCTTCAAACCGGCCCCGCAGGAACTCGCGCTCGGAGCGCCACACCCGGCCCACCACAACAGCGAACACCGCGAGGATCACCACGACCTTGAGGAAGATCCCCACCGGATCGCCCAGCAGCGGCGCGTTCCACATGAAGTGCAGCGCCCAGGCCAGCACGAACAGGCCGATACCAGCCGCAACCCGACGGCGCAGGAGCAGCACCACGGCCACGCCCACCATCGCAGACAAGACCCAGTGGGAGCTGACTCCCACCACGGCGCGGATGACCGTCGTGGTCCAAGCGCCATTGAGGTCACTGTTGGCATCGCCCAAAGCACCGTTGGCGGCGTACAGCACGTTCTCAATGACCTGGAAACCCAGGCCCACGAACGCGCCGATGACCAGGCCGTGGATCGGGCGCGCCACCACGTGACCCGCGATGAGCATGATCAGCAGGATCGTCAAGCCCTTAGACCATTCCTCGGTGATCGGGCCGGCGAACGCGGACTCCCAGGCGGAGCCCATCTCCGTGCCCATCATCTGGATCACCACGCCGGAGATGTACTCGTTGCCCTTCAAGGACACCGCAGCGGGGATCGTGGCCCCGCCCAGCACGGCCAGCACCAGCAGCCACGGGCGGCGGGCGCCGAAGGGATCCAGCACCAGTGCCAGGAAGGCGAACAGCGCGCCCGTGATGAGGATGAGCGGCAGCACCGCGCCCACAGCCACGGTGGTGGCGGCCAGGGAGGGCGCGGCCTTGACTGTCACGTACACCGCCGCGATGGCCACCGCCGCGCAGTAGAGCCACCACAGAGCGCTCGTGGGGCGGAAGAATAGTGGCTGGTTCATCTACTTCGCCTCCTGAATCTGCAGGGAATCGAGCAGCGGCTGGATATCCACCGCGGGCTGGTCGGCGGCGCCGAGGGAGACCACGGTCACCAGCGTGTCCTGGGAGAGCACGAGCGCGCAGGGGCCGTGCTGGCCTTCCTTGGCGTTCACGGCCTGGCAGTGCTCGCCGGTGAACTCCGCGCCTCCGGTGGCTTGGGTGCCATTCATGGCTGCTGCGATGCCATCGCGTTGCAGGGCAGCGATTTTTCTTTCCGACGCCGCCGCGGCATCAGACACTCCCGTCACCACATCGAACTGCAGGGTCTTCTCCCCTTGCGTCAGTGTGGCGGATGTTGGGCTGGCCGAGAGCGGAAACTCCCACCCTTCAGGGGCCTGGAGGGTGATGGTGGTTTCCCCTGCGGCCAGGCCGATCGTGTCGTTGGGGCCGGTGGTCTCCACAGTGGTGCCCACCATGGCGGCCACGCCCTGGGGTACCAGCCACGTGGCCGCGAGTCCGGCGGCGATGAGCGCGGCGGGCAGCACCTGGCTGCCGGAGCGCTTATGCGTGTTCAACTATCAGTCCTTTCTGTACCAATCCTTCAGGTGTAAAGGTTTTGACGTTCTTAGATTAAACCGGGAATTGGCAGGTAAAGGACTTCCGCCGGGGTGATTTCGGCCTCAAATGGTGCTCTCATGTGAAACTCAGAATGAATGCATGTTCAGCTTTTATTATGAGTTTCTTTTAAGGATTCACCTGGCGCGAACTGGGGAAATGATTAGGCCCATGCCGCACTAATGCCGCTGGCTTGCTTATCCAGCCGCTCCAGCAGCGATTCTGTGAGGGAGGCCACTTGGTCAATGATCACTCGCTTCGCCGCCACATCATCAGTGGCCTGCGCAAACCACGCCGCGAATTGCGGGTCCAAGGCCCCTTCCCCGCCGTGCCACAGGTAATCCGTCACGCGGAAGATGCGGTCCCGCTGGCGCTCCTGGTTCGCCAGGTGGGACTGCTCATCCATCACGTAGAGCACCGCCACGGACTTCAGCAGCGTGACCTCTGCCTGCACGTCCGCCGGCACCACCAGGTCCGCCGCGTACCGGCCGAGACCCGTTGTAGCCAGCGCTTCCGGGAATGCCAGCCGCGTGGCCGTGACAGCGGCGGTGACGAAGCGGCTCACCAGCTCAGAGGTCATCGCCTTCAGCGCCGCGAGATCCGCCAGTGAACCGCCGAAGTCCGCCGCGCGGCTGACCAGCGACATTCGGCGCAGCCGGTCCGCGGCATCCAGCAGCTCCTCCGGCGTGCCACCGAAGGCCTTGGCACCCTTTTCCGCCAGGGCCGCCAGCTCCACGAGGTCCCACAGCACGTCCAAGGAGATGCGGCCGGAGACGATCCCATCTTCCACGTCATGCACGGAGTAGGCCACGTCATCGGACCAGTCCATGATCTGCGCTTCCAAGCACTTGCGGTCATCCGGCGCCTCGGCCCGGGCCCACAGCAGGACCTCCAGGTCATCCGCATAGGCGGAGTACTTCTTGCGGCGCGTGCCGTCTGCCGCCACCGGCCCCCAGGGGTACTTCGCCGCCGCGTCAATGCTGGCGCGCGTGAGGTTCAGCCCGTACGAGACCCCGCTGGGGTCCAGCGTCTTCGGCTCCAGCCGCGTCAAGATCCGCAGCGTCTGCGCATTGCCCTCAAAGCCGCCGCAGTCCGCCGCCGCCTCATCCAGCGCCCGTTCCCCGTTGTGCCCGTACGGCGGGTGGCCGATATCGTGGCTCAGCCCCGCCAGCTCCGTGAGGTCCGGGTCCGCGCCCAAGGACTTGCCGATCCCGCGGGCGATCTGCGCCACCTCCAACGAGTGCGTCAGCCGCGTGCGGGGCGTATCCCCGCTGCCGGGCCCCACCACCTGGGTCTTGTCCGCCAGCCGGCGCAGCGCCGCCGAGTGCAGCACCCTGGCCCTGTCCCGGTCAAAGTCCTCGCGCCCGTCAGCCACCGCCCCGGGGATCCCCAACGTCTTGGGCTGGATCTCCAGCCGCCGCTGCACGTCCGCGGCAGAGTAGTTGTATCGCTTCGCCATGCTGCCTACCGTTCCTTCTCCACGACCTTGTAATAGATCAGCCCACCGGTCTCATGCAGAATGCTGTTCACCTGCGCACTCCTCGTTGCCACGCTGGGTCCCTGGCGCGTGGGCGACCCCCACGCCTCCATCCCCTGGTCCTCCACCATCTCCGTGGCGCGCAGGCTGTGGCTGGGGTCCGTCACCACCACGGAGCTCCCCCACCCGTACTCCGGCGCCAGCGAGGCAAATGCCTGCGCGGAGGTTAGCGTATCCACGCCCTCGTTGATCTCCACCACGGCCTCGGCGGGGATCCCCAGGCTATCGACCAGGTAGTTCTTCCCCGCCTGGGCTTCCGTGTACCGGTCGCCTTCCGCCTTGCCTCCCACGGTCACAATGGTGGGCGCCACGCCCTCGTTGTAGAGGTCTGCCGCGTGGTTGAGCCGGGAGGCCAGCCAGTTGCTGGGCACTCCATCGTATTGCGCCGCCCCGAGCACGAAGATCGTATCCGCCGGCGCGCGGTCATCTGACCTGGCGAAATACCACACGTGCGCGGCCGTGGCCGCGACGAACAGCGCGCAGACCAGCACTGTGCCGAAGACGATGTACAGCAGCGATGCTAGGATCCGTCCAATGCCGTGGGTGATTGTGCGCATGCTTTGCACGATACGCCGTGGGGCTCCATTTTTGCGTTAAGGTGGGCGGCATGAACCAGAATTTTCTCCCTCGCTTTAGCGCATCGTTTGCCGTGGCAGCCCTCGCCGCGTTCAGCCCCGTTTTTGTGGGCGACGCCACCGCGGCTCAGCCCCTTCCCACCACCCACCTGGTCGCTCAAGGGGTGGCTTTGTCCTCACAGCTTGTGGATGATGCAGATGTCATCGATGACTCCAAGGAGGCGGACATCGCTTCCAAGCTGAAGGAGGGGATCTCCGAATCCCAGATGAAGGTGTACCTGGTCTACACCACAGACACCCCCTCCGGGGCGAAGGCCACAGCAGAGGAGCTGCGCACCCAGGATGGCACCGCCAACGTGGCGGTGTTCGTAGTGAACCCGGAGGCGCGCCAGCAGGGCATGGCCGTGGGTGACAGCATCAAGACCGCCGATGCCACCGACCTCGCGGAGAAGGCGAACAAGCACTACGCCGATGATGACTTCACCGCCGGAGCGGAGACCATCGCTGACGAGGTGTCCAACACGGCATCCACCGCCTCCAAGGTGTGGATGGGCGCAGGGGCGACTGCCCTGGTGGGAGGCGGTGCGGCAGCGTTCGCGTGGAGCCGTCGCAACCAAAAAAAGAATGAAGCCGAGCAGCTGGATACCGCGCGCAGCATCGCGCCGGAGGCCACGACCGACCTGGCGCAGCAGCCGATCGACGTGCTGCGGACGCTGGCGGAGGAGGAACTCCGCAGCACGGATGAATCCATCCGCAAGGGTGAGCAGGAACTGTCCGTCGCCGAGAGCGAGTTCGGCGCGGCCCGGACCGCGGAGCTGTCCAAGGCGCTGCGGCACAGCCGCAACACGCTGAACAAGGCGTACGGCATGCACCAGCGTGTGCGCTCCGGCATGGTCTCCGGCGACCACGAGGTGCGGGGGCTGCTGGTCGAGATCATCTCCAGCTGCGGCACGGCCGATAAGAACCTCAACGCGCAATCCGAGAAGTTTGAGAAGCTGCGCCAGGAGCTCATCGACGCGCCGCAGCAGCTGGAGAAGCTGGTGCAGATGACGGTCTCCCTGCGCAGCAGGATTCCGGGCGCGCAGGCGATCCTGGCGGACCTGAAATCCCGCGTAGACGATCACCTGGTGGCCTCCGTGGAGCACAACCCGGAGGTGGCTGAGTCGGAGATTGACGAGGCGGAGAAGCACATCGCCACCGCTCGCGAACTGGTGAGCAAGCCGGCGGGTCAGCAGGGTGGCCTCGTGGACGCGCTGGGGGCCGCGCGGATGGCGATTCAGCAGGCGGACTCCCAGCTGGTGGCCGTGGAGCACGCGGAGGAGCAGCTGCGG
>DXFZ01000092.1 GCA_019114175.1 Candidatus Corynebacterium gallistercoris
GCCCTGGCCTCCAAGTCCGCAGCGGATCTGGGCGCCATCGTGATTAAGAACGCCCTGGAGCGCGCAGGCGTGGCCGCCGAGAACGTGGACTACGTGCTCATGGGCCAGGTTGTGCAGGCCGCTGCGGGCCAGAACCCCGCCAAGCAGGCGGCCGTGGCCGCAGGGCTTCCCATGAACGTGCCCGCCATGACCATCAATAAGGTGTGCCTCTCCGGCCTGGACGCCGTGATCTCCGGCGCACGGATGATCAAGGTGGGGGACGCCCAGGTGGTCGTGGCAGGCGGCCAGGAGTCCATGACGAACGCCCCGCATCTGGCGGCCGGCGTGCGCGCCGGGAAGGGCTACGGCTCCTTGGCGCTGCAGGACGCGCTGGAGCGCGATGGCCTCTCTGACGCGATTCAGGGCACCGCGATGGGCCTGGAGACCGATGAGGGCAACGAGGACCGCGGTATCACCCGCGAGGAGCAGGACGAGGTTGCGGCTCGCTCTCACCAGCTGGCTGAGAAGGCTACGAAGGAGGGCGTGTTCGCCGATGAGATCGTGCCCGTGGAGGTGGCCAAGCGCAAGGAGACCGTGACGGTCACCGAGGATGAGGGCATCCGCCCAGGCACCACCGCCGAGGGCCTGGCCAAGCTGCGCCCTGCGTTCCGCAAGGAGGGCACCATCACGGCTGCTTCTGCTTCTCAAATTAGCGACGGTGCCGCCGCTGTTGTGCTCACCACCCGTGGCTATGCGGAGGAGCACGGGTTGTCTGTGCTGGCCACCCTCGGGGCTCATGGCCAGACCGCAGGTCCAGACACGAAGCTGCACTCTCAGCCGGCTCAGGCCACCACCGCCGCCCTGGAGAAGGCTGGCTGGTCCGTGGATGACCTGGACTTCCTAGAGATCAATGAGGCCTTCGCCCCTGTGGCCATCCAGTCCCTGAAGGATCTGGATTACCCGCTGGAGAAGACTAATATCCACGGTGGCGGTATTTCTCTGGGTCACCCGATTGGCTGCTCCGGCGCCCGCTTGGTGGTGCATGCTGCTCATGAGCTGTCCCGCCGTGGTGAAGGCAAGGCCGGTGTGAGCCTGTGTGGTGGCGGCGGTCAAGGTGACACACTGCTGCTGTGGCGCTAGCCTGTTGGCTCGTTAGCCTGTTGGTCGCGGGCCTGCACCGCTGGTTTACTTGTGCTGAGGCCCCATCGCCCAACCGGATGAAAAGTAGTACGCCGAAAATCCGCTGATCTTTAAAGAATCCCGGATTTTCGGCGTACTTTCCTCATGGTGGCCCCTTTTGTGGGCCAGTGGGGGGGGGAGAACCTTGGTGCTAGGCACTAATTGATAGGCACCACGCACCAGGCACTAGGTGCTTGGCACCAGGTACTAGGCGCTAGTTGCTGAGTGGAATCCCGCGGGCATCCCGGGCGAACGTCCCAGAGCCCACCAGAATCATGACGAACTCAACGAAGGCCCAGATGGCCACACCAATAACAATGGCGAAGCCGAACAGAAGCAGCGTGGTTACGTAGCCAACGATGGTGAGCCCCAACTGCCAGGCACCCCGCTTGTCGTAGCCCAGGTAGAAGTTGTGAACGCCAAGCGTGCCTAGGAAGAAAGCAAGGACAGCGGCGATGATCTTGTTCTTCGGCTCACCGATGGGCTGGCCGGTGTAACCCGTGGCGGCGTACTGGGCGCCGTACTGCTGCTGGCCGTAGCCTTGGGTCCGGCCATAACTCTGCCCGCCGTGCGCCTGCGCATAGACCTGCCCACCGGGTGCCTGCCCATACGGAGCACCGGGGTACTGCTCATCCCGCGGCGGCTGGTAGTGAGAATCCTGAGGGTTTGTCATAGCAAAGGATCTTACCCCAGCACCACCATCAATACCGCCATCACTGGTAAAGACAGCGCCGTGGAGACCACTGCCGTATCCCGCGCCAGCACCTTATTCACACCGAAGCGCTGTGCATAAGTAAACACATTCTGGCCCGTTGGCAGTGCAGCTACGAGGGCGATGATGAGAAGGAGCTGAGGGGTGGCGTCGAAGATAAAAATACCCAACCCCACCGCAATGAGGGGATGAACCACCGACTTCACAAACGACGCCGCCCACACGCTACGCCGCGGCGAGTGGCCACGCTGCAGCACCCGCGTCTCTGCCATGGACATGCCGAACGCGATGAGCGCGCAGCCGACTGTGGCATTCGCAATGATCGTGATGGGCTCTTTCACCAACTCTGGAAGCTGCCAGGTGGTGTTGTGCTGCAGCAGGGAAATCGCAATGCCCACGGCCGCGCCGATGATCAGCGGGTTGCGCACGATGGAAAGCACCGTGGTGCGCAGGAAGCTCGCGGTGCGCTTCCCGGAGTTCATGTCCAGCAGCAGCACGGACATCGGTCCGTAGAAGCCAACTTGGAAGAGGATTACGGGCAGTGTCGCTGTGGGGTCGTCCAACAAGTGAGTGGCCAGGGGAATGCCCAGGTTGGAGCCATTGCAGTAGGAGCATGCCAGCATCGCGATGAGCGAGTCCGGACGGGAGCGGCGCGCAATAAAGCGGTAGCCGACGAATCCTAGGGCACCAGCGGCAATTGTTGATAGTGCGACGGCGGCAAGGTTCACCCCAAACAACTGCGCGATATCCGTGCCTGCCATAAACTTGACCAGAGTGGCAGGAAGGGCAATCCAGAACACGAACATGTTCAGGGTATACACCGCGCCCGGCCCCAGGAGACGGGCGCGACCCACGCCAAAGCCCAAGGCGATGACGATGATGACAATGGCGAAGCCGCCGAGAACCTCTAACACTGAGATCTAGGTCAGTGGGGTTTTGGGCGGTTGTGGTGGTGAAGCGGCATGATGCTACTTATCAAGCACGACGGTCTGGGCGAACTTGTCCGTGAAGGACTGGTTGAGGGGACTCTTGGAGATCGTGACGGCCAAAAAGATGTAGATGCCGATGGCCGCGAAGGTGCCAATGAGGGGAACGAACCCTGCGATGGTGACGAGGGCGTACCATCCGTTGCGCTTCAGGGACTCCACGAAGTCCGGGTTGCGGCCTGCCTGGTTGACCACGCGGTTGCTGAGCAAAAGGTGGCCAAGGGAGCCGCCGAATTTCACTTCCATGCCGACGCGGTAGGCAAACCACAGGAAGAACATGATGATGCTGACGGTTCCGATGGAGTCCAGGGGCATCTCTGGGAGCTCCTGTCCCTGCGGGGTGTTGGAGACCTCCTGCAACCAGGCGGAAAAGTCGTCTCCTGCGATGAGGAAGAAGAGGACGGAGCCTACAATAAAGAACAGGATGGTGTCGATGAGGTAACCAAAGAAGCGCTTGCCCAGGGAGGTGTATCCGGAGCCGGCGAGTTGCTCCCCGGTGGGGGCGGGGTATGCGCCGTATGAGTTGTAGGAGGGGTAAGAGCTGGTGCCATCACTAAAGCTGCTGCCGGAGTTAGTGCCGGCGTTGCCCTGGGGCGGCGCCCCGAAGTCTGAGCCGCCCTGGCTGTAGGGGTTGCTGGCGGGTGACTCAGAGTTGCTGCTGCTGGGGTAAACTGGATGACTACTTTGCCCTCCGTGCGGACTCTCGGAGGGGGTGCCAGAAGGATTGCCAGTAGGCTCTTCGTGGGGGTTAGTGCTGGGGTTATAGGGGTTATCGTTACTCATGATATGCATGGTAGCATGACCAAACTCAGTGCAGACTCAAGTGTGAGCGAGCTTGGGTCTCGGTAGACACGGGCGTAGGGGTAATGCATTTCAGCCGGACTTGCCCTTCGCATCGTTGCCCTGCCTCGGAACCTCTCGTATAGATGCCCCATCGCGCTTCCCGGCAACGGCGAAGACCCGCCCCCTCCTGCATCTGCAGAAGGGAACGGGCCCTACAACCGTGTTATGTAAAACGTCTGCTGGCGCTGAAACCAGCTCCGAGCTACGCGCTGCTGAGGATCAGCGGCTGTGGAATGGCAGCAGTGCCATCTCACGAGCGTTCTTGATTGCGGTGGCAACCTGACGCTGCTGCTGCGGGGTCAGACCGGTGACGCGACGAGAGCGGATCTTGCCACGGTCGGAGATGAACTTACGCAGCAGGTCGTAGTTCTTGTAGTCAACCGTCTCAATGCCTTCGGCCTTGAGCGGGTTCTTCTTGGGGCGGCGGGACTGCTCCATCCGCGCCTTCTTCATGTTGGTGCGCTTCATTGTGAGAGCCTCCCTTACCAGCTGGACTTACGGACGCCCGGCAGCTCACCGCGGTGAGCCATGTTGCGGACGCGAACACGGGACAGGCCGAACTTACGCAGGTAGCCGCGTGGGCGGCCGTCAGCGGCGTCGCGGTTACGCACGCGCACTGGGGAAGCGTTGCGGGGCTGACGGTTCAGCTCCCACTGTGCCTCCATGCGATCCTCGTCAGAGGTGTTCGGGTTCTTGATGATCTTCTTGAGCTCAGCGCGACGCTCCGCGTAGCGGGCGACGATTTCCTTGCGCTGCTCGTTCTTGGCGATCATGGACTTCTTAGCCATAGATTATCGCTCCTCGCGGAATTCGACGTGCTTGCGGACGATCGGATCGAACTTCTTCAGAGTCATACGATCGGGATTGTTGCGCTTGTTCTTACGGGTGACGTAGGTGTAACCGGTGCCAGCCGTAGACTTCAGCTTGATGATCGGGCGAATATCGTTACGTGCCATTTGTTAGATCTTCTCCCCACGGGCGCGGATCTTGGCAACGACAGACTCGATGCCATCACGGTCGATGGTCTTCAGGCCCTTGGTGGACACGTTCAGCGTAACGGAACGGCCCTCGGAGGGCAGGTAGAACGAACGGCGCTGGATGTTCGGGTTCCAGCGGCGGCTCGTGCGGCGGTGCGAGTGAGACACAGTCTTGCCGAAGCTCGGCTTGCGTCCCGTGACCTGGCAATATGCCGACATGGGTTTCTCCTTTGTGTCCGGCAACGATGTGGCGGCCAGCCAGCTCCTTCGCGCGGTTAGACGGGCCGTGCAGAGGCATACTAGGGCGCCGGTTGTCCGGACGATGACGTTTACATAGACAACAGCGGGAGCCAACATTACCCCATTGCTGCGCTTTTACCTAATTTCCGCCCAGCGCACCCCCGCGCGCGCCAATTTCCCTGGATCCGTTCTAGATTCATTGAACATAGCGCCTGTATGCGCCACCCGCGCGGAAGCTGATTTAGCCTGTGGCGCGCCGTAAGCTATACTTTTCCGATTGTACGTGCCTCGTCTTGAGGGGCGCGCATGTCCGAGCCCGACTCAGGCACGACCATCACTGTCATCTTTCTCTTTTTGGGAGCGATGGCCCCGCGGTATCGCCGCCTTGGGCCTCCATCCAAGGGAACGGACGGGGATGGACCGACCTGACGTAAAGAACCTAAGGGAATAGAAGGAAGCATGAAGAAGGATATTCACCCCGACTACCACCCCGTAGTCTTCAAGGATGCGAGCACCGGTCACCAGTTCCTGACCCGCTCCACCGCTACCTCCAGCCGCACCGTTGAGTGGGAGGATGGAAACGAGTACCCGCTGATCGTGGTTGACGTGACCAGCGAGTCCCACCCATTCTGGACCGGTGCACAGCGCGTGATGGATACCGCCGGCCGCGTGGAGAAGTTCCAGCGTCGCTACGGCAACCTGACTCGCCGCAAGAAGAAGTAAACACCCACCACAACGCTTGTACCTATAAGGAGGTAAGCAAGACATGGCAGTTCCAAAGCGCCGTCTGTCCCGCGCCAACACCCACTCCCGCCGTTCTCAGTGGAAGGCTGACAACGTTGCCCTGCAGACCATGAAGGTTCAGGGTCAGGAAGTGCAGATCCCACGCCGCCTGGCTAAGGCTGCGAAGCTGGGTCTGATCGATCTGGACTAGTCTTTCGAAGGCTAATTTCTAGCTTGTCGCTAGACCAGCCGCCACCCGTGTGTTGCGCACGGGTGGCGGCTTTTGTATGTGCTGGGGTTAAGAATCCTAAGGGTTTCATGAAAACCGGGGGTGGGTCTGCGCAGGCGGGGTATCATACCGGCACAATGGGGCTATGAAGATTCTTGTTGTGGACGATGATCAGGCGGTGCGCGAATCCCTGCGCCGGTCCCTGACATTTAACGGGTATGAAGTCGTGGAGGCAGTGGACGGCCGGGAGGCCCTGTCCACGATCCGCGAGGAACGCCCGGACATGGCGATCCTGGACGTGATGATGCCGCACATCGACGGGCTTGAGGTGTGCCGGGAGCTGCGCAGCGAGGGCGATGACATGCCCATTCTTCTGCTCACGGCCCGAGACGCAGTGTTTGAGCGGGTCGCGGGCTTAGACGCAGGCGCTGACGACTATTTGGCGAAGCCCTTCGCCCTCGAGGAGTTGCTGGCCCGCACACGCTCCCTAATCCGGCGTTCTGCCCGCCCGGCCACCCTGGGTGTGGAGGCGGAGGGGGAGATCCTCACATTCGCGGATCTGACCCTCAACACAGAAACGCGCGATGTGCAGCGCGGGGACCGCGCCATCAGCCTGACCCGCACGGAGTTTGCGCTGCTGGAGCTTCTCATGTCCAACCCACGGAAGGTGTTGGCGCGGAACTCGATCCTGGAGCAGGTGTGGGGTTATGACTTCCCTACGAGCGGCAACGCCCTGGAGGTCTACATTGGCTACCTGCGCCGGAAGACAGAATCTGATGGCGAACCCCGGTTGATCCACACCATGAGGGGAGTGGGCTACGCTCTTCGTGAATCTGCCCCGTGATCCTCAAAAAACTCTCTAGGCTCCACAAGCGTCCCCCGGTGACGCGCACGGCTGTGCGCTCTCCGGAGGATGATGCTGCGCTGCCCTTTTTCTTCCGCCTCCTCCGGCTGATTGCCTATGGAATTGAGGGGCTCTCCCTCAAGACGCGCCTGGTGCTCATCACGTCCTTTACCGTGATCTTTGCCATCGCCGTGATCACGGGCGCGGCCTACACCACGGTGTCCCAGGGGCTCTACCAGGAGCTGGATAAGAACCTTCACACCCAAGCGCAGGGCTACATTGATTCCGGCTACGAGTTCCCCGCCTCCCAGACGGGGGAAGGTGAGAACTATACGCCGGAGTTCCTGGACACCACCGGTGGCCTGGGCGTGCTCATTGTGCCTGCCGAAGAGGCTGGGGAGGGTAAGCACACAGCGGAGTTTGAAGAGATCCTGGCACCACAACAGATGGCGGTGGTGGAGGGGCATGACCCCTATTCCTTTTCGACGGAAGGGGACTTCCGCACCTTCGCAGTCCGAGCCGATGATGGCCGCGTGATCGTCC
>DXFZ01000093.1 GCA_019114175.1 Candidatus Corynebacterium gallistercoris
GGGGAGGCGCTCCGGCTGGGGCTGCTCAGCACCACCCGGCGTGGCGTATTCCCCACCTCTGCAGCCCGCGCATTCCACGCCACCGGCGCGGACGTTGAGGCTCTCACCGATCAGCTGGCCCAGGTGCTGCCCGCGCCGGTGGAACAGGTGATCGTCCAGGCGGATCACACCATCATGGCCCCTGGATTGTTGGCGCCCGAGGATGCGCAGCTACTGGCGCAGTTCGCCGCCCAGGAGTCTGGGGGCATGGCCAGCGTGTGGCGTGTCAGCCAGGAGTCCTTGCAGCGTGCCGCCGCATCCGGGGTGGGCATGGACCAGGTGCAGGCTTTCCTTGAGGCCCGCGCCATGGGCGGGGCGGCTGCGGTGCCGCAATCGCTACGGTATCTCATTGGGGATGTGCAACGGGTCGGGGCTGGTGATCCTGGGTCCCGAGGGCCCGTTCCTTTCGTGGTGGAAGCGCCTCCGCAGCAGGCCACGGGTGATGTGGAGGCGGTGATACGGGGTGCCGTCGCCACAATAAGAGACGCCGCAGCGGAGGAAACCGAGGGCGGCTACGAAGCGCGCGAGCCGAAGCAGATGATGGCGATGGTGATGGAGGCGTTCCACTCGCGGGCGCAGCTGCGGATCGTGTACGCGGATCACGGCGGCGAGCAAGTGGAAGATGTGGTGGCCGTGGTGATGTGCAGCCCGGTGAATATTGCGGTGAGCTCACAGGTGACGCAGAAATCTTATTCCATTTCGCCCCACCGCCTGTTTAGCGTGGCTCTAGAATGAGTCCATGCTCAAAGATGTTGCACCTCTGGAATCTGAGCGGCTGCGCGTGCGGCCGGCCACCGTGGGCGATGCGCCCGCGTTGTTTGATGCGGTGTGCCGTCATGACGAGGTCACGAAGTACCTGACGTGGCGGCCTCACAGCGAACAGGCGGAAACGGAGGAGTTCCTGCGCCTGGTGGAGGGCTGGAATGCGCAGGGGCAGGAGCTGACGTGCGCGGTGGTGTTTCAGGGGGACCCGGTGGGGCTATTCACGATGCGGCGCCCTGAGGCGGGCGCGGGAATCGAGCTGGGCTTTTGCCTAGGCCCAGCGGTGTGGCGGAAAGGGGTGATGTCCGAGGTACTGAGTCTGGCGCTACCAGCCCTAGAGCGCTATTGCCCTGGGGAGAGGATCTGGGCGACCACAGACATAGACAACGTGGCCTCCATGCGGTTGCTGGAGGCCACGGGATTCACGCGGGTCGGCGTGGAGCGAGGCAGGGCGGTCCACCCGAACATCAGCACTGAGCCACGTGACTGCGTGACATTTGAATGGTGATGTATGAGAGGTGACGCCTGAGCTCCGCTTAGCGGGTAGAGAACACGTCCAAGGTCACGCCCTTGGTGGCAGCGAAGGCGCGGAGCTGCTGAATGGCGAGGGAGTCTTCCAACTCGGTGGCGGCATCGGCGCGCCACGCCTGCGCGTGATCCGTTTCCACCCACTTCAGGCCACGGATGAGGTGGTGCATGTGGACGTGCTCGGCGTCCGCGATGGCGTACTCCACGGCCTCTTGGGCGGTCATCTGGGCGGTGACCTCGTAGATCCCGGGAGCCTGCACCTCGGTCTCGGCGGCTGCTACCCCGGCGCTACCCATTACCATGGCCGCGCCCAGGCCAGCCGCGGTGGTCGCCTTGGCGACGGTGGAGGTGGACATCGTGCGCAGTGCGCGGATCATGGAGACTCAACTGCCTTTCGTGCTCTTCTAAGTTCTCTCCCCAACCACGCTACCGAAGATGACCTGCGCTGTGGAGGCCAAAGAGTTCACAATTCCATAACGATTCGAGGGGTATACTGGCTAGTTCGCAAGAGATCACGGTAGGCAGCTGGCGGCGCGGTGACGTCGCAACCAAAAAAATAAAGGGAGCGAGCAACCAGGGATGAACGGACCCCTCATCGTTCAATCGGACAAGACAGTTCTGCTGGAAATTGACCACGAGCAGGCGCAGGCGGCACGCAACGCGCTGGCACCGTTCGCGGAGTTGGAACGCGCCCCGGAACACGTGCACACCTACCGCATCACTCCCCTGGCGCTGTGGAACGCGCGCGCCGCCGGGCACGATGCGGAGCAGGTCATGGACGTGCTGGAGAAGTACTCCCGCTTCCCCGTGCCGCAACCGCTGCTCATTGACATCGCGGACACGATGGACCGTTATGGGCGGCTCACCCTGCACAAACACCCCGCGCACGGCCTGGTGCTGGAGACGACCGACCGAGCCGTGCTCGCGGAGATTCAGCGGCACAAGAAGATCAAGCCGATGCTGGGGCAAAACCTGGACGAGGACACGGTGGTGGTGCACCCTTCCGAGCGCGGCCGGCTGAAGCAGGAGCTACTCAAGGTGGGCTGGCCGGCCGAAGATCTGGCCGGGTACGTGGATGGCGAGGCGCACCCCATGGCCTTGAGCACCGACGAGGAGGCCTGGGAGCTGCGGGACTACCAGCAAATGGCGGCCGATAGCTTCTGGGAGGGCGGCTCCGGCGTGGTGGTGCTGCCGTGTGGCGCGGGCAAGACGATGGTGGGCGCGGCCTCCATGGCGAAGGCGCAGGCGACCACGCTAATCCTCGTGACCAACACCGTGGCCGGGCGACAATGGCGCAATGAGCTGCTGCGCCGCACCACCCTGACCGAGGATGAGATCGGCGAGTACTCCGGCGAGAAGAAAGAGATCCGCCCGGTGACGATTGCCACCTACCAGGTGGTGACGCGCAAGACGAAGGGCGAGTTCCGCGCCCTGGAACTCTTCGACTCCCGCGACTGGGGGCTGATCATCTACGACGAGGTGCACCTACTACCCGCCCCGGTGTTCCGCATGACCAGCGACCTGCAATCTCGCCGCCGACTCGGCCTCACCGCCACGCTGGTGCGCGAGGACGGGCGCGAGGGTGACGTGTTCAGCCTCATCGGGCCGAAGCGCTTCGACGCACCGTGGCGGGACATTGAGGCCCAAGGGTGGATCGCGCCCGCGGACTGCACCGAGGTGCGCGTGCAGCTCACCGATGCCGAGCGGATGGCGTACGCCACGGCGGAATCCACGGATAAGTACCGTCTGGCCGCCACCACGCCCACGAAGACCAAGGTGGTGCGCCGGATCATGGCGATGCACCCCGATGAGCCCACGCTCATCATCGGCGCGTACATCGATCAACTGGAGGAGATCGCCGCGGAGCTGGACGTGCCGGTCATTGACGGCAAGACCGGCACCGCCAAGCGGGAGAAGCTGTACCAGCAGTTCCGAGATGGTGAGATCAAGACCCTCGTAGTCTCCAAGGTGGCGAACTTCAGCATTGACCTGCCGGGGGCCTCTGTAGCCATCCAGATCTCCGGCACGTTCGGCTCCCGCCAGGAGGAGGCGCAGCGCTTGGGCCGGATTCTGCGCCCGAAGCCGGACGGGGGTGGAGCGTTTTTCTACTCCATCGTTGCACGTGACACACTGGATGCGGACTACGCGGCACACCGCCAGCGCTTCCTGGCGGAGCAGGGCTACGGTTACCGCATTATTGATTCCATTGACTTGCCGTGATCTACGGTGTCTTGCCGTGATCTACCAAGATTTAGCGTGATGTGGCCGGAGGGCTTGAATAATGACTGATTTCCCAATCCAAGTTGATGAGGCGTATGCGCGTTCTCATAATGAATTTTTGCGCGACGCCAAACGTCTTCAGATTTCTGCCGGGATCCTAGCGGTGATCCTCGCCGGAATTATTGCCGCAGTATTCTATTTCCGGGGCCCAGACCTGGTCTCCTTTGCTGTGGCCATTTCCCTGGGCTTTTTCGCCCTGCTGAGCCTCATTATGATTCCCGTGCTGCCCAAAAAGATGGGCAGCCCCCAGGAGTATTACGCGGCGTACAAGTTGGCGCCAGCCATGGTGGCTGAGGTCAATGCGCGGGACATGGTGATCATGGCGTACGTGGACGCGAACGCCGACCCGCAGAAGGCACCGCGTGGTGCTGGAGAGATGGTGGTGCCCGCTCTGGCAGTGCGGACCGTGACCTCCATCCCTGGCGTGCCGCGCGAGGTTGGAGCCCGGGTGCCCTCCATGGCTGTGACGGGCTACCGCCCCACGAGGGGACCGAAGGTCTACGAGGAGATCAGCCCGATGCCGGTGGCGTGGGGAACGCCCGATGAGAAGGTGTGGAAAGAAGCTGAGCGGGCCCTCCCCACGAACCAGTGGAAGAAGCTGGAGGGAATGCTCGACCGGGTGCAGGAGGCAAAGAAGGCTGACCGGAACGTGCTGTTCCTGGAGGGGCGCCCCGGCAAGAAATAGGTCGCAGCCAGCGTCATTGCACTCAGTAGCTTAATTATCTATATGAGAAAAAAATCCTGATCGCCCCACAGTGCCTCACCGTTGGGTGATCCACCGTGCAGCGGCGGCGACCCTCTCCCTCCACACTGACGGTGGAGCAATGATGTGCTCCGCCGTCCAGCTCTGGACAGTGAGATCCGCGCCCAAATCCTGCAACACATCCTGCGCAGTGGCCAGGGACGTGCCCCGCGAGTCCTGCTCCGCAGCAGAGAGCAGCACCGGCAGGCCGTTCACACGCATCCGCTCTTGGTCTGCCAGTTCTTTGGTGATGCGTGGGGAAAGCGCTACAACAAAGTCCGGCTGGGTTCGTTCAGCCGTCAAGCAACCAGCAGCGGCGATGAAACCACTGCCGAAAGTGATCAGCCCGAATTGGCGGGACTCCTCGCTACGGATGATTTCCACCGCCTGAGCCACGGCTTCCTGGGTCGGCGTCCAGTCCCCATACCCAGGCAGTGGGTAGGTCAGATCGACCACGGTTGTCCCGGATGCCTCAGCAATCGCGGCGAACAGTGGCACCCAGAATTGGTCATGGCTTACGCCATCACCAAACCAGCCCGGGCCTCCGTGCAAGCTCACCGCCAGCACACCGGTGGGCTGCGAGGGGCGAATCACCTGCCCCACCACCCCCTCTGGCAGCTCTGGGCCGGTCCACGGCTGCACGGAGGTACCCGGGCCGATCTGCGCCACATGCGGCATTGAATGGTCTAGGCCAGCACCCAGTACCAATAAGCTGGTGTGGCTCAGCAGATCAGGAACGCGCGCCCACATGCGTTCCGTGGCATCCACCAGATCTGCTGAAACCTGCTCACCCTTATCCCGGTATTCTGCTCCCTCATCCACCGTGAGTGAGCGGAAAATCTCCGGGTAGTGATCCTCAAAGTAGTTGTTGAGCTGCTGCAGCTGCTCCAGCTCGTTGAGCGGCTCCACCCCTTCCTGCACATCCCGGCCGCTGCCGGGGAGGTTCACAATATCGGAGTTCGGTGTCTGCTCGCTCATGTTGATTAAGTCTACTAGTCCGCAATGGCCTCCAAAGGTGGAGTCTTCGCGGCCTTCATTGCCGGCCACACCGCGGCCAACGCTCCCACAAGCGCGGATCCCAGCAGGGTCACACCCACCAGGCCCCATGGAACCACCACCCCCTGCAGCCCATCATCGCCCAACACCGTCACGAACGCCCACCCAAGGCCTAGCCCCAGTAGCGCACCCACCACGGCACCGTACAGTGCAATCTGGATCGCCTCCAGGGTGATCATCGTACGCACTTGCCTACGGTGAGTGCCCACGGCGCGCAACATGCCCACTTCCTGGCGGCGCTCGATCACGTTCAGCGCTAGCGTGTTGATGATGCCCAGCACCGCCACGATGATGGCCAATGCCAGCAACGCGTACAGGATGTTCAGCATCTGATCAATCATCACCGCCTGCTGACCCGCAAATTCAGTGGGAGTCAGCACGTCCGCCACGATGAACTTTTCCGTGGCATCCTTCACGCGATCCTGCAGCTCCTGCGTGCTCACGCTCCCATCTCCATTGACGAACACCATGACCAACCCATCCACCATGTGCGAGTTGCCGCCACCGGTGATGCCAGCAAACTCATCCACGCTTGCGCCACTGAGCAGCACCGGCCCCAGGACCACGTTCGGCTCATAGATCCCCAGCAGCGTTAGCGGCACCTCGGTATCGGTGCCCATCACGGTCGCGGGGACGGCATCACCCACTGCCCACCCCTTGGCGTCCGCCGTGGGTTGATCAACCAACACCCCCGGTGTGGAGAGGTCAGCTTCACCTTCCGAAACCGTCACACCCAGCGCGCCCGTCACGTTGCCTTCGCCGTACGCAGCCCCTGCACCTCCTCCGGATCCCATGCCATCGATGAGCACCGGGGACAGGCCGATAGCTGGCGCGTCAGCCACACCATCCACCGACGCAACTGCGTTAACTGCCCCAGCAGGTACCGGGAAGAATCCGCCATCCTGTGGGCCAGTCACCACCAGGTCACTCGTGATGTTGGATTCCACGCTATCTTTGACGCTGTTTTTCATCGTAGCGCCCAGCATTCCCAGGCTCACCACCAGCGCCAACCCCAAGGTCAGGGCAAACGCGGTGGTGGCCGTGCGGCGGGGATTACGCCCAGAATTGGTTGCCGCCAGCCGTCCCACCGCGCCGAAGGGAGCCCCGATCACGCGCCCCAGCACGGGAACCACTGGCCGGGACAATGCTGGAGAGATCAGGAACACCCCGCCAATCAACAACACGGCACCGACCCCTAGGATGCTTGCCCGGGTGCCCGTGGTGGCGTCGCCCAAGAAAACAGCGGCACCAGCAGCCACCGCACCCACGGCGGCAACCACCGCACCGGCGATAGTACGGCCGCGCAGCGACGAGCTCGAGGACTGATCCCCGGAACGCATGGCCTCCACTGGGTGCACCCGCCCGGCACGGCGCGCCGGCGCCCACGCGGAACCGACCGTCACCAACAGCCCCAGCACCAGCGGCACTGCCACCGCCTCCGGCGTCAACCCCACACCCGAGTTCGGCAGCCCCAGACCGAAGGCGCTCATCGCCGCGTAAATCGCGTGGACTAGTCCATACCCGGCCACCACACCCAGCGCGGAGCCGATCACGCCGACCAGCAGCGCCTCCAGCACCACGGACGTCGTCAGCTGGCGCGCGGACGCACCCAGGGAACGCAGCAAGGCGAACTCGCGGGTCCGCTGCGCCACGATCATGGAAAATGTATTGGCGATAATGAACGTGCCCACCAGCAGCGCCACCAGGCCGAATGCCACGAGGAAATAGTTGAGAAAGCTCAGCCCCGTCTTCACCGCCTCCGTGGCCTCATCCGCCACGGCCTGACCCGTGCGCACCTCGAGCTGCGGGTACTCCTTCTGGAGCTGCCCGACCAGCTGCTGCCTGTCCGTGCCCTCGGCTGCCTTCACCCACGCACCGCGGGGCAACACGCCACCGGAGTACTCCTCTGCGAACACCTCCGGCGCCACCGCACCCCCGATGTATCCCCCGACCTCCGCATCGAAGCTGTACAACCCGGTAACGGTGAACTCCCGCCTTCCCTCCGGGTCCACCGCGATGAGGTGATCCCCCACCTGCACGCCGTGCTCCTGCGCCGCGGTGGCATTCAGCACCATCTCATCTGCGCCCCGTGGCTCGCGGCCTTCCGCGATGGGAGTTGGCGGCCCGGCCACATCATCGCCCGCATAGTACGGGGTAATGACCGCGGGGGCGCCCCCGGTGCGCAGGGGGTCGCCCTGGCCGGTGGCGAATACTACTTGCTGTTCATCGGCATTATTTACTGCAGCGACGCCACCCTGCGCCTCCAACTCCCCCAGCAGTTCCAGGGGTGGGGCCGGCTGCCCTGGCTTGGCGGAGACGACGGCATCCACATCCGAGTAGACACTGGAGAAGAGATCCTCAAACGTCTTAGACAGGGAGTTGGTGAACATGAAGGAGCCAGCCACAAAAGCTGTGCCCAGCACCACGGATAGGATCGTGAGGAGGAACCGGATCTTGTGCGCAGCCACGCTGCGCAGGGCAATCTTCTTCATGGCTTAGAGCTCCTCAATGGTGCTCATGACATCGAGAATGCGCTCCACCGTGGGATCGGCAATTTCCGTGGAGATGGTGCCATCGCGGAGGAAGATGACGCGGTCAGCGTAAGACGCTGCGCGGGGATCGTGGGTGACGATCACCACCGTTTGGTTGTCCTCGTCCACGGCGGTGCGCAGGATCTTGAGGACCTCCGTGGAACTGTTGGAGTCCAGGTTGCCCGTGGGCTCGTCGCCAAAAATGATCTCTGGACGGGCGACGAGCGCGCGGGCGCAGGCGACGCGCTGCTGCTGGCCACCGGAAAGCTCCGATGGGCGGTGACCCAGGCGGTTATCCAGGCCCAGCCGCGTGGTTACCGTGGTGAACCATTCGTTATCAACTTGCTTGCCCGCAATATCGCTGGGGAGGGTGATGTTCTCCTTGGCAGTGAGGGTGGGCACGAGGTTGAAGGACTGAAAGATGAAACCGAGCCGATCGCGGCGGAGGTTGGTGATCTCCTTGTCCTTGAGAGTGGAGATGTCCGTATCCCCTACGAACGCCTGCCCGCTGGTGATGGAATCCAGCCCCGCCATGCAGTGCATGAGGGTGGATTTGCCCGAGCCGGAGGGGCCCATGATCGCGGTGAACTGCCCTTCGGCAAACTCCACGGACACATTGTCCACGGCAGTGACGCGAGTTTCGCCGTGACCATAGGTTTTCGTGAGATTCAGGGCGCGGGCTGCTGGCATGGAGGGCTCCTTCTGCTGTAGTTGTCCTCCAGTATAGAACACGGTTGTGACAGGCGTTAGGCGTTTCCTATCCGATGGGCTTCTGCATATCTGCCATCACGCGATTGGCAGCCACGACGGATGCATTTAAGTACCAAGGCTCAACGTCTACGGCGTGGGCGTTGCCATCCTTGACCACGTTGAGGTCCTTCCAGAACGTGGACTCCTCGAGGGCCTGGCCAGCCTTCGTGAAGCCGTAGAACATGTAGTCAGCCTCCAACACGTCGAGGTTCTCTGGGGAGACGGCCTTGTGCTGCTCGTCCTCGAAGTCTTGAGAAGCCGGGCGGTGGAAGCCGCAATCTCGGGCGACTATGCCAGCGAGGCTACGGTTGCCATGCATCACGTACTCATCTCCCTTGTTCCGCAGCAATGAGACGGTTGGGTGGGCGGAGTTCTTCTTGGCGAAGTCCGCTGCCTTGTCTTCGTATTCCTTCAGCATGGATGCGGCGACCTCCTCCTTGCCGAGGGCCTCTCCCATGATGCGCAAGTCTTCCTTCCAGTTCTCCCCGCCTCCGTTGGTGAGAACTACTGGAGCGATGGCCTCAAGCTTCTTCAGAATTGCCTCATCCACGCGTTTGTTGGTCAGGATGAGATCTGGCTCCAGGGTGAGGATCTTTTCCACGTCTGGGGCGGTACGTTCGCCGACGATGGTGATGGAGTCTAGGTCAAACTGGCCGCCGAACTCTTCCTTTACGAAGTCTGGGACTCCTTCAGATGCGCGGGAGGTCGCCTTTGCGAGGGCAAGGCCCACTGGGAGGAAGCCAAAGGCTAGGGCCGTTTCCAGTTGCCCCGTGTTGAGGGTGACGATGCGCAGATCTTCACCGTTGGCCTGGGAGCTAGATTCGTTTGCAGGCTTGGCCTCCGAAGAAGTGTTGGCGGAAGTTGTAGAGGAATTGTTCGAGCTGTTGGAGCTGTTGGATGAACAACCAACAAGGGCCCCCACACCTGTCAAACCCAGAAGCGAACAACGCAGCACGACGAGAAATTGAAGGTAGAGAACCCTTAGATGTATCGGGCATGAGCCAACTATAGCAATTGGTTAAGGATAGGCAAAGTTACTCCTAGTGTCAGCGTCGGCGCCTCGGCCATGTTGATCCTTCGACAACGCACCTACGCCGGGAATTCCGCCGATTCAATGCCCTAAGTGTGTGACAACCCAGCCCCCACCCGCCGAAGTGTGTTACAACCCAGCCCACCAC
>DXFZ01000094.1 GCA_019114175.1 Candidatus Corynebacterium gallistercoris
GACATATTTTCCGCCAAGATGCGGTCTTCCACAAGACGGACCACACGGTCCTTCGCATCCTGGTCAAATTTCCTTGGCATGTTCCAAATTTTCCCATCTACTCAAACGGAACAAAACCTGGGACACTTCAGACGATCCTTCAATGGATCCAGTCATATTTAACTGGCGGCTACTAAGTTATGTGGGTTGGTGGGTCTTAAGCCTCACGATTCTCAGCACCATCTGCCTTTGGTATGTAGTGCGTGGCTCAAAGTAGAGCGGCAGCGCGCCCTTTCGGTCGCGTCCGCCCCCGCCCTAGCCCTAGTCCTCGTCTTCCTCGTCGTCATCCAGACTGAGCCCTAGCTCCTCCAGCTCCGCCTTCAAGTTCTCCATGGACAATTCCATCTCTCCTTGCGGCACCGCGCCCGGCGCCCCATGCAGGCCCCGCAGGCCGGTGGAGACGGAGGTGGCGTCGCCATCCGCGTCCGCATCAGCCCCAGCACCAGCCGCATCCATAGCCTCCCCCAGCTGCGCATACGCCGGATAAATCACGTTCTGCTCCAGCTCCGCCCGCAGCGGTGCATCGCAGAACGCAGCCTCCAGCGCGTTGGTGGTCAGCTCCAGGATCTGCCAGTACTCCAGGTCAAAGGTCTCCGCCAGCACCTCGAACTCGCGGGTCATCGTGGTTCCGGAAACCAAGCGGTTATCGGTGTTCACCGTGCACACAAAGCCCATGTCATACAGCAGGTTGAACGGGTGGTCGGCAATGTCATCCGCAACGCCCGTCTGGGTGTTAGACGTGGGGCAGATCTCCAGCGGGATGCGGCGGTCACGGATCGCCTTGGCCACCGGCCCCAGCACAATCCCGCTCATGGTTGCCTCAAAGTCCTCATACACCCGCACGCCGTGGCCGATGCGCTGGGCTCCCTGCGCTAGCGCGTCCCGCAGGCTCTCCACACCCGCGGCCTCCCCGGCGTGGATAGTGAAAGGCACCAGATTCTTGCGCAGCAGGTCAAACGCCTCTTCGTGGTTGGAGGGCGGGAAGCCATCCTCCGCGCCGGCGATGTCAAAGCCCACCACGTAGCCTTCACCCGGGGTGTCTTCCCCATAGTTATCCACCGTGAGCTGCGCGATCTCCGTGGCGCGGTCCGCATGGCGCATCGCGCACAGCAAGAGCCTGGCGTGGATGAGCTTTCCTTCCGCCGCCGCGGCACGCTCACCCTCCTTCACACCGCGCACGGTCGCCTCCACGACCTGCTGCAATGTCAGACCCTGCTGCAGGTGCTGCTCAGGCGCGTAGCGGATCTCCGCGTAGACAACGTTGTCGGCGGCCAAGTCCTCCACGGCCTCGCGCGTGACGCGCACCAGCCCCTCTTCGGTCTGCATCACGGCCGTGGTGTGGTCAAAGGTGGTGAGGTAGGTGGGCAGGTCGCCGGAGTTGGCGGCATCGTAGAACCACTTCTCCAACTCGTCCGGGTTCGTGCTCGGCATCTCGTAGCCGATCTTCTCCGCCAACTCGATCAGCGTGGCGGGGCGCAGGCCGCCATCGAGGTGGCCGTGTAGTTCAACCTTGGGCAGGGATGCGATTACCTGGGAGTCAATCATGGTCACCGATTCTACATTTTTATTGCGACGCCACCCCACGCAAAAACCCACCCCACTTCTGGGATGGGTTGGTGACTCGTGCGCTGGATAGGCGCCCTGCCCTTAGCGCTTGAACAGGGAGGCGATGGCCCCGCCCACGACCACGCCGATCGCGGTGCCGGTGCCGAGCAGCCCCGCCTTCGCCGCATCCGTGGCGCCGGTGCGCACTTCCTGGCGGACGCGGATCACGGCGGCTGGCGGCACGTCAGGTGCCTGCTGTGCCAGAGCCTCAAAGGTGGTAGATGCCCATGCGGAGCAGTACAACAGGATGCGCCAGGTGAAGTACATGAGCACCATGAGACCGATGATCGGACCGAAGACCGCACCTGCCGGGCTGGAGAGTGCGTTAGAGAAGAAGACGGTGGCGAACTGCTTCAGGATCTCGAAGGCGATGGCACCGATGATCGCGGCCTTGAACACGGACTTGCGGTGGGTCTTGGTGCGCGGCAGGTATGCCAGCATCCACGCGAAGACTAGGTAGTTGGCGATGAGCGCCACCACCAGCGCTACCGCGAAGGTGATGTAGCGGATGCCCGGGATGTCCCCCAGGCCGATCGTGTCCAGCAAAGACTGCGTCAGCCCGGAACTGCCGATGGCGGTGATGATGAAGGCCAAGATGAGCGCCAGGATGATGCCGATGAGGCCCACCAGATCCTTCAGCTTGCCGAAGATGAAGTTATCCGCAGTGCCGGAGACCTTCCACATGGCGGAAGTACCCATGCGCAGGTGAGCAACCCAAGTCAGCCCGGTCCACAGGGCCAGCAGCAAACCGATGGAGAACACGGAAGTGCGCTGGTCGATGGCCTGCTCGATGATCGTCTGCAGCAACTCGCCCATCTGCCCGTCTGCGGCATCGGCGATTTGCTTCATGACCTTGTCCAGCAGTTCCTGATTGCCTGCCAACACCATGGCGGCGATGGCGAACACCAACATGAGCAGCGGGAAGATGGTCATCACCGAGAAGTAGGTGATGCCAGCGGCGAACTGGTTGCCGCCACCTTCCCCGTAGCGCTCCTGCATGCGCATGATGTGGTCAAACCACGGGAACTTCTCCCGGTACTTGTCCAAAAATCCTGGGTCATCCTGGCGGGAGCGCTCCACGCCGTAGTAATCCAGCTTGTCTCTATCCGGGTCAGTGGTGGCCACGGCGTACTGGTCCTTCCGATTCCTCGTACAAAACGTCTGCTACCAGCGCAGCGCGCCGGAGAATTCCCTATATACCTTACAGTGCGAGGCCTAGAGAGTCCGGGCTGGCATGAAGCCCACCCGGTCATAGACCTGCGCCAGGGTACGGCTGGCGATCTCCCGGGCGCGGGCCGCGCCGGTGGCAAGGATGCGCTCCAGCTCCGCCTTATCCGCCATGTACTCGTCGAAGGAAGCCCGCAGTGGCGCGCAGAAGTCCTCCAACACCTCGGCCGTGTCCTTCTTCAGGTCCCCGTAGCCGGAGTCTGCGTTCTGGTAATCAGCCACCAGCTTCTCGATGGGCGTACCACTCAGAGAGGACTGGATGACAAGCAGGTTGGATACGCCCGGCTTGTTTTCCTTGTCGTAGCGGATCTCCCCGTCATTATCGGTGACGGCGCTGCGGATACGCTTCGCGGACGTCTTCGGATCGTCCAGCAGGTTGATCAGGCCCTTGGGGTTATCCGTGGACTTGCTCATTTTGGCCGTGGGATTCTGCAGGTCGTAAATCTTGGCAGAGCCCTCCGGGATGAGCCCTTCCGGCACCACGAAAGTCTTCTTGTAGCGGCTGTTGAAACGTTCGGCCAGGTTGCGGGTTAGCTCCAGGTGCTGGCGCTGGTCCTCCCCCACCGGCACCAAGTGCGGGCGGTAGAGCAGAATGTCCGCGGCCATGAGCATGGGGTAGGCGTACAGGCCGGCGGTCGTGTTGTCACTGCCCTGCTTGGCGGACTTGTCCTTGAATTGGGTCATACGCCGTGCCTCACCATCGCCGGTGATGCACATGAGAACCCAAGCCAGCTCCGCGTGCTCCGGCACGTGGGATTGCACAAACAGGGTGGAGCGTTCCGGGTCAATCCCCAGCGCCAACAGCTGAGCCACGCCAGCCAGCGTGCGTTCCCGCAGCTCCTTCGGCTTGTAGCCGGGCACGGTGATGGCATGCAGGTCCGGGATGAAGTAGAAGGCCTCAAAGTCCTCCTGCAGCTGGATAAACTGCTTCACCGCTCCCAGGTAATTCCCCAGGTGGTAGCTATCGCTGGTGGGCTGCAGCCCGGAGACTACGCGCTGCTTCTTGTCTGCCTGCTGATCTTTCTGGCCAATCGTCCCATTCGTCATGGCCAATACTTTACTCTGCGTACTCCACCACAACCGGA
Organism: Candidatus Corynebacterium gallistercoris; assembly: GCA_019114175.1. Lineage (GTDB taxonomy): Bacteria > Actinomycetota > Actinomycetes > Mycobacteriales > Mycobacteriaceae > Corynebacterium > Corynebacterium gallistercoris. The sequence goes on from DXFZ01000094.1 coordinate 3,957, forward strand.
GAGTGATCAGACCAGCGCTGGTCATACGCCGCCGCGCGGTCCACCCACGCATTGTCCGCCTTGAGTGCGCGCTCCAGCAGCCCTTCGGTCGCCACCTGCAGGTCAATGCGCCACCCCGCGTCTGTATCGAAGGCCTGTCCGCGGTAGGTCCACCAGGAGTAGGGGCCATCAGACTCCGGGTTCAGCCTGCGCACCACGTCAAAGTACTGCGGCTCCGCCGCTGCCCCCGCGGCCAGTCGGACCCGGGCGGCCTCGCCCGGCTGGTAGTCCACGGCACCGAAGAAATCACCAGCCGCGCCGCCGGGGTTGCCGTTACGCCCAGAATCCTCCGCATCCCCCACCTGCGTGGCCCCATCCGGGTACGTGCCCAGCAGCGCGTCCAAGAAAGACCGCTCATCGGGCAGGAAGCCGGACTTCGTGCGGTTGGTCTTCCAGTTCTTCAAGTCAGCACGGCGGTGACAGATGTTCCAGTCCCCGCCCACCACGAGCTCCAGCCCCTCGGGGCCGTCCGTGGCCTTCGCGCGTGCCTCTGCACGCTGGTTTAGGTACTCCGTGAACGCGTCCATGAAGCGGTACTTCTCATCCTGCTTCTCGGTCTTCGCGCTGCCACTGGGGAGGTACAGGCTGGCCACGCGCACGTCCTGGCCGCCAGGGCCTTCCACGGTGGCCTCGATGTAGCGGCCAGAACCATCGAATTCGCGTGCGGCGGGGATCTCCGCGGTGGCGTCGCCCCCAAAACCAAAACCAACCTGCACATCCCGCAGCGGGCGACGCGATAGAATCCCCACCCCAGCCCGGCCCTTCGCTGCTGCGGGGGCCTGCACCAGATACCAGCCTGCCTCCAGAGCGGGTGCAAGCGCGGCCTGGGTCTGCTTCTCATCGGCGCGGACCTCCTGCATCAACACCACATCGGCAGGGGTCTGCTCCAGCCACGGGAGCATGCCTTGATTGTCCTCATGGCGGACCTTCACGGCGGCGCGGATACCGTTGACGTTCACGGTGGCCACGGTCAGAGAATTCGGCTGTACTGCATTCATGCGCACCACCTTACCGAACCCTTAGTTGGGGATTGTGTTGGGCATTGCGGGGTGGCAGCGGCTGTGGTCAGGAAAAGGTTGCGGCCGCAGGGCGGGGTGGGCGGCGCTTCTTCAAGATGTACGCGGGAATCCACAGCAGTGCGCCGCAGGCGGCCATCGCAGCACCGGCCAGCGCGGGCGTGGAGTATCCGTATCCGGCGGCGATGACCGCACCACCAACCGCCGCGCCGGCCGCATTCGCCATGTTCAGCGCGGAGTGGTTCAGCGCCGCCGCGAGCGTCTGCGCATCCCCCGCCACGTCCATCAACCGGGTCTGCAGGCTGGGAACCAAGATGGAACCCATCATGCCGATCACGCCGAAGTTCACGATGCCCGCCACAGAATTGTAGGAGCTGAAATAAAACAGGGAGAGCACCACGACCAGCACCAGCAGAGTACCCACAATGGTGTACTCCAGGTTCCGGTCCGCCAGCATTCCACCGATGTAGGTGCCCACGACCATGCCGATGCCATAGACCATCAGCGGGATCCAGATCAGGTCTGGGCTGAAACCGGCGTTTTCCGTGAGCGACCAGGAGATATAGGTGTAGACCGCGAACATGCCACCGAAGCCCACGGTGCCGATCCCCAGGGTGAACAGCACCTGGGAGTTCACCAGCGCGCCGAGCTCCGTGAGCGGGTTCGTGCGCGGCATGAGCGTCATGTGCGGCACGGTGAACCACAGGGCAACGAAGGTGGCCACGGCGATGGCCGCAACGAGCTCGAAGGCCGTGTTCCAGCCGAAAGTGGTGCCCAGCCACTGGGCCGCAGGCACGCCCGCCACGGTGGCGATGGATAGCCCCATGCCGACCAGCGCGATAGACTTGCCGCGCTGCCCGTTGGGTGCCATGGAGGCAGCGATGAGCGCGGTCACGGAGAAATACGCGCCGTGCGGGAGTCCGGCGATGAAACGGGAGACCAGCAGGATCTCGTAGGAGTGAGCAAGAACACTCAGCCCGTTACCAATGGCCAGGGCGGCGGTGAGGATGAGCACGAGGCGGCGGCGTGGGATCGAACCGGTCAGGGTGGTGATCAGTGGCGCACCGATGACCACGCCCAGCGCGTAGGCGGAGATCACGTGGCCGGCCTTTTCCTCCGTGATGCCGAAATCCGCCGCGATGAGGTTGAGCAAGCCCATGGCCACGAACTCCGTGGTGCCGATGGCAAACCCGCCCATCGCCATGGCAATCATTGTGATGTAGCGACGGCGGCGCCCCATCTCCGTCTGCCGCGGGATGGCTTTGCGGCCAGGCAGGGAAGGCTTGTGAAGGCGTGTAGGGGTCTTGTCTGAAGAAGAGTTCATGCAAAAATTTCTAAAAATATTTCTTGTTCGGGGGACGGATGGGCATGTGGACCCGTAAGATTCACTCTTTCCCCAATTGCCGTATTGTTGGATGGTAAACCAAGGTAAAACCAAACGACGAACTAGAGGCTGGGAGACGAACGCCACATGGCAAAAATCATCTACACCCGTACGGACGAGGCCCCACTGCTGGCTACTTACTCTTTGAAGCCCATCGTGGAGGCCTTCGCTTCTACCTCTGGCGTGGATGTGGAGACCCGGGACATCTCCCTGGCTGCCCGCATCCTCGCGGCATTCAACGATGTCCTGCCCGAAGATCAGCAGGTCAACGACGCCCTGGCTGAGCTGGGCGAGCTGGCAAAGACCCCTGATGCGAACATCATCAAGCTGCCGAACATTTCCGCCTCCGTGCCACAGCTGAAGGCCGCCATCGCGGAGCTGCAGAAGGCTGGTTACGACCTGCCGGATTACCCCGCAGAGCCTTCCACCGATGAAGAGAAGGACGCCCGCGAGCGCTATGACTCCGTGAAGGGCTCCGCGGTGAACCCGGTGCTGCGTGAGGGCAACTCTGACCGCCGCGCGCCGAAGGCCGTGAAGAACTTCGCCCGCAAGCACCCACACTCCATGGGTGAGTGGTCCGCAGACTCCAAGACCAACGTGGCCACCATGGAGGCGGATGATTTCCGCCACAACGAGCAGTCTGTGATTCTGTCCGGCGATGACGAGCTGCGCATTCAGCTGGTCAAGCCCAACGGTGAGACCGTGGTGCTCAAGGAGTCCCTGCCGGTGCTGGAAAACGAGATCGTGGATGCCACGGTCATGCGCGCCGAGGCGCTGGATACGTTCCTGCGCGCACAGGTATCCCGTGCGTCCGCTGAGGACGTGCTGCTCAGTGTGCACCTGAAGGCCACCATGATGAAGGTCTCTGACCCCATCATTTTCGGCCACGCCGTGCGCGCCTACTTCGCTGACGTGTACAAGGAGTACGGCGAGGAGCTCATGGCTGCTGGCCTCAATGGCGAGAACGGCCTGGGCGCAATCCTGGACGGCCTGTCTGACTTGGATAACGGAGAGGAAATTCGCGAGGCCTTTGATAAGGGCCTGGCCGATGGCCCGGACCTGGCGATGGTGAATTCCGACAAGGGCATCACCAACCTGCACGTCCCCTCTGACGTGATTGTCGATGCTTCCATGCCAGCGATGATCCGCACCTCCGGCCAGATGTGGAACAAGAACGATGAGACCGAGGACACCCTGGCTGTGCTCCCGGACTCCTCCTACGCAGGCGTGTACCAGGTGGTCATCGATGACTGCCGGAAGAATGGGGCCTTTGACCCGACCACGATGGGTTCCGTGCCCAACGTTGGCCTCATGGCGCAGAAGGCTGAGGAGTACGGCTCCCACGATAAGACCTTCCGCATCGAGTCTGAGGGCCGCGTGCAGGTGCTCAACTCCGCCGGTGACGTGCTGATGGAGCACGAAGTCTCCGAGGGCGATATCTGGCGCGCATGTCAGACCAAGGATGTTCCGCTGCAGGACTGGGTGAAGCTGGCCGTGAACCGCGCGTCCTCCACCGGCGTGCCGGCAGTGTTCTGGCTGGATCCGGAGCGTGCCCACGATCAGAACGTGAAGAAGCAGGTGGAGACCTACCTGAAGGATCACGATACCGATGGTCTGGACATCCGCATTCTCTCCCCCGAGGAGGCATGCCAGCTCTCCCTGGACCGCATCCGCAAGGGTGAGGACACGATCTCTGTCACGGGCAACGTGCTGCGTGACTACCTGACGGACCTGTTCCCCATCATGGAGCTGGGCACGTCCGCCAAGATGCTCTCCGTGGTGCCACTCATTGCAGGCGGCGGCCTGTTCGAGACCGGCGCTGGCGGTTCCGCGCCGAAGCACGTGCAGCAGCTGCAGGAGGAGAACCATCTGCGCTGGGACTCCCTCGGCGAGTTCCTGGCTTTGGCTGAGTCCCTGCGCAAGCTGCAGGAGACGGACGATAACCCGCGCACCCCAATCCTGGGCGATGCCCTGGATGCTGCCACCGAGAAGGTGCTAAACGAGGGCAAGTCCCCCTCCCGCAAGGCCGGCGAGCTGGACAACCGCGGTTCCCACTTCTACCTGGCGATGTACTGGGCACGGGAGCTGGCCGACCAGAACAAGGACGCCCAACTGGCTGAGATCTTCAAGCCAGTGGCAGAAGCCCTGGAGTCCAACGAGGAGAAGATCGCCAAGGAGCTGCTGGACGTGCAGGGCTCCCCTGCTGACCTGGGCGGCTACTACTGGCCAGCCGATGACAAGGCCAACGCCGTGATGCGTCCCTCCGAGACCTTCAACCAGATCATCGACGATCTGAAGAAGTAGTCCGGGCTGGGCCCTGGGGGGCGGCTGTAGGGTAGCGAAGGCTCCCATCCGACAACACACTTAGGCTGCAATTTTCGCTTAATTAGCCTCCTAAGTGTGTTGTGAACCGCTGCCTACCCGCGTAAGTGTGTTGTCAATCTCCTACTCCCGGGTCGCGGCGAAGAAAGTACGCTCAAAATCCGAAATTCTTTACTTGGCGTCAGGGGGTGAATGCAGGATTTTGAGCGTAGTAAAGTGCTGGGCTTGGCTGGGGAGAAGCCCTCACTCATCCTTGGGGCGTCCGGTGCGCACCGAGGGAACAAATCGGTCAAAGAGATAGCTCACCAGAGCCAAGAACACGCCGAACAACACTCCGGACGTGAGATAAGCCAAGAAAGGCTCCGTCTCACCGCGCCACTGATCAAATCCCCACTTCACGAGCATGTAGAAGAAGCCACCCAACAGCCCCTGCCCTAAAGCATCGAGCCAGCGTGAGGCCTCGTTCTCGGCCGTACTCTTGCCAGCTTCATTCTCAGCTCGTGAATTCTCACCTTTAGCCTCACTCATGAGCTCACCCTACAACAGCCCACTCTAGAACAGCCCACAGTTCACTTGAACCCATCCCCTACCCACGTGAGGCACCACCCCTCACACCAAAACAGACCAAGCGGTACATAAGAATCCGCCCCCTATCCCCTGCCTGACCAGCGCAAACCTACTCCACCCCCACAAAAAGTAGACAGATCGGTTTACTTTTCCGGGCGCTCCAACTATCGTGGCCTACAACACAGAAGCGAAACGATAGACACCTTGGAGCTCACCATGACGGACTCAAACGAGAACCCCACTCACAACGCAAGCCAGGCCCAAGCCCCAAACCCAGCCCCAGACCCCACCCCAACACGCAAGTACTCCAACGAGCACGCAGACACCTGGCACCTGTCCACCCGCCAGATCCACGCCGGCCAACCCGTGGATGATACCGGCGCCCGGAACCTCCCCATCCACTTCACCTCCAGCTACGTGTTCAACTCAGCCGAGCACGCCAAGCAGCGCTTCGCCCTCGAAGACTTAGGCCCTGTCTACACCCGCCTCACCAACCCCACGGTCGAGGCCCTGGAGAACCGCCTGGCCTCCCTCGAGGGCGGCGTGCACGCCGTCGCCTTCGCCTCCGGCATGGCCGCAGAGACCGCCGCGATCCTCAACCTCGCGGAGGCGGGGGATCACATCGTCACCTCTCCTCGCCTGTACGGAGGCACGGAAACACTGTTCAAGGTCACGCTCCCCCGCTTGGGCATCACCACCACCTTCGTGGAGAACCCGGACGACCCGGAATCCTGGCAGGCTGCCGTGCAGCCGAACACGAAAGCCTTCTTCGCGGAGACCTTCGCCAACCCCCAAGCTGACGTACTGGACATACCGACGGTGGGTGGCGTCGCCCACAAAAACAATGTCCCCCTGATCGTGGATAACACGCTGGCCACCGCGGCGCTTGTGCGGCCGCTAGAGCTCGGCGCGGACATCGTGGTCGCCTCGCTGACCAAGTTCTACACGGGTAATGGCTCTGGCCTCGGCGGCATCATCGTGGATGGTGGCAGCTTCGACTGGACCGTCACGCGGGGCACAGACGCAGGCCAGCAGCCGGTCTTCCCCGGGTTCGTCACCCCAGACCCGGCCTACCATGGGCTCAAGTATGCGGACCTCGGCCCCGCCGCCTTCGGCCTGAAGGCGCGCGTGGGGCTGCTGCGTGATACGGGCGCGGCGATCTCCCCCTTCAATGCCTGGGTTGCCGCCCAGGGCCTGGACACGCTCACCCTTCGCGTGGCCAAGCACAATGAAAACGCCGCCGAGGTGGCCGCCTACCTCAACGACCACCCGAAGGTCGCCGCCGTGAACTTCGCCGGCCTGCCTGATTCCCCGTGGCGCGCCACGAAGGACAAGCTGGGCCTGGAGCACACCGGGTCCGTCTTGAGCTTCGCCCTCGCCACCGAGGATGAGAACTCTGAGGCCGCCACCGCCACGGCGTGGGCATTTATCGATGCCCTGCGCCTGCACTCTAACCTCGCCAACGTGGGCGATGTCCGCTCCCTAGTGGTGCACCCTGCCACGACCACGCACTCGCAGTCCGATGCCGCCGGCCTGGCCCGCGCCGGCATTTCCCAGGCGACGATCCGCCTGTCCGTGGGCATCGAGGACGTCCGAGACATCATCGCTGACCTGGACCGCGGGTTCGCCGCTATTTAGCCATGGCTGTGCGCACGGATCTCCTCCCCCCTTCCGGCACCGGCCGCGGCATTGCCATTGGCGATGTGGTCACGGAAGCTGGCGTGGTCATCCCAGAGGTCACACTTCATCTTTTTTCTTTTTGCGACGGCACCCCCGGCGACCCCGACTACCCCGATTTCTCGGCGGGGCCGCTCCCCGGCTTACCCGCGGAACAACGCCCCGTCATCCTCATTGAGCACGCGCTGACCGGGGATGCCAACGCCGCCGAATGGTGGGCGGGGATGGTGGGCCCCGGTTTGCCCATCGATACCTCCCGCTACCTGGTCTTGTGCGCCAATGTGCTGGGTGGATGTAAGGGCTCCACGGGGCCTTGCTCACCGCACCCGGAGGGCGGGGCGTGGGGTTCGCGCTTTCCGGGCTTGAGCATCCGTGACATGGTGCAGGCCGAAAGGCAGCTGATGGATGTGCTGGGGATAGATAGGATCCACGCGGTCATTGGCGCCTCCATGGGCGGGGCGCGGGCCTTGGAGTGGACGCTGATGTTCCCGGAGATGGTGGGTGCAGCCCTCCCCATTGCTGTGAGTGCGCGGGCGAGTGCGTGGCAGATTGGTATTCAGTCCAGCCAGATCCGCTTCATTGAGGCTGACCCGTGCTGGCAGGGTGGGGATTATTACGGCTCCGGGCGGGCTCCCACGCATGGGATGGGGCAGGCTAGGCGCATCGCGCATTTGACGTACCGGGGTGAGTTGGAGGTGGATGAGCGTTTTGGCGTGGAGCCGCAGGCCGGCGAGGACCCGTATGGGCCGTACCGGGATCCGCAGCAGCGCTTTGCTGTGGAGAGTTACCTGGATAGGCAGGCGGAGAAGCTCATGGAGCGCTTTGATGCCGGCAGTTACGTGGTTCTCACTGATGCGCTGAACCGCCATGATGTGGGGCGGGGGCGGGGCGGGATGAACGCGGCACTGGGCTCCAGCCAGGTCCCCACGATGGTGGTGGGCGTGGACACGGATATCCTCTACCCGTTCCACCAGCAGGAGCATTTGTCCCGAAATTTGGGGGATTTCATTGGACTATCCAAGATCACCAGCCCCACGGGCCACGATGGCTTTTTGATTGAGTACCGCCAGATGGCGCAGGTGCTGCAGAAGTTCTTGACTAAGGCGGAGTTGTTAGCCGATCTATGAGCCCAGCGGGTCAATGCTGACGGCGAACCAGATGATCAATGCCCCCACTGTGCCGCAGAATAGGGAATCGAATTTTCTTGAGCGCACGGCGAGCACTCCCATGATGCGGGAATCCACCAGCCAGCGGATCACGGCGAGCCACACCATGGCCAGTCCCAAGGTGAAGGTGCCGCGGCGCCAGCGGTCCATGCCGATGAAGAAGACGACGGCCGCAAGTAGTGCAAGGAAAAGCCCCACCAGAGCCTTTTGCGCCACTGGTGGCAGGGCAGAAAGCGGCACGTGGACATCATGGGGGTTCGCCAGCAGCCTTTCGCGAGCATCTCCCAGTTTCACGGGTTCCTCCGCCGCATGTGTGCCAGCCGCCCCGGGCGTGTGTCCGTTCACTGCGGACTACTCCGAAAGTCCGGCCAACTGCTCGGCGCGTTCCACCACGTTCCGGACCAAGAAGGCGCGGGTGAGGGGACCGACTCCGCCGGGGTTGGGGGACACAGCCCCGGCAACGTCCCACACCTCTGGGGCGACATCCCCGGCCAGTTTGCCATCTTCACCGCGGGACACGCCCACATCCAGGATGGCCGCGCCCGGCTTCACCATGTCCTTGGTTAGCATGTGCGGCACGCCCGCGGCGGCGACGATCACATCGGCGGCCTTGATCTCTGCCGCTAGATCCTTGGTGCCGGTGTGGCACAGGGTGACGGTGGAGTTCTCCGAGCGCCGGGTAAGCATCAGCCCGATGGGCCGGCCCACGGTCACTCCGCGGCCGATGACCACAACCTTGGCGCCATTCAGTTCCACTCCGAAGCGCCGCAGCAGGCTAATGGCACCGTTGGGGGTGCAGGGCAGCGGAGCGGGCTCATTGAGCACCAGCTTGCCCAGGTTGACTGGGTGGAGCCCGTCCGCATCTTTGGCGGGATCGATCCGCTCCAGAACAGCATTTTCGTCCAAGTGCTTGGGCAGCGGCAGCTGAACGATGTAACCAGTGCAGGAGTCATCCGCATTGAGCTCGTCGATGACCGCGTTGAGTTCTTCTTGGCTCACATCGGCCGGAAGTTCCTTGCGGATGGAGTTCACCCCGATCTGCTCACAGTCCTTGTGCTTCATGCGCACGTAGGAGTGGCTCGCGGCATCATCCCCCACCAGCACGGTCGCCAGCCCCGGAACCACCCCCTTGTCTTTGAGGCGCGCAACCCGCACCTGCAGGTCGGCAAAGATCTCATCGCGGTACAGTTTCCCATCCAAGGTGTTAGCAGCCATACCCTCCATTATGGCACGCGCAGCGGGCTGTTTAGGATCTGTCACACCGCGCCTTGGAATCCCAGCTGCCGCCACGCTTCATACACCGCCACCGCCGCCGCGTTGGAAAGATTCATGCTGCGTCTGCCCGGCAGCATCGGTATGCGTATCAGCTCAGTGACTCGCGGATCCTCTAACACCGCCTGCTCCAGCCCCGTGGGCTCCGGGCCAAACAGCAGCGCGTCTCCGGGTTGATAGTCCACATCCGTATGCCACCGCTTCCCCGATGAGGTGAAAGCGAACACTCGCCCGCTACCTATGGCCGGATCCATCACAGCGTCCAATGCAGCGGAAATGTCCTGGTGCTGATGTACGTCCGCCAGATCGTGGTAATCCAATCCTGCCCGCCGCAGGTGCTTGTCATCGAACTTGAAGATCAGTGGCCCCGCCAGGTGGAGGTGCGCTCCGCTCCCGGCGCACATCCGGATGGCGTTTCCAGTATTCGGCGGGATCACCGGTCGGTCGAAGATCACGTGCAGCGGCTTGGCATCATTCACTTGAACACTAACTACCAGTCTTAGGCCACAATGGAGAAATGAACTCCATGAACACTTCTGACCGCAGCCTTGATATCACCCTGTTCGGAGCCACCGGCTTCGTAGGCAAACTCACCGCAGGTTACCTAGCAGCCAACGCCCCTAGCCACGTTCGCATCGCCCTCGCCGGCCGTAACCGGCAGAAGTTGGAGGCCACCCGGCGCGAGGTGGCCGCCTCCCACCCAAGGGCCGCTGAATTCCCCCTGGTCATCGCAGACTCCGCAGACCGGCAATCCCTGGCAGCAATGGCTCGCAATACCACGGTGGTCATCTCTACTGTTGGCCCCTACTACCGTTACGGACTGCCTTTGACCACCGCCTGCGCGGAGCTCGGCACCCATTACGTTGACCTCACCGGCGAGGTGCTGTTTATCCGAGATAGCATCCGGGCCAACCACTCCCGCGCCCAAGAGTCCGGCGCACGGATCATCCACAGTTGTGGCTTTGATTCCGTGCCCTCGGACATGGGCATGCTGCTCCTCCACAAGGCCACGCAAAGTACGGGCGAGGAGCTTGCTCAGGCCACGATGTTGGTCAAGATGAAGGGTGGCGTGTCTGGTGGCACCGTGGACTCGATGCGGGAGCAGTTCGCTGCCACCAAGGAGAACCGTGACCTCGCCCGCGCGGTGGCCGACCCCTATGCGTTGTCTCCTCAGCCGGATCAGGAACCGGATCTGGGCAAGCAGCCCGATTACGGGGTCATCCGCACTGACAAGGTTGGTGCCCGCCAAGGCTGGGCAGCTCCGTTCGTCATGGCGGGGGTGAATACGCGGGTTGTGCGGCGTTCAAATTCCCTGCTCGGCCAAGCTTATGGTGAGAAGCTACGCTATTCGGAGTACATGTCGGTTGGCACCGGCATGCGCGGTCGCCTTCGTGCCTATGGCATCGCTGCGGGATTGGGCGCGGTGATGCTTGCCCTCAGCCAGCCTCGGCTGCGCGGCTTGTTGTCCCGCTGGGTTCCGGAGCCGGGTGAGGGCCCGGATGAGGCCGCCCGCGATTCCGGTTTTTTCTCTTGCTCTTTTTATGGGGCGACGCCCTCCCGCCGCACCATCACAGCCTCCCTGGGGTTGGGCGCTGACCCGGGTTACAAGGGCACTGCTCTTATGCTCAGCCAGGCGGCACTCACACTGGTTGAGGAGGGCCAGGACCTCCCGGACATGGCTGGTGTGCTGACCCCAGCCACTGGCCTTGGGTTGCCGTATGCCCGCCGGTTGGCTGAGGCTGGGGTGCAGATGTCCCCTAAGCCCTGGGAAGCCTGACCACGTGTTCCGGCTTGAGCTCTTCCAGGCTGGGCACCTGGATGAGCTGCATGGTGCGGTGGATCTGTTCGCGCAGGATAGCGATTGCGCGGTCTACCCCGGCCTCACCACCGGCCATGAGGCCGTACAGGTAGGCGCGCCCGATGAAGGTGAACTGGGCCCCGTGGGCGATCGCCGCCACGATGTCTGCACCGTGCATGATTCCCGTGTCCATTGTCACGTCCAGATGGTGGCCAACTTCCTTCACCACGCTAGGGAGCAGCTCGAATGGCACTGGGGCGCGGTCGAGTTGCCGGCCGCCGTGGTTGGAGAGGACTAGTCCATCCACTCCCGCATCGGTCAGCTTCTTCGCATCCTCGAGGGTCTGCACTCCCTTCACCACCAGCTTGCCGGGCCACATATCCCGGATAGTGGTCAGGTCTTCCATGCTGATTGTGGGGTCCATGGCGTTGTTGAGCAGCTCGCCCACAGTTCCCCCGGTGCTGGTCAGGCTGGCGAATTCGAGCGGTTCTGTGGTGAGGAAATCCCACCACCACCATGGCCTAGGGATGGCGTTGGCAATCGTGGAGATACTGAGCTCCGGTGGAATGGAAAAACCGTTCTTCTTGTCCCTCAGCCGCGCACCTGCCACGGGAGCGTCCACGGTAAACATGAGGGTGTCAAAGCCCGCCTTCGCGGCGCGTTCCACCAACCCATAGGAGATTTCCCTGTCCCTCATGACATAGAGCTGGAAGAAATTCCGGCCGTGCGGGTTTGCCTTCTTGACCTCCTCAACGGACGTGGTGCCGAGTGTGGATAGGGAAAACGGGATCCCCGCCCTCCCAGCCGCCGCGGCCCCGGCGCGCTCGCCTTCGGTCTGCATGAGACGAGTAAAGCCCGTCGGTGCAATGCCAAACGGGAGGGCAGAAGGCCCTCCGAAGACCTCCCGGGTCATGTCCACCTCGGACACGTCGTTGAGAATATTTGGCTGGAACTCCAGGTCACGGAAGGATTGCCGGGATCGGCGCATGGAGATCTCCTCATCCGCGGCACCGTCTGTGTAATCGAAGGCCGCGGCGGGGGTGCGTCTCTTGGCGATAGCCCTCAAATCCCAGATGGTCTGCGCCTCGGCCAACCTCCTGGCCTTGAAATCCAGTGTGGGCTTTTTGAAACCCACCAGGTCGAATAGGTCCTTCGGGTTCGGCAGTTGTCGTTTCATGCTCACCATGCCCCCAACATAGCTCCCAGTAGCCACGAGTAGCACCGGTGTGACAAAGTCAACTACTCCCCGGGGCGAAAAACTAAGAGACCTTGCGGGCCGCCTTGCCGAAAAACTCGAGCATAGTTTCTGCAATCAATTGCCTAGACTTCGGCTTCACAAACTGGTGCCCCTCCCCCGGAACCAGCACCAGTTCAGCCTTCTTACCTGAGGCAACGAGTGCGTCATAGAGCTGCCTGGACTCCGAGACAGGCACGTTAGTGTCGTTATCACCGTGCAGCAGGAGCACCCTCGCTTGAACCTGGTCCACCCTATAAAGGGGAGAAATAGCCAAGAGAAGCTCCGCGTCATGCATGGGATAGCCATACTTCGGGGAAGCCGCGGACGCGAGCCACGGCTCGGTTGACTCGAAATAGGTTTCAAAGCTACTCATGCCACACGCATCCACCACCCCGCTGAACAGATCCGGATGCAAACATGCAGCTAACACAGCCAAGAAACCGCCATAGCTGCGGCCGCCTACTGTGATGTGGCCGGGGGAGGCGAGGGTGGCGTCGCACAAAAAAGCAGCAGAGTCCGCAACATCATCCACTGCCGCGAAGCGGCCGTAGCGATCATCGGCATGAGAGAATGCGCGCCCATTCCCCCGGGACCCGCGAATGTTGGGTGTAAAGACCGTGATCCCCGCTTCCACAAGCTCGGTCAAAACATCGTGGTGGGAAGGGCGGGACTGCCCCTCCGGGCCACCATGCAAGTGGATATATGCTGGCCGGTGCGGCGCTGGATCCTCAGGGAGGTACAGCCACCCGGATAGCTCAAGGCCATCGCGGGCGGTAAAGTGCACCAACTCGGGAGCCTCGCCGGCGCGGGCGAGTTCGTGGAGCCGGTCAGAACGGGGCTGGTCCAGCGGCTCCACCCGGCCGGCATCAATCCGCAAGGTCTCCACTGTCGGGGGAAGGTTCGGCCCCTCCACGGTCACGGCAAGCAGGCTACCATCATCAGTGATGGAAAGGTCCGCCGCCACCATCCCCGGCAGCTCCACCGTGCGGCGGACCTGAACCTTCTGATCCTCCCCGAGGGTAAGCAGCTCCAGCTGGGAGACGCCGCCCTGGTTCCATAACACTGCGGCGGTGGAGAGGTCCTCGCTGATGACGAACTCGTCCACATCTGCATCGGGGTTACTGATCAGCTCCTCGCACTCAGAGCGGACCGGGCGGGGCGCGGAAACGTCCACCACCAGGCGCATCACCCGCTTGCGGTCCGCCCCATGATCGGTGACCACCAACACCACAAGATGGTCTCCATTCAGCGGCAGAATGCGGCCTACTTCCGTGGCAGCACCCGGCTCTGGGGGAAGCAACGGTATCCATTCGCCTTCGGGGGTGACCAGCAGCAATTCCCGGTTGCCGCGCGGGCCTACCCGCATCAGGCAATAGCCGGCCTCCGCTGCCACCAGCAAAGAATCGATGCGGCGGTCCATCACCTGGTAGCGGGAGGTATTCGGGTCGACCAACCGGGCCTCGGTCATTCCATCGGAGGCCACCGCGTCCATTGCTAGGTGCAGCCCATCCCACTCCACCAGGGGTGGTCTTCGCGTCAAAGGCATTGCGCAAAGCGGTAGCGCCGGGGATGGTCGGGTCGGTGGAGACAATAAACGTCTCCAGGCGCTCGGATCCCTTCGGGGAGACCTCGCAGGCAATCCACCGGCCATCCGGGGAGTGCAATACGTTGGTTACCGGCCCCTCCACAGGTAGCTGCACGGGCCGCTCCTGAGCGATGCCCGTGGGGCTGAGCTGGGCCTGCACGGCAAATGGATAACCGCCATCGCGGACGATGTAGGCAATGGCTGTGCCCTGCGGAGCTAGGGATGGGTGGGTGGATTGGCGCATAACACAGCTATTTTAGAACCTGCAGCCATACAATTCCCAAGAAAAGTACCTAGGCTGAAAGACATGAGCATCTACATCAACGCCTACTGCACCGTTCGGGAACCCGTGCCCTTCCACCCCACCTCCCCTGGCGGGGAGGCCACAGCGGTCCGGTCACTTGAACAAGGCTCCCCAGAGAGCCAGGACATGTACCAGCACCTCAAGGGCTTTGAAGGGTTCGCCACCCAGCAAGGTACAGACCGTGGGCAGGGGTATAACGGCATCACGCATGGCGTGGTACAACACATCCGCGCGGTGAAAACGCAATACGTCTTTGACCGCCCCGACAACTACAGTCCTACTGACCTCCAGGAATTTGCAGGGTGGGCGGAAAAGACAAATCCCATCTTCTTCATGCCGGACGGCACAGTGCGCAACGCCCAAGGTAGGGACCTGCTGGATCCGGCAACTCCGCTGGAGGCAGTACCTCACCCACCAGAAGCATATGAGCGGATGCGTCGCGTGCGCGGAGACCTGTGGAACCGCGGATTCAAGGTGGCTCCTTCCCTCCCCCCAGTAACGAGCGAGCGGGAGGCACAGGTGCGGCCACCAGAGCAGATTCTTAACCGGGCGGTCACCCTGGCAGTGGTAGCCACCATCGCCGGCAAGGTCTTGGATGGCGAACCCGTTGATCTCCAAGCCATCCGGGCAGGCTCCACCCGCACCTTTGAGAATCTCACGGAACCAGAGCAGCACTTCATCAGCCGCGTGGAATCACTCCAAGGCCCAGAGGCCGTGGAATACCCACAGGATGTCAAGGATGCCGCAGGCCAGCTTGTGTGGTCCATGATGGCCGCGGAAATCATGGCCTGGGCCTTGGGCCTGGTGGAGATGGACACCACCACCATCCAGCCGGCAGACATTCCCGCCCTCCGCGCGGGCCTGCGCAGCGTTGACCGGGAAGGCCGGTCCGCGAGTGACCTTTCACTGGTGGAACTGCCCGAATTGTGTGATGTGTGGGAGCGGACATTCTCCCTGCGGTGGTACGCCGTGGATCAGGACATCCGCCAGCGCAACGGCCAGGCCACCGAGGGCGCACACCTAGAGCCCGCGCAAGCCTCCGCCCTACTAGAGCGCCACCGCGCCCTAGCTTGGATGCTGGATCCCTTCACCGAGTACACCGAGGTTGATCTGTCCACCTAGTGGGCATCCTCACGGCTGATCCCACCCACCGTGGCCGGTGTCCGTCACCTCCACCACCACGTCTGTTTCCGGCATGGTGGCGAGGTGCTTGTCTTCCTGGCCTGCCCAGAAGTCCCAAAATTCTGCGAACTCCGGATCCCGAGCCAGCGCCCGTTGTTTGCGCAACTGCACTGGTGCCTCAACCCAGACCGTGCACACCCGCGCCCCGGACCGGATCCAAGCAGCCTGCACGGCCTGCTCACACACCGCGCCACAGCCCTCCACGATGAGGTCCCCGGAAGCGTCCACTGGCACCCGCGCCCCGGCGCTGCCTGCATTCCAGTCCCATGGCTCAAACCCTGCGCCCTCCCGCGCCAAGACTTGGGAAGCCAAGATCTCCTGACCAGCTTCCATTCCTCCCCATCCCCGGTACAGGTCATCCATGTGCACCACTTGGGGTGCGCGCCCGGTCACCTCCGCCATCAAGCTGGCCAGCTCATCAGCCAGCGTTGTCTTCCCCGCGCCGCTGCGTCCATCCATCAGCACCGTCAGAGGCCGTTTAGTTGGCATTAGACCCCACCACTCCCAGCAGCCGGAAGTCTCCCGTGTACACCGCAATCCCCAGAGCCAAGGCGCTCACCAACGCACACACGAGCAGCATCGCCACGTCCCACCACCCGAACCGCGCGGGCCTGGCCCATGTCCGTTGAACAGGCTGCCCATCCGGCCCGGTCTCCGCACCGAAGCCCCTGGCCTCCATCGCCGTGGCGAGCTTTGAACCACGCCGCAGCGCCAGCACCAGCAAGGCAAACATCTGCTTCGGGAAGCGCTTCACCTTATTCTCATCCGCTAGCCCGCGCGCCCTCCTTGCCCGGTCTAGGGCTTGCCAGTCTTGGCGGAAGAGCGTCGCCAACCGTACACCTGCCACCGCGCCGATGACGAACCGCGCCGGCAACCGCCACAGCTGAGCGAGCCCGTCCCCCAGCCGCGTGGGGTCCATGTCCGCCGTGAGCACCACCGCGGGCAGCCCTACCGCCAGCACGCGCACCATCACCGCAATGCTCAGGCTCACGGAGTTTTCCGTGACCTTGATCAGCAGAAAGCTGAAGTATTCCTCTCCCCCGGCACGCCCGTACAGCAGCATGCTGATGCCCGTCAGCGGCGCCAGCGCTAGCAGTGGCCAGCCGCGCCGGAGCAGACGCATCGGCCCCACTCCGCACAGTGGCGCCAGCACAACAGTTGCGGCCAAGGCCACTGAGGCGGAGACCACGTCAATGCTGAGCAACAGTGGAGTGGTGAGGACAATGAGGGCCAGGATCCGCGTCGTTGGATCAATCTTGTCTAAGATCACGCGCCCACCACCATCTGATGCTGTGCCATGAGTTTTGTGAAGGTGGCGTCGTGAGAAATAGAAACCACAGACGTGCCCGCCGCCACAAGATCCTGCAGCAACCGCACCATGGCCATGAACGTCCTACGATCTTGGCCGAACGTTGGTTCATCGAGGATCACCAGCTCCGGGCCTGTGGCCAACACTGTGGCTACCGAAAGCCGGCGCTTTTCCCCTCCGGAGAGCGTGTAGGGATTCGCCCGGCCCAGCGCGCTGAGCCCCAGCGTCTCCAGCAATTCGTCCGCGCGGCTTTCGGCCAGTGCAGCGTCCATTCCCGTCGCCCGTGGCCCCAGGAGGAGTTCCTCCTGCACGGTCCTCGCGGCAAATTGGTGCTCTGGATCTTGGAAGACGTACCCCACCCGCTGGACCAGCTTCTTCGCCGGCCATTGATGCGGCTGCGGTGGCCGGTACGCGGGGTAGTTCACGGTCCCGGACAACGGTGGGAGGAGGCCGCCAAGCGTCAGGGCGAGGGTGGATTTCCCCGCGCCATTCGGCCCCTGGATCACGGTGGACCCCCGGCGGACTTCCAGGTTGAGGTTCTGCTGCACGGGCTGGTTCGTTGACCAGCCGATGTCCAGGTTTTTTATGGTGGCGACGGCCCCCTCGCCCCAGTTGCCTCCCTCCGCTCCGGGGGCTGCCAGGGGGTCCACGTCCGGAGGGATCCCCTGGACCCATAATCCGGCTTCCACGAGGTTGTCTGCATGCGTGGCCAGCACGTCTGCGATAGGGCCATCGGCCAGGATGGGCGTGCCCCCGTGCGCCGCGCCGAGGACGATGGCGCGGTCCACATGATCCGCCCAAGTGCTTAAAGTGTGTTCCACCACGATGAGCGTGGCGCCGGTGGATTCCGCTGCGGCGATGACGGACTCCCGGACCTCGGCCACGCCAACCGGGTCCAGGTTGGCGGTGGGTTCGTCCAGCACAATAACCCCCGGCTGCATGGCCAGCACGCCTGCAAGCGCCAGGCGCTGTTTCTGGCCACCGGAGAGTTTGACGGTCGGGCGGGCCAGGGTGGCCTCCATGGTGGCTTCTAGTTCTGCCAATCCCACCATGTGTAGGGCTTCTGTGGCCCGTTGCCACATCTCCTCCCGCGGCACGCCCAGGTTTTCACACCCGAAGACCACGTCATCGCCCACCCGGGAGGCGATGACCTGCGAGTCTGGATCCTGCATCACCATGCCCACGCGGCCACGGGCGCGGGCGGGCGGGAGCCCGTCGATGAGGATGTGGCCTTCTTGTTCCCCCCTCTTCTTCGTCCCCCAGTACCCCGGCGATGCCCGCCAGGAGTGTTGATTTTCCCGCCCCGGATGCGCCGAGTAATAGGACGCGCTCGCCGGGATGGATGGTGAGGGTGAGCCCGGCGATGGCGGGGTTCTTCCGGCCGGCGTGGCGCCAACCGAAGTTGTTGATTTCTACCAGGCCGCGGGTCACTTACACAAGGTCCCGGTGTTCCCTACCGGCGGCGAAGCGGTCCAGCGCCCCCGTCGCGGCCAGGCCCTTCATGAGGGCGAAGCCCACCACGCCCGCCAGCACCGCGCCGGATGCCACAGTGCAGGCCAGGTAGATGAGGTTGTAACTGAGGCTCATGGCGAAGTTTCCGCTGGTGACGAGTTCAAGCGCCCATTCCGCAGCCCCTGCGGCCATGCCTGCCAGCACGGCCACCTTCATGCTGAAAGCTCGGTAGGCGAATAGTGCGAAGACGAGTTCTGCGCCCAGCCCCTGGACCACGCCGGAGTAAAGGGTTTCGATGCCCCACTGATTGCCGATGAGTGCGGACACGCTGGCGGCCACGACCTCCACGAAGAGGGCGGCGCCGGGCTTGCGGATGATAAGCCCGCCCAGCACGGCGGCCAGCACCCATCCGCCGTTGAACAGGCCGCCCAGACCCGGTGTGATGGCATCGAAGGCACCGTACCCGGCCCCGCCCACGCCGTTCCAGATCCAGAAGATGAGTCCGCAGGCCACGCCCAGCACGGCTGCGGTGATGATGTCCACTCCGCGCCATGCGCGGGATCTGGGCTGATGAGCAGCGCTGGGCTGGGGCATGGTTTCTCTTCACTCCCTGTGAAAACTTTTTATTGCCCACCCATCCTAGGTGATTTGGTGACGATTGAAGAAAGCCATGATCTCGTTGGTAGCCGTCACTGCATTGGATCGCCTGTCAGAGAAGTCATCTCCAGAGGCCGCACCTGCTTCACCTGTGGATTCACCGGGCCACGTGTGTCCCGCATCTGCGATGGCAAGGTGGGTGACTTCTGCGTCATCGTCACAGCCCGGCCACACGACGCGCAGGACTTTATCCGTGGCACGCGTGGTGCTGGGGGCACCGAAGCATCCGGAGCGGCTGGCGTACAGGCTGGAGAATTGCATGGCTCCGAGATACGTGCTGCCGTGCCGGTGGCCGCCATCGTATTCGATGGTTTCATCTTGGCGGCCATGAATTTCCAGGAATGGGACACTGGGGCCACGGGCGAACTCCGGTCCGGACCCTGCGGGCTGGCTACTCTCCCCTTTTCCTCCTCCGGTGGGCCCAGTACAGCCGCGCCAGGTTCCCGGGTAGTAGGCGCCCGCCACGGAGGCCATCGCGCTGAACTCCTCCGGCACTTCGCAGGCCAGCTTGGCCACGAAACCGCCGCCATTAGACATCCCGGCAGCGTAAATGCGGTTGGCGTCCACTCGGTAGGTGGCGGAAATCCTCTCCAACAAGTCTGTCGCAAAGCGGACATCCTGCCCGCCATCCGTCTTGGAATAGGGCGCGCCCTCCCAAGCTTCGCCTATGCCTTTCGGGTAGGCCACAATCGCCCCGTCTTTGGTGAGCCCGGTGTAACGGGACATGGATTCGGGGGATTCTGTATACCCGTGGAATGCCAGGATGAGCGGCCGCGGCTCCCCGGTTCCTTCCAGCGTTTCCACGCCCACGGGAGCGCTGAGCAGGAAGGACCGCAAGACCCCGCTGGTTTCGATGGTCACGCTTTTCGTCTCCCCTGGCCCCGGCGCATTCTGCACGGGCCGGGGGTCCTTAGATTCGCGCAGCGTGGGCGTGGCGCTGGGCATAGTGGGTTCCGGCTCTTGGATGGCCACCGCGGTGGCGGGCGCATAATCTGCGGGTTCCCGCACGCTGGTATGTGCCGCCCATTCCTCTTCGGTCCATCCGGTCGCTTTTTGCAGCGCAACGCCGATTCCCGCAGCGGTGCCAATGGCAAAGAGAGCCACGGCCACAGCGGCAATGAGCCTTCTGCGTCGGTAGACCTTTTCCATCGGTTGGCGGTGTGTCACTCCGTTGATTGTTCTGGCCTGGATAGGACTTGTCAACACCACCCGCCGATCAACGGAAATCTCGTGCTCCACCACTGCTATTGGCCAGTTGCGCAGCAGGCTGCAACGCCGGTTCCACGGGCTCGATGAGGTCCGCTGTCACCGAGGCCGCACCGGAGGCATTGTGCACAATCCCGCGGATCACCACGATCTTCGCGCTTAGCGCCTCTACCCGTTGCTTGTTCCATAGCCCCTTGGGCACAATCACGTTGGCTAGACCCGTCTCATCCTCTAGCCCCATGAACACCACTCCTCCTGCGGTGCGCGGCGCTTGCCGGTGGGTGATTACTCCGGCGACGCGGATCCGCGTGCCATCGGGTACGTCTTTTAATTGTTGCGACGCCACCACCGCCGCCCCTCCCCGCACCCGGCCACTGTTCACTCCGCCGATGCTGGGCTGGCGGTGCCATTGCTGCAGGAAGGAACGCAACAGCTCCACCGGGTGCCCCGCG
Organism: Candidatus Corynebacterium gallistercoris; assembly: GCA_019114175.1. Taxonomy (GTDB): domain Bacteria; phylum Actinomycetota; class Actinomycetes; order Mycobacteriales; family Mycobacteriaceae; genus Corynebacterium; species Corynebacterium gallistercoris. The sequence continues at coordinate 24,582 of DXFZ01000094.1, forward strand.
GGCGTCATCCCCGTGGCGGCCAGATCGGCCGCGGCGAGTTCGAAGGCATTCATGCCAGGCAGTGCCGGCGCGGTGATCTCCGAGGTCTCCGGCAGCATCCCGGCCTGTTCGGTGGCCGCGATGCCCGCGGCCCACACGGCTTGGCGCCGGCCCATCCCGAGGCTATCTAGCGCGCCTGCCTTGGCCAGGTGCTCCACCTGCGCCACGGTCAGACCCACTTCCCGGGAGAGCTGGCTGACGTGGGCAAAACGGCCAATACGTTCCCTGACCTCGACGATCTTGTCCGCCACCTTCTCCCCGATGCCTCCGATGGCAGCCAGCCCGAGGCGTATTGCACCCACGGGCTCACCTTCTGCCCGTCCCAGCCCGTGGATGCCGCGGGGAGTGCGGATGGGATCACCTTCCTCATCCAGCACGGTATCCGGCTGGGTGTAGGACTCGTTGATATCCACCGGCAGGATTCTCACGCCGTGGCGGCGGGCATCCGCGATGAGGGACTGTGGGGAATAGAATCCCATCGGCTGGGCGCGCAGCAGGGCCACGCAGAACTCTGCCGGGTAGTGGTACTTAAACCAGGCGGAGTAGTACACCAGGGAGGCGAAGGATTGCGCGTGGGATTCCGGGAAGCCGTAGGCGGCGAAGGCCACGATCTTGTTCCACAGCGTGTCCGCCACCTCCCCGGTGATGCCGTTGGTTTCTGCTAGGCCTTGGTAGAAACGTGCGCGGAGGCGTTCCATCTTTTCCGAGGAGCGCTTGGATCCCATCGCGCGGCGCAATGTGTCCGCTTCCGCCCCGGAGAACCCGGCTGCGTCCACGACGACCTGCATGAGCTGTTCCTGGAACAGCGGAATTCCCAGAGTCTTTTCCAGGGCAGGCTGTAAGCACGGGTGGTCAAAGGTGACCGGCTCTTCCCCGTTGCGGCGTCGAATAAAAGGATGCACACTACCGCCCTGAATGGGTCCGGGGCGGATGAGCGCGACCTGCACCACCAGATCAAAAAAGGTGCGCGGTTTCAGCCGCGGCAGCGTGTTCATCTGCGCCCGGGATTCCACCTGGAACACGCCCACGGCATCGGCGCGGCAGAGCATGGCGTAGACTTCCCTCTCCACGGGGTCCAGGCGCCACAGCTCGATGTGCCGGCCACGATGGGTGGCCACCTGGTCTACGGCGTGGTGGATGGCCTCCAACATGCCCAGACCCAACAGGTCAAACTTCACCAGCCCCACGGCGGCGCAGTCATCCTTGTCCCACTGCACCACAGAGCGGTTGTCCATCCGTGCCCATTCCGTGGGCACCACGTCCGCGATGGCGCGGTCGCAAATGACCATGCCGCCGGAGTGGATCCCGAGGTGGCGGGGATGATCCAGCAATTGCTCCGCGACCTGTTCAACCATCTCTGGCGCCGGCTCCAGTCCACGAGTCCAGGCGTCCACCTGGCCGGGCGCATACCCCAGGGCTCGTGCGGCATCCCGCACCGCGCCCTTACGGCGGTAGGTAATCACGTTCGCCACCTGCGCGGCGTTGTCACGCCCATAGCGGGAATAGACGTACTGAATGGCTTCTTCACGGCGGCCGGACTCAATGTCTAGGTCGATATCGGGTGGGCCATCACGTTCCGGGGAGAGGAAGCGCTCAAACAGCAGGCCCGCGGCCACAGCATCCACCGTGGTGATGCCGAGGGCGAAGCACACCGCAGAGTTAGCTGCGGAGCCGCGGCCTTGGCAGAAGATGTTGTTGTCATGGCAGAAACTCACAATGTCATGGACGATGAGAAAATAGCCTGGGAAGCCCAGTGCTTCGATGGTGGCGAGCTCCTTGTCTATGGTGCGCCAGGCTTCTGCCGTGGCACTGTTGGTCTGCGTGCGCGGGCCGTAGCGGTGCGTGCCGCCGCGTTCGGTGACTTCTCGCAACCAGGACATCTCCGTATGCCCCTCCGGTACTGGGAAGTGCGGCAATTGGGGGGCGATGAGGTTGAGAGTGAAGGCGCATTCTTCTGCTATCTCCACTGTGGTGGTGACGGCCCGGGCGAGCCATGGGCAGTCACCAGCGAGCTTGAGCATCTCTTCTCCACTGCGTAACCAGTTGCCGCCGGTGGGGTGCTGGAATGGTTCGGCGGCGGAGATGTCCTTCCTGCGATGGAGTGCGCTCTTGACCCCCGCCAGGCGCGCCGATGCGGGGGTGGCGCAGCTTGGTTGGGCGCTGACTATCTCCCGTAGCCCGTTTTCTTGAGCGAAGGCGTGGAGAGCTACGTTTCTATCCCAGTTTGCTGGGTCCATGGTGTGGGCGAGTTCTATCACACAGTTCTCTTCGCCAAAAAGTTCTACTATATTCTTAGCGCGGGCGGGTTGGCGGATCCAGTTCCAGTCCAGCAGGATGATCCAGGCAGATTCGCTATCCGCAGCGCCGCGAGCACCATCTTCTCCGCGGGAGGCGGCGGCAATCTCCTCCAGGGGTGGGTAGATCACCGTGTCTTTATCCCTATCCGCCATAGCGGCCTTGGTAATGAGGCGGCTCAAGCGCCGGTAGCCCTCTTGCCCTCGGCACAGCACGGTAAGCGAGTGGTTCAGCTTGCCGTTCACACTAAGCTCAGCGCCGAAGACGGTGTTCACCCCCGCCTCCGCCGCCGCCATGGCTAGGCGGGGGGCCCCGTAGAAACCATCCCTGTCCAGGCATGCCACGGCAGCAAGCCCTAGTTCTCGGGCGTGCTCCACCATCTCCTCTGGTGTACTGGCGCCGCGGAGGAAACTATAAGCGGAACAGGCATGCAGTTCAGCGAAAGGGACCTGGCAGGCCGCTTCATTCCACCGTTTCTGGCGGTTGCTCACCTCTGCTTCTTGCCGAGCCGCAAGAGACTGAATGCGAGCCTTTTCCCCAGTCCCTCCCGCGATATCGACAGCCCGCAAGCCACCGATCTCCTTGCCGGAGAGGATGCGCTCTAGCTGCGACCAGCTCAGCGGAGCGGCGCGGGAAAAGCGGTAGGTGTTGTGGTGAGACACCCTTCTTGTATAGCACTATTAGATCTCACGTTCTACTTCAACCAGAGCGCCCGATGAACCACGTGCAGCAGCCCTCATGAACACACAAGCAGCATCCTCGCTTCCACGAACCTACCGAGTCGACACCCAGGAAATATCACAATCTCCGCCGAATAGATTGTCATGATCAGGAAGATCTATGTCATAGACCGGAATATTCAAATTGTCCCAGCTGTAAATCTTTACATTTCCGCTCTGCCTGATAAAGAAATGGTCATCATCGGAAGAATGAACCCCACCGAACTCATCACGGAACTTCCAATCCGGAATAACGCCTCCCTCCACTTCCCCAGGAGCAGTCGCATCATGCAAGACAACTTCCCCTCGCTCAGTTACGTCCGCAAGTCTCCCATCCTTCAATGGAACCGAGGCAAGAATGTCACTTAGATTAGGCGACCAGTCCGGAAGCAACCGGTTGAAACTCCAACTCCCTTCTGCCAGATCAAGTTCGTACACCTCCGCCTGGATGGAAGCGCCGGGCTTTTTAGGACTCCTTTTAGCAAATATTAGTGATCCATCCGGGCCATTTCGTAAATAATATTCTCCAAGACTACGCGAGTTGACATGCAGTTCTTTTGGTAACTCTAAGTATTTCTTTTTTCCGGAAGAATCCAAGTAAAGAAGTGACCATTCATTACCCCCTTTTGCTACCTGGCGCGTAAAGAGTATGAATCCTTCGTCAAAAGGCACGACATTCTGCACTCCGCCATTAATTCTACCGCTAAGCATCTCCCTCCCAACAAGACTATAGCCGTAAGCGAATTTATCTCCCGCGGGAATGTTATAAATAAAAACAGCCGTTTCACCAGAATCAGATACGGACATTCTTTCCATATCGCGAGACGGTGCCGACAAAGAGCGAGGAGTAGCTAAGGAAAGAACCTCATCTTTGGTAGAGATGAACACATCGTCGCCAAGAATCGCCGCTCCCGGATACATCTTTCCCTCAACGACTGTTCGGAAGACCTCTTTCCCGTGTTGTCCCACACCTATGTATGTACTCTTATGGCATGAGCTCCCCTCAACGACTGGACCAATTGACAGAATCACCTGCGTAGCATTCAAGGCCTGTTGATCAACGTCTTCGTTCAGGCTAGATGAGTACGATACACAACCAATTAGAAAAGCGCATGCTATCAGAGCGACCTTTTTCGGAAACATGTTTAAAAACCTATCGATAAGACACTGTCAAGTATGAACTTAGCGGATCTTGTGGGTAAACAAGCTCTTCTCAATCTAGAGTGCGTAGGAGCGTAACTACCAAGCTGAGATAGGGGTTGTTTTACTCTAGAAGACTCAACATCTAACATTCAGCCATTTTATTAAGGTGTCTAGCCCTTTTCCGTCGATTCCAAAAGCTCAGGTGGACCTTGTAGTGGCGGAAGTTCTACAAGAGGGACGAGCTCACCGATTAAACCCTCATGAAACCACACTCCACGCTTCTCTAAAAGATAGAAATTCTCTCTCCTTGGGCGATCATCAAGGCTCCCGACAGTGAACAATGCAACAAAATCTTCCACCATTAACCCCTCTCGTTCCCTCCAGACGAAATCCACTGCCAACAGAGATACGAAGAGATGGGAAGCAAACAGCCCTCCGATCTCCCACGCTAGCTTTTTCTGTTCATTAAAGTTGAGCTCACTCCAGCAAAAATTATCTGGATCTAAAATTAATTCAGGGTATGGATTTTCATTCAGAAAATTTATACTCAATCGTCCCCAATCGAAAAACAGTTGAACGTGTGTTTTTCCCCACCTACCGCTACTTTTCCCGTCCTTCATAAAGTGATCATCGTGCAGAATTTTAAAAGGCGATAGTTTAATCCCACGAGCGCTCGTCGAAAGAATTTCACAATCGCAACCATTTTCCGTTAAGGAATAAATAAATCCAGCAAGAAACAGCTTGAAATATTTTTTATCCAAAATGACTCACCTGCTCTAGCATCCCTTTTCTTTTCGAGGGAAGGCCGTTACAATCACTAGATTGTTGTTGGATACTGCAATTTGAGCGTACATCTGATAAACACGCCTTCCGTTCGACCGGTTCACCAGAAACAGTTTAGCCGTATAACAGGTAGTGTTATTAGATTTACGGTGCCCATAGCGCTCCGGATCTCTCAATGACTTAGTTATCACTAAATCAGCAAGATCTCTCCATCTCCCAACCCTAAATGGAGCCATACTAGCTACTTGGGTCCAGTCAGCCTCATGATTCTTCTTAATATGCCAGTAGTCCTCCGCACCCCCATCAGGTCGACCACAAGTCAGATCGACCTGCTCTCTAGCCAACGGACCTCTTGCTACGAGCCATGAAGAGATTACTTCATGGCGATCATCGCAGGGAGAGCAAGCAGCCCATGGTGGTCGGCCACTACTCGCCCTCGGAGAGTCTTGCCCGCCAGCTCTCAAACCTGCTTGATTCTCTTGGGCTGCTCCTGTCCAAACAAGATCCTTTAAATCTCCCGGCAGCACGCCCCTCACCTGTAAAAATTTCCACACAAGCCTCTTAATTTCCTGCCCAGCCACCATCTCCGTTGGCGATTGCTCAAATACAGCCGGGACTGCTGAAGGTTTGGTTGACACCAGGGTTGCTTCACAGGTGTGGAGCACGAAAGGATGTTGACATGCCAAAGATCTACAACGAGCAGTTCAAGGCTGACGCGGTCGCGCTGGTTGAATCAGGGAT
>DXFZ01000095.1 GCA_019114175.1 Candidatus Corynebacterium gallistercoris
CATCGTCTCCGCATCGTAGGTCCGCCCCAGGAAGAAAATCTCCCGCGCGAACTTCTGCCCCACCTGCTGCGCCAGGTACGCGGAGCCGTAGCCGGCGTCGAAGGAGCCCACGTCCGCATCTGTCTGCTTGAACTTGCCGTGCTCCCGGCTGGCGAGAGTCAGGTCGCACACCACGTGCAGGCTGTGCCCGCCACCGGCGGCCCAGCCGTTCACCACCGCGATGACCACCTTCGGCATCGTGCGGATCAACCGCTGCACCTCCAGGATGTGCAGCCGCCCGCCCTCGGCCTTCACACGCGCCTCATCCACCGTGTCTGCGCCGGCCGCAGACACGTCCCCATCGTGGTTGCGAGCGTACTGGTAGCCGCTGCGCCCGCGGATGCGCTGGTCGCCGCCACTGCAGAACGCCCAGCCGCCGTCCTTCGTGGATGGGCCATTGCCGGTCAGTAGGATCGTGCCCACATCCGGGCTGCGCCGCGCGTGATCCAGCGCCCGGTACAGCTCATCCACGGTGTGGGGACGAAACGCGTTGCGCACCTCAGGCCGGTCGAACGCGATGCGCACCGTTCCATCGGCGCGTCCCTCGCCGACGTGCCGGTGGTAGGTGATGTCCGTGAAGTCAAAGCCTTCCACGGGGCGCCACAGGTCAGGGTTGAAGGGGTTGTTAGTCATGTCCCGCATTCTAATCTTTGGCACTCTGGTGGGCATGGATCCGCTGACTCTCCCACCCCTCGATGACCTCATCTCCCGCGCGCACGTGGTTGCTCTTCCCATGCGGATTCGGTTCCGCGGGGTGGGGGTCAGGGAAGCTTTATTGTTCGACGGCACCACCGCCTGGTCCGAATTCGCCCCATTTGTGGAGTATGACGCCCCAGAGGCTTCCAGGTGGTTGAGGTCCTCCTTGCTCATGGGGTTCAGTGACTCCTTGGGGCCGGCGGCGCGGGAGACGGTGGCAGTAAACGCCACCATCCCGGCGGTGGACGTGGATCAAGACCCGGGCGTGATTGACCGGCTCATGCAGCGCTACCCCGGGTGCACCACGGTGAAGATCAAGGTGGCGGAGAAGGGCCAACACCTAGGCCAGGACCTGGCCCGCATCCGGGCTGTCAAGCAGTGGTTCATGGACAATGACGAGGTCACGGAACATCCCGCTATCAGGCTCGATGCCAATGGGGGTTGGGACGTATCCACTGCGATCGAGGCGGTTGAGGCTGTGGTGGCGTCGCACATAAAAATAGATTATCTGGAGCAACCGTGCCCGAGTGCGGATGAGCTGGCGGAGTTGCGGCGCCAGTTGATGCGGCGTGGGTTGTTTGTGCGGGTGGCGGCGGATGAGGCGATCCGGAAGTCCGCGGATCCGCGGGTGGCTGTGCGCGAGGTTGTGGACGCGGGTGCCTGCGACGTGGTGGTGCTGAAGGTGCCGCCGCTGGGTGGGGTGGATGTGCTGCTGGACATCGCTGCGGAGGTGGGGCGCCGGGGCGTGGCCGTGACTGTGAGCTCCGCGCTGGATACGGCGGTGGGGTTGGGTGCGGGGTTGGCTGCTGCGGCGCGGTTGCCGGCGCTGGACGATGACGACGGGATGATGGTGGACCCGCAGGCAGCAGGGCTGGCGACGGGCACCCTTTTTGAGCGGGACCTGGCGGCGCGGCCGATTGTGGACGGGCGGATGGTGGTCGGGCCCGTGGTGCCGGATGCGCAGGTGCTCAAGGAGTGCACGGTGACGGGGGAGCGGCGGGACTGGTGGTTGGATCGTGTGCGGGAGTGCTACCGCGTGCTGGAGGGGTGAGGTCCACACCGCAGGTAAAAGGCCCGGAACGCTCATCAGCCCCAGAAGTAACCCCGGGCTGGCGGGCACCGTGACATGACACACCCCACCGGCGGGTAATCTTGGGTGCCGTGACCGACCAGCAGCCGAACAACCCCAGCCAGCAGCCTCACCCCGAGACTCCCGCCTCCATCACCACCGCCCTGCGCATTGTGGATCAGCTGATCCGCCGGGGCGTCGCAGACGCGGTGGTCTGCCCGGGGTCCCGCAACTCCCCGCTGAGCCTGGCCCTCGTGGAGGCCGAACGCGCCGGGCGCATCCGCCTGCAGGTCCGCACGGATGAGCGCACCGCCGCGTTCTTCGCCCTCGGCTTGGCGAAGCACCGCAACCAGCCCGTGCCCGTGGTGATGACCTCGGGCACGGCCGTGGCCAATTGCATGCCCGCCGTCGTGGAGGCCACCTTGTCCCACGTCCCCCTGCTGGTCATCTCGGCTGATCGCCCCGCGGAGCTCATCGGCACGGGCGCAAATCAGACCATCGACCAGGTGGGGATCTTCGGCCGCCACGTGGTCGCGGAGGCGGATGGGTCCGGCGATCCACGCGCTGCTGTTGATTTCTTGTGCGACGCCACAGCGCACCCCATCTCCGGCGGCGCCGGGCAGCTGAACGTTCCGCTGGTGGAGCCGCTTGTCCCGGCGGATCTGGATGCACTGACCTTGGCGGCGCAGCAGGTTGCCGAAGAAGATGTAACCTCACTGCCCCAGGGGACAACTCAGCTGCGCCCGCTGCCACACGGCACGGCGACGGTGGACCTCTCCAAGCGCACCCTCGTGATCGCGGGGTCCGTGACGGATAAGGCGTGGGCCCGCGCGCAGATGGACGAGCTCGCGGACGTGCCCACGGCCGCGGAGCCCGTGGCGCCCGCGCCGGATTTCCCCGTACATTCGGCGGCCCTGGGGTTGCTGTCTGCTGGCATTGTGAGCCAGGGGGAGTTCTCCGCGCAGACCACCCCAGAGCAGATCGTGGTGCTGGGCCGGCCCACTCTCCACCGCAGCGTGCAGCGCCTGTTGGCCAACAAGGACATCCGCCAGGTGGTACTCACGGAAACGACCACGGTGACGGACGTGTACGGCACCGTGGATGAGGTTGCCAGCCGCGTGACCGTCACAGGCGAGCACCCGGCCGGGTGGGTGGAGGTCTGCCGGGCCATCAGTGACCTCGGCGCGCAAACGGTGCAGGAGGCCCTCCAGAACACCGCTTTTTCTGGGGTGCACGCCATGTCCGTGGTGGCAGATTCCCTGCGGGATGGGGACCTGGCTGTGCTGGGCGCCTCCTCCACCATCCGGGATGCGAGCCGCGCCGGAATGCCCTTCGACGGGGTGGAGGCGCACGCGAACCGTGGCGCGGCGGGCATCGATGGCACGGTGTCCACGGCCATCGGCCTGGCGATGGCGCACGCCCGCACGCAGCCGGACGCGCTGCGCGCCCCACGCACCGTGGCAGTGATGGGGGACCTCACATTCCTCCACGATCTCACGGCGCTGAACATCGGCCCGCTGGAGCGGAGGCCGGACAACCTCCTCATCGTGGTGGTCAATGACGCTGGGGGCGGGATCTTTGAAACCCTGGAACCGGGGGCGCAGCACCTGCGGGACTTCCATGATGGAACGAGGGCGTATGAGCGCGTCTTCGGCACCCCTGTGGACGTGGACCTCGGTGCCGCCTGCGAGGCGTTGGGGGTTGCGCATGCGGAGGTGGCGTCGCCCCAAGAACTCGCGATAGCGATCGACAATCACGCAGAGGCCGGCGAGACCGGGATCACCGTGATTGAAGCGGTGGTGGATCGGGGCGAGCGAGCAGCGGTGGACAAGTACATCGCAGACAAGGTGAACCCGCGGTGAGTACGCCAGTGAACCAGCCAGCGAGGCCCTTCCGGGAGAACGTGATCCGCCGCGTGCGGCAGGCCGTGCTGGGACTGGGTGTGCTGGCGCTGCTCATCTGCGCGGGCATGGTCGTGACCGCGGCGGTGGATGATTATGCCATCGCCAAAGACCGGGGTGTAGCGACGGCGGAAGTGACGGATGTGGGCAAGCTGCGCACCACCGTGCGCTACCGGGATGCCCACGGGCGCTACCACCAGCCCTCAACGGGATTGAAGTACCCCACTGGCCTGGTGGAAGGCCAGCAGGTCAAGGTGGAGTATCAGCTCAGCGAGCCGGAGAACGTGAAGGTGCAGGGCCGAGGATGGACGCTGGCGATCATCCCTGCGCTATCGTCCATGGCGGTGGTGCTGATGGTGCTGGCCGTGCTGCTGTGGGGCGTGCGGCGCTGGGAGAAAAAGCTGTTGCGACCACCAGCCCGGTAACTTTTAATTAGCAAACTGTTTGAATGAAGTTCACTTCAACTTTATGCGCCCGTAGCGTGAATCAGGGAAGGTAGAGCGCATGCGCGTAGCCATCATTGCGGAAAGCTTTCTGCCCAACGTCAACGGGGTGACGAACTCCATCCTCCGGGTCTTGGAACACCTGCGAGCAAAGGGTCATGAGGCCCTGGTCATCGCGCCGGGTGCGCGTGATGGACAGGAAGAGATTTTCCACTATGAGGGCTACCGGATCGCGCGCGTCCCCACCATTGAAGTCCCGGGGGTGGACTCCTTACCCATGGGCGTGCCCATGCCCTCCATCCGCCGGGAGCTCAAGGCTTTCCGGCCGGACGTTGTCCACTTGGCCAGCCCGTTTGTCCTGGGCGGGGCAGGGGCAATCGTGGCTAAGTCCATGGGGCTGCCCTGCGTGGCGGTGTACCAGACGGATGTGGCGGGATTTGCCAACAACTACCGCATGAGGCTGCTCTCCAAGGCCGCGTGGCGGTGGACGAAGACGCTGCACAACATGTGCGTACTCACCCTTGCCCCCAGTTCCCCGGCCATGGACGAGCTCAATGAGCACGGGGTGAAGTCCGTGAACCACTGGGGCAGGGGCGTGGATACCGTGCGCTTCCACCCCTCCAAGCGGAGTGAGGACCTCCGCCGCAGCTGGCTGCTAGAGGGGGAGCGGAAGCGCCACGGCCGCAACGTCATTGACCACATGGGTGGGGATCGCCTGGCCGTAGAGTTGAAGGACCGCCGCGCCATCGTTGGTTTCGTGGGGCGGCTGGCAGCGGAGAAGTCCGTGGAAAAGCTTGCCGCGCTTAACGGCCGGGATGATGTGCAGCTGGTGATCGTGGGCGACGGCCCGGACCGCGCGGCATTGGAGAAGGCCCTGCCCACGGCGGTGTTCACGGGCGGGTTGTATGGCGAGGATCTACCGCAGGCGTACGCCAGCCTGGACGTGTTCGTGCACGCCGGCCAATTTGAGACATTCTGCCAGGCAGTTCAGGAGGCGCAGGCCTCTGGCGTGCCGACCATCGCCCCGGCGGCAGGCGGGCCGATGGACCTCATCACCCCCGGATATAACGGCTTCCTGCTGAACGTGGCTGCCTTTGAGCAGCAGCTCCCGGATGCCGTGGACGCTCTGATCCACGGGGAGCTGGACATGTTCAAGGCCAACGCGCTGGCCGGTGTGCAGAACAAAACCTGGGCCAGCCTGGGGGAGCAGCTGCTGGGGTATTACCGCCAAGCCATCGGTGCGCATGGGCGCGGCAAGCGGGTACCAGCGGCTCCGGTGCAGAAAGTCAGCGCGGCAGCCGCGGAAAACTCCCAGATCCCCGGTCCCCAGGTGGATCCGCGGCTCACTGCGGAGGAGCAGCTGCGCGAGCCGCGCATCACCGCCGCCTCGCCCATGCCCGTGGGTTCCCGCGGGCACGGGCGGGTACACTGAACCGCGTGTCTAGGGCTAGTTTGGAAAAGAAACCCCATGAGGTCGCGTCTATGTTTGACGCGGTGGGGAAGAATTATGACCTCACCAACACGATCCTGAGCTTCGGCCAGGACCGCTACTGGCGCAAGCGCACCCGCCGCCGCCTTGACCTCAAGCCCGGGGACCTTGTCTTGGACCTCGCTGCCGGCACCGCCGTGTCCACCGAAGAATTCGCCACCACCGGAGCCTACTGCGTGGCCTGTGACTTCTCCTTCGGCATGCTGGCCGCCGGTAAACACCGTGATGTGCCTAAGATCTGCGGGGACGGCACCAACCTTCCTTTCCCAGACAACACCTTTGACGCCGTGACCATCAACTACGGCCTGCGCAACATCGTGGACTTCCGCGCCGGCTTGAGGGAGATGGCGCGCGTGACTAAGCCGGGCGGGACGCTCGTCATCGGCGAATTCTCCACCCCTGTGGTGCCCGTGTTCTCCACGATTTACAAGGAATACCTCATGCGCGCCCTGCCCGCCGTGGCCAAGGCCGTGAGCTCTAACCCTGAGGCGTACGTGTACCTGGCGGAATCCATCCGCGCCTGGCCTAACCAGGAAGAACTCGCCCGGGAAATCGCAGACAATGGGTGGGAGAACGTGGGTTGGCAAAACCTCACCGGCGGCATCGTAGCTCTCCACGCCGCCACCAAGCCACTGGCCTAGCGGTCCACCCCAAACAAGGGCCTCGCGTCCGCCGCCACTAGCCGGTCCACACCGCGGGAGAGCCTGCCGGCAGCCAGCCACAGCCGCCCGGCTAGATCCTTATCCTCCGAGGTCACCAGGTTGCCCATCAACCGCGCCGCCGCCCCCATCACCGGCTGCGCCAGCGGGCCGCGCATCCCTACCGGCCCCAGCGCGCTCATCAGCCCCGGCATCGTCAGCACCATCGCCAACCTGCGCGCCAAGCTGAACGCGGAGCCGTACTCCTCCCGCAGCAGAGCCGGCCACATGTACCGTAGCCCCTCCGGGTTCCGCCCCGCATCCGCCAGCAGCTCCACCACCATGCGCCCGGATTCCAGCCCGTAATCGATGCCCTCCCCGTTGAGTGGGTTCACCAGCGCCGCCGCGTCACCGATGACCGCCCAATTGCGCCCAGCCACGCGGCTGACCGCCCCGCCCATCGGCAGCAGCGCGCTGGTCACCCGCTGCGGTTCGCCCTCGATGCCCCATTCCCCGCGCACCTGTTCCGCATACTGCCGCAGCAGCTTCTTCGTGTTCACCTTTGCCGGGCGAGCGGTGGTGACCAGCGCCCCGCACCCAAGGTTGGCAGCGGACCCTCCTAGGGGGAAGACCCAGCCGTAGCCGGGTTGTGCCGTTCCCTCGCCGTCCCGGAGTTCTAGGTGGCTGTGGATCCATGGCTCGTTGCTGTGGGGGGTGGTGACATAGCTGCGGGCAGCCACGCCGTGCACCAATCCTCGGTGCCAGGTCACTCCTAGTTTTTTGGCGACGCCACTACGCACCCCCTCCGCCACAATCACCCATCGTGCCCGCACGCTGGCCCTCTCCCCGCCGGTGAAAGAGCCGTGAATCTCAGTGATGGAGTTGGGGTGGGTGGCGGCGGTGGCGTCGCACTTAAAACCACCAACGAACGTGGCACCGGCGGCGATGGCCAGCCGCAGTACAGCGACGTCAAAATCCACGCGGGCGATGGCGCTGCCGCGGGCGGGGAACGCGCCGGACGTGGGCCAGGGGGCGGTGACGGAGCCGCCGAAGCCGTGCAACTTAAGGCCCTTGATGTGTGGCGCGCCGGTGAGGAGATGGCCGGCGCCCATGGCCTCCAGGGCGTGAACTGCGCGGGGGGTGAGGCCATCGCCGCAGGTCTTATCGCGGCCGGCCGGGAGGAACTCAGCCATGTCCACGATGGTTGTGTCATAGCCCGCGCGCGCCGCCGCCAAGGCAGCTGCAGACCCAGCGGGGCCCGCGCCGATGACGAGGACATCCGTGCTGCGGGGGAGGGAGCTGGCGTGCGCGGGAGGCGGAGTATTCATCACCAGTCATTCTTACACGCACGCTGACCATGGGGTTGGTGGGGGGGCTAAGGTATCGTGGAAAAGCGTTAATCACCAATGATTGAGAGCTCAAGATCAAGCACCACCTAGGTGTGTGACGTGACAGAAGGACGAGGCTGACCACGGACATGGCAAGCACCGATACTGCCGCTGCAACCCCCACCCCAGTGGCGCCAGAGCTGGGCAACCCGGCTCTGAACGCCACCGTGAAGGCTGGCATGGAGCGCGTGGAGACGCTGCTCCACCAGGAGCTGGCGCAGGGTGAAAGCTTCCTGGTGGACAAGATCAGCCACCTCGCGCTGGCAGGCGGCAAGCGCTTCCGCGTGGCGTTTGCGCTGCTGGCGGCGCAATACGGGGAGCGTCCGGAGGCTGCGGCTGTGGACAAGGCGGCCGTGGTGGTGGAGCTTACGCACTTGGCGACGCTCTATCACGATGACGTGATGGATGAGTCCGACCGGCGGCGTGGCGCGGATAGTGCGAACAAGCGGTGGGACAACTCCGTGGCGATCTTGGCGGGGGACTACCTGTTCGCCATTGCCTCGGACATCATGGCGGGCCTGGGCACGGAGACGGTGCACCACTTCGCCTCCACATTCCGGGAGCTGGTGACCGGACAAATGCGGGAGACCGTGGGCGTGTCCGAGGGCGAGGATCCGGTGCAGCACTACATGACCGTGATCCAGGAGAAGACGGGCGTGCTCATCGCTTCCGCGGGTTACCTGGGTGCGCTGCACGCAGGCGCGCCGGAGGAGCACAGGCAGGCGCTGTTTAAGTTCGGTCGCCACATGGGGCAGGTTTTCCAGATCGTGGATGACATCATTGACATCTGGGCCGATCCCGAGGTCTCCGGGAAGGTTCCCGGCACGGATTTGCGCGAGGGCGTGCTGACCCTGCCGGTGCTGTACGCGATGCGTCAGGATGATGAGGTTGGGGCCAGGTTGAGGGAGCTGCTGGGTTCCGGTCCTATTAGCAGCGACGCCGACGTGGAAGAGGCCTTGAGCCTCATCAAGAGGTCTGGCGGTAGGGAGAAGGCTCACGAGGATGTGGAGCACTACCGTGCTTTGGGTGAGCAGGAGCTGGCCAAGCTGCCCGCAGGAGAAGTGACGGACGCGCTGCGTAACCTCATGGGCTTCGCGCTCAAGCGCCTGGGTTAGGCGCTTGCCCTGGCTGGTTTAAGTGCTTTGACCTGTTGATTTGTTGATCTGTGGGGGTTGCATAGTAGGGTTATGTCCGCACCTTGCAAAAAGGGGCTCGCCAGATTGCCCGAGCGGCCAAAGGGAGCGGACTGTAAATCCGCCGGCTCTGCCTTCGTTGGTTCGAATCCATCATCTGGCACAGATAAACCGGGTCCGGTTTGCGCACTCACGTTGTGTGGGAGCGTGGCCGGGCCCGGTTTTCGCAGTTCAGGGCTGGTTTTAGCATTGCCAAGGCTTGTGAAGGGGTCCTGAATGCGGAGTGCGTGCAGGGAAGGGGGCTTACCCGGGGCGGTGGGGCATGTGGCAGGTTCATCTCTGAATGTGACAGGTTTGTGGTCGAAAATCGGGCTGAAATCGACATTCATCCTGCTACAAGTGGACATGAACCTGTCACATTGTTGGAGAACGGGGTTCGCGACAGAGTTTGCGGTGGAGTTTGCGATGGAGTTAGCGGCGGAATGGGTTCCGACCTGCTGATTTGTGCAATTGCATGCAACCTGGTTAAGCTACATCAGGCTTCAGGCGCTGGGGACAGCGCAGATATGAAGTATTGCCCCCTTAGCTCAGTCGGCAGAGCGTTTCCATGGTAAGGAAAAGGTCGACGGTTCGATTCCGTCAGGGGGCTCCGTCAATTTTTGCGGGCTGAAAGTTGCCAGCAGGAACAACAATCACCGCTGGTGGTCCGTCAAGAAATGACACGTGGCGGTGTAGCTCAGCTGGTTAGAGCGCACGACTCATAATCGTGAGGTCGAGGGATCGAGTCCCTCCACCGCTACCACCAACCCCGGGTTGCTCATCTTCATTCATGAGGGTGGAAGCCCGGGGTTTTCTGTGCAGCCCGCGATTTTGCGTGGCGTGGTGACGAGGTGGTATTGTTCTGCTCTGTTGCGAATGCTTCGCGCAAACGTTTCGCAATGGCCTAGGGGCGTGGCTCAATTGGCAGAGCAGCGGTCTCCAAAACCGCAGGTTGCAGGTTCGAGTCCTGTCGCCCCTGCAGTGAAAGCTTGCCATCCGTCATATGGATAAGACATTATGGCGGGTGGCAAGTTTTTTTAGCTTCACACCCACTTCTTGAAGGAGCCCAACAGCCGTGAGCGATGAGAGCCCGAAGACCACGAACGCTGGCGCTGCCGGTGATGGTGGCAGCCTTCGCCCGTCCGGCAAGCGTCAGGCAGCAGGCCAGGCCACCACCTCACGTGCCATGGCCACCAGCACCACGCGCGCTCCTGAGGTCGTGAATACCCGCCGCAACCCCTTCACCGCCATCCTGGACTACTTCCGCGGCGTGTTCTCTGAGCTCGGCAAGGTCATCTGGCCCACCGGCAAGGAGATGGTGAACTACACCCTCATCGTGCTGGCGTTCCTCATCGTGCTCATCACACTCATCGCCGGGGTGGACTGGGTGGCAACCTGGCTGCTGCAGCAGATCCTGGCGTAGCCGTGAGACCACGGTTCGTGCTACACTTCCTTACATAACGTTTCCCGCCTAGCGCCCCACAGCGCAGGCGGATTTTTCATGAATCGGAAAGGATTCGCACGATGAGCGAAGAACTAAGCGCAGAGGTGCTGGCAGCCGCAGCGCAAGAAGACGTGCAACAAGCCGTGGAGGAAGCACACGCTAGCGCCCCAGCTGAGGTTGACGGGGAGCAGGCGCAGGGTGGCGTCGCCGAAGACAACAACGAACAGCAGCCGGAAGACGCCGCAATGCAGGCCTACAAGACCCGCCTGCGCGAATTCATGCGTGCGCTGAAGAAGCTGCCGGGCGACTGGTACATCATCCAGTGCTACTCTGGGTACGAGAATAAGGTGAAGACCAACCTGGAGATGCGTGCGCAGACCCTCGGCGTAGATGAGCAGATCCACGAAGTTGTGGTGCCGATCGAAGAGGTCACCGAGCTCAAGGATGGCAAGCGCAAGCAGGTCAAGCGCAAGCTGCTGCCGGGCTACGTGCTCGCCCGCCTCAGCCTGGACGATGCCTCCTGGTCCGTGGTGCGCGATACCCCAGGCGTGACCAGCTTCGTGGGCAACGAGGGCAAGCCCACCCCGGTGAAGATCCGCGAGGTTGCGAAGTTCCTGCTGCCGCCGGAGACCGCCACCGCCAAGGGCGAGGAAGCCGCCACCGAGGCCGGCGTGGACATGTCCTCCACCGGCGTGGCCACCCCGCCGAAGCCCGCCAGCGAGACTGTGGTTGTGGACTACGAGGTTGGCGAGTCCGTCACCATCCTCTCCGGGCCGTTCGCCTCCGTCTCCGCCACCATCTCCGAAATTGACACGGAGAACTCCAAACTCAAGGCCATGGTCTCCATCTTCGGCCGTGAGACCCCGGTGGAGCTGGAATTTGATCAGGTAGAGAAGCTCAACTAGAGTCGTTATGTCTTGCGCCCAACACAGGTGCAGGTCACAACATTCATACATTTCCGGTGGCCGGTGAGACTCCGGCATCCGGTCAGGGCGTGGTGCGCCGAATGGCGATGGCCAAACGGTGGTATACGCCGCGCGCTGGTAACAGAAAGGTTTTTCAATGGCTAAGAAAAAGAAGAAGGTCGCGGGCCTCATCAAGCTGCAGATCCAGGCCGGCCAGGCCACCCCGGCTCCGCCGGTTGGCCCGGCCCTGGGTGCCCACGGCGTGAACATCGTTGAGTTCACCAAGGCATACAACGCTGCAACCGAGTCCCAGCGCGGCAACATCGTGCCAGTGGAGATCACTGTCTACGAAGACCGCTCCTTCGACTTCAAGCTGAAGACCCCACCGGCAGCTAAGCTGCTGCTGAAGGCCGCTGGCCTGCAGAAGGGCTCCGGGGTTCCTCACACTGACAAGGTCGGCTCCGTGACCTGGGATCAGTGCAAGGAGATCGCTGAGACCAAGAAGGAAGACCTCAACGCTAACGACATTGAGAACGGCGCCCGCATCATCGCCGGCACCGCCCGCTCCATGGGCATCGTTGTTGAGGGCGCACCGGAATAATCCGGGCCTTCTGGGCAGGGGATAGCCCCGCCCGCCTGAACACCGTGGGAGGGCCGCTTGCTGGCCCACTTCAACCACAACTCCAACACAATTCACTCAAGATTGGATGAATCATGAGCAAGACCTCTAAGGCATACCGCGCCGCAGCGGAAAAGATTGACGCTGGCCGCCTGTACAGCCCAATGGCCGCTGCGAAGCTGGTCAAGGAGACCTCCTCCAAGAACTTTGACGCCACCGTGGATGTCGCCATCCGCCTGGGCGTTGACCCTCGCAACGCTGACCAGCTGGTCCGCGGCACCGTGTCCCTGCCTAACGGCACCGGTAAGGACGTTCGCGTGATCGTCTTCGCCGAGGGCCCGAACGCCACCGCAGCTCAGGAAGCAGGCGCTGACCACGTTGGCACCGCAGAGCTGATCGAGAAGATCCAGGGCGGCTGGACGGACTTCGACGCAGCCATCGCTACTCCTGACCAGATGGCCAAGGTTGGCCGCGTTGCCCGCGTGCTGGGTCCCCGTGGCCTGATGCCGAACCCGAAGACCGGCACCGTGACCACCGACGTGGCCAAGGCCGTGTCCGAGATCAAGGGCGGAAAGATCTCCTTCCGCGTTGACAAGGCTGCTAACCTGCACGCCATCATCGGCAAGGCCTCCTTCTCCGAGGAGAAGCTGGCCGAGAACTACGGCGCCCTCATCGAGGAGCTGCTGCGCCTTAAGCCAGCCTCCTCCAAGGGCCGCTACCTGAAGAAGGTCACCCTGGCCTCCACCAACGGTCCTGGCGTGCCGGTGGACAACACCGTCATCAAGGGCTTCACCAACGAAGACTAGTTCCTCGCTGCGGTAGTCACTCTTTTTCTAGGGCGACGCCACCCCGTGCCTTCCCTTCGGCTTTATGCCGCGGGGGAGCGCACGGGGTTTTTGCTATGCGGGGGTGGAGGGGGTCAGCGGCGGTGCCGTCGCCTCATAAAACCAGGAAGCCCGACCGGCCCCATCATCGGCAGCACCACAGCCTTGCGCAACCTGCGCTGGCTGGGCTTCAGTGCCTCGAGGACGAGGTCCAGCGTGCGCGGGGAGTAGAGCATGGCAAGGTGGCCGGAGAGGTCAAGGATGTTGCCACCCTCTTGGACGCTGTAGTTGTGCACGGTGGCACCCTCGCCGGCGACCATGCGCTGGTCTTTCCAGGGCGTGGCGATGCCGTCATAGCGGGCGGTGATCATGGTGTAATCCACGCCGGGGACTGTATCCCCGCCGCGGTTGAGATGCTCGCCGAAGCCTGCGCCCTTGCGCTGATCCAGGGCCGCCCCGCCGAAGATGGAGTGGACGCGGGAATTGGAGCGCTCGGTAGGGTCCAGCTTCTTGGCGAAGGTGGAGATGCCGGACAGCGTGGTGCCGCGGGTAGCAGGGCCAATGCCGATGAGCTTGCGGACCTTGTTGCGGTTTGGCTCGTCCGGGTTGTGGCCGCCGGAATCGGTGAGGTACAGCCGTGCCTGGGCGACACCCTGGGAGTGGCCGATGAGGTCCACCTGCTCCGCGCCCGTGCGCTCCAGGACTTCGTCGATGAAGGCGGCCACTTCCTTTTGGGAAGTGCGCAGGTAGTTGTTGGCGTACACGCCGGGGGCCTTGCCAGTGAAGGTGTCCGGTTCCTTGCCGTAGTTCACGGCGAACACTGCGTGGCCTTCTTCCAACAAGTAGTGGGCAATGTAGTCCCACGTGTTGTAAGCGTTGAGCCACGTGCCGTGGATGAGGACCACGGGGACGCGGCCATCCAGTGGCTCGTCCCACTTGTTCACGCCACGGGGGAGGGGGTTGTCCTTGAAGAGGGTCTTGAAGAACTTCGGGAGGAAAGCGTCCATAGTCAAAAGTATAGGTTGGGAGGGGCGGCGCATGGGTGGATTTGGGTGAACGCCCAGGTGGGGTGTAAAGTGCCCAGAGGAAGTTTGACAAACATTGTGACGTCAAGTTTTCACCGAAGACCGTCGGTCATCATCCGGCCATGAAGAAGGCACAAAGCTTTCCGAATGCCGGGTGGTTGAAGGTTCATCTTTTTATGATGACGGCCCACGCAGGTAACACTGAGACGTTCATGAAGGTTCCCGCCGGGATTCCCCGGGCAGGTTGAACCGGACTGGATGCGCCCTGTGCCTGTGGGTACGGGGCGCTTAGTCGTTATAGCAAGAGTGTTGCCTTCACAACATGATCGCCGGTGCGCGTACATGAAACGTACACCGTATACATCAGGAAGGAGGCGAGAGTATGGCTAACCCGAAGAACACCGCTGCGCTGGCAGAGCTCAAGGAGCGTTTCTCCAAGGCAGACGCAACGCTGCTGACCGAGTACCGTGGCCTGTCCGTGGCTGAGACCACTGAGCTGCGTCGTGCGCTGGGTGCGGACGTCACCTACTCCGTCGCCAAGAACACCATGATCAAGCTGGCCGCCCAAGAGGCCGGTATTGAGCTTGATGAGTCCCTGCTGACCGGTCCTACCGCCATCGCTTTCATCTCCGGCGAAGCCGTGGATGCAGCGAAGGCCATGAAGGACTTCGGCAAGGATCACAAGAACTTTGTGATCAAGGGTGGCTACATGGACGGTGCCGCGCTGTCTGCCGCTCAGGTTGAAGCAATCGCTGAGCTGGACAACCGCGAGACCACGCTGGCCAAGCTGGCCGGTGCCATGCAGGGTTCCTTGGCAAAGGCTGCTGGCCTCTTCAACGCACCAGCTTCCCAGGTTGCACGCCTGGCAGCTGCTCTGCAAGAGAAGAAGGAACAGTAAAGCCTTCGGGGTGTGACAACCCCATATGGACTCGGCACCCAACGCGCCGAGACCGAACACAACTTGTACATAACATCGCTGGTTGAGGCACACACCGCCGCAGACCAGCAACACACCAAAAGAGAAAGGATGGCCATCATGGCTAAGCTCACCAAGGACGAGCTCATCGAGGCTTTCAAGGAAATGACCCTCATCGAACTGTCTGAGTTCGTGAAGGAGTTCGAAGAGGTCTTCGACGTGACCGCTGCTGCTCCAGTTGCTGCTGTTGCTGCCGCTCCGGGCGCTGCTGGCGAAGCTGCTGCTGAGGAGAAGGACGAGTTCGACGTTGTGCTGGAGGATGCCGGCGCAAAGAAGATCGGCGTTATTAAGGTCGTTCGCGAGATCGTTTCCGGCCTGGGCCTGAAGGAGGCTAAGGAGCTGGTTGAGGGTGCTCCTAAGGCACTGCTCGAGGGCGCATCCAAGGATGACGCTGAGGCTGCTAAGACCAAGCTGGAAGAGGCTGGCGCTAAGGTCTCCCTCAAGTAATCTGCTGATTACTCCTACCGCCGCTGGTAACACATCACGTGTTATCACGGCGGTTTTTCTTATGCCCACAATCCCCGTGGCGGCGTCGCACCAAAAAGAAAATGCACAGGCCACCTGAACTATTGCGTACGATAGGATCCATGAAATCGAAGTCCCGCAACATCGCGGTGTTTGCGCTGCTCGCTGCCGTCGCCATGTTTACGGTGGGGGTGATGCTGCCCAAGGTGGTTTCCAAGGATAAGCCGATTCCGCTGGATCTGACCGCCAGCACGATGACGCTGACGGATCCGGCGGCGACGGTGGGGGCGGTCTATCAGTTCGGCGCGGAGCATCCGCAGCCCATCGAGGCGCCGGTGAACCGCCAGTTCAACATGTCGCTCAATCAACCGGCGACAGAAACCACCGCCTCCGCGAGGGTCGGTTTCACCACGGCGCGGGCCGATGTGGACGATGACCTGGAGTCCCTGCTGAACGCGGAGGTGTGGACGTTCACCGTGGATCGTCTCACCGGTGACGCGGAGGGGACTGCGAAAGTCTCCGACACCCCGGCAACGCCGCCGGTGGAGGTGCCCATCGATGGGTTGTGGGCGAAGTTCCCGCAGTACACGGAGCAGCGTTCTTATGATTACTTCGACGCCACCCTGCGGCGGACCGTCCCGGCCGAATTCCAGGGGACCATCAACCGCACCAACAGCCAAGGCCGTGACGTGGAGCTTTATGTCTTCCGGCAGGAGATTGAGCCGACCAACGTGGCGGAGCTGTATCCCGGCGTACGCAACCGTGCGATGGTGGACAAGAACGGCGAGCAGGTAGAGGGCTTCTTGCACCATGGCGGCTGGCGTGAACTGCAGGTGGAGCCGCGAACGGGACTGATTATTAGCGTTGAGGAGGACGTGCAGGACGTGTACGTCAGTGCCGAAGGGGAGGAGCTGGAGGAACTGCTGAGCTTCCATGGCAAGACGCACCAGAACACCCAAGATGCGATGATGCGCCAGGCGATGGACACCTCCGGTCAGAGGGAGACCACGAAGGTGGGGGTTACTTTGATGGTGGTTGGTGTTATTGTGGCTGCAGTGTCTCTGTTGGTAGCCTTATGGCCACGTCGCAGGCGCGCCGAACTTGACAAGTAGGGGTAGACAAGTCTCGGTATTTGGTATAGGATTGCTCTTTGCGCTGGATTTATGTGAAGAAGCTATCTGAAAGACAGTGACAGTATGTGGCTTTGGCAAACTGCAAAATGCGGTTTGACAAGGTCGTTTAGCTGTTTTTTGTCTCGGTTACTTCAAGCGTGAAATCCAACATTAACGACCATCACGAGACCGTACACTCACACCAACTGCGTGCGCCACAGCTCCACCACGTGGCGCCACTTGGTAGGTGTGCTGGAAGGACCCATCTTGGCAGTCTCCCGCCAGACAAGCTCAGTGGCCGGAATCCCCGGAGCTTCGCAGCGTTACTCTTTTGCGAAGATTGACTCTCCGATTGAGGTTCCCGGCCTTCTTGACCTCCAACGAGAGTCCTTCGCTTGGCTCGTTGGCACGCCGGAGTGGCGTGCCCGCGCCCAGGCAGAGGCAGGGGAGGGCGTCCGCGTAACCAGCGGACTGGAGGATATCCTCGAGGAGCTTTCTCCCATTGAGGACTACTCAGAGAACATGTCTCTGACCCTCTCCGAACCCCGATTCGATGAAGTGAAGTCCACCATCGATGAGGCGAAGGATAAGGACATCAACTACGCGGCACCGCTGTATGTGACCGCGGAATTCACCAACGCAATGAGTGGTGAGATCAAGTCCCAGACCGTGTTCATCGGTGACTTCCCGATGATGACGGACAAGGGCACATTCATCATTAACGGCACCGAGCGCGTGGTTGTCTCCCAGCTGGTTCGCTCCCCAGGTGTCTACTTTGACGCGTCCATTGACGCATCCACTGAGCGTCCCCTGCACGCAGTGAAGGTCATTCCTTCCCGCGGTGCATGGCTGGAGTTTGACGTGGACAAGCGTGACACCGTGGGTGTGCGTATTGACCGCAAGCGCCGTCAGCCAGTGACCGTGCTGCTGAAGGCCCTGGGTCTGACCACCCAGGAGATCACGGACCGCTTCGGCTTCTCCGAGCTGATGATGTCCACCCTGGAAAAGGACGGTGTGGCAAACACCGACGAGGCTCTGCTGGAGATCTACCGCAAGCAGCGCCCGGGTGAGTCCCCAACGCGTGACTCCGCGCAGGCACTGCTGGAGAACTCCTTCTTCAAGGCGAAGCGCTACGACCTGGCGAAGGTGGGCCGTTACAAGGTCAACCGCAAGCTGGGCCTCGGCGGCGATCACGAGGGCACGATGACCCTGACTGAGGAAGATATCCTCACCACCATCGAGTACCTGGTGCGCCTGCACGCCGGTGAGAAGACCATGGTCTCCCCAGCAGGTGTTGAGATCCCGATCTCCACCGATGACATTGACCACTTCGGTAACCGCCGCCTGCGCACCGTGGGTGAGCTGATTCAGAACCAGGTGCGCGTGGGCCTGTCCCGCATGGAGCGCGTGGTTCGTGAGCGTATGACCACTCAGGATGCGGAGTCCATCACTCCTACCTCCCTGATCAACGTGCGCCCAGTGTCCGCGGCTATCCGCGAGTTCTTCGGCACCTCCCAGCTCTCCCAGTTCCTGGATCAGAACAACTCCCTGTCCGGCCTGACTCACAAGCGCCGCCTGTCCGCCCTGGGTCCCGGCGGTCTGTCCCGTGAGCGCGCTGGCCTGGAAGTGCGTGACGTTCACCCGTCCCACTACGGCCGCATGTGCCCGATTGAGACCCCTGAGGGTCCGAACATTGGTCTGATTGGCTCCCTGTCCTCCTACGCGCGCGTGAACCCCTTCGGTTTCATCGAGACCCCGTACCGCCGCGTTGTCGATGGCCAGATCACCGATGAAGTGCACTACTTCACCGCTGATGAGGAAGACCGCCACGTCATCGCCCAGGCCAACACGCCGTTTGATGAGAACCACAAGTTCATTGAGGACCGCATTGAGGTTCGCCTGCGCGGTGGCGACGTGGAGGTCGTCCCCTTTGACCAGGTGGACTTCATGGACGTTTCGCCACGACAGATGGTTTCCGTGGCAACTGCGATGATTCCGTTCCTGGAGCACGATGACGCTAACCGTGCACTGATGGGTGCCAACATGCAGCGTCAGGCTGTGCCGCTGCTGCGCTCCGAGGCTCCTTTCGTGGGCACCGGCATGGAGCTGCGCGCGGCATACGATGCCGGCGACATGATCATTGCGCCGAAGGCTGGCGTGGTGGAGTACGTGTCCGCCGACTACATCACCGTGATGGATGATGAAGGCGTGCGCGATACCTTCATGCTGCGCAAGTTCGAGCGCACCAACCAGGGCACCAGCTACAACCAGAAGCCGCTGGTTGATGAGGGTGACCGTGTGGAGGCCGGCCAGGTTCTGGCCGATGGCCCGGGTACCGACAAGGGCGAGATGGCCCTGGGTAAGAACCTGCTGGTCGCCTTCATGCCTTGGGAAGGCCACAACTACGAGGACGCGATCATCCTGAACCAGCGCATGGTTGAGGAAGACGTGCTGACCTCCATCCACATCGAAGAATACGAAATCGATGCTCGCGACACGAAGCTGGGCCCGGAGGAAATCACCCGGGATATCCCGAACGTGGGCGAGGATGTGCTTGCAGACCTGGATGACCGCGGAATCGTGCGCATCGGCGCCGATGTGCGTGACGGTGACATCCTGGTCGGTAAGGTCACCCCGAAGGGTGAGACGGAGCTGACTCCTGAAGAGCGCCTGCTGCGTGCCATCTTCGGTGAAAAGGCCCGCGAGGTGCGCGATACCTCCATGAAGGTGCCACACGGTGAGACCGGCAAGGTCATCGGCGTGCGCGTATTCTCCCGCGAGGACGATGACGACCTGGCTGCTGGCGTGAACGAGATGGTTCGCGTGTACGTGGCTCAGAAGCGCAAGATCCAGGACGGCGATAAGCTCGCCGGCCGCCACGGCAACAAGGGTGTTGTGGGCAAGATCCTGCCGCAGGAAGACATGCCATTCCTGCCGGACGGCACCCCCATCGACATCATCCTGAACACCCACGGTGTGCCACGCCGTATGAACATCGGCCAGGTGCTGGAAGTGCACCTGGGCTGGCTGGCCAAGGCCGGCTGGAAGGTTGACACGGACTCTCAGGATCCGAAGATCCAGAAGATGCTGGAGACGCTGCCGAGCGATCTGTATGACGTACCTGCAGATTCCTTGACCGCGACCCCAGTGTTCGACGGCGCTTCTAACGCCGAGCTGTCCGGTCTGCTGCGTTCTTCCCTGCCGAACCGCGATGGCATCCGCCTGGTGGATGACTTCGGCAAGGCCCAGCTGATGGATGGCCGCTCTGGTGAGCCTTTCCCGTACCCCGTTGCTGTGGGCTACATGTACATCCTCAAGCTCCACCACCTGGTGGACGAGAAGATCCACGCCCGCTCCACCGGCCCGTACTCCATGATTACCCAGCAGCCACTGGGTGGTAAGGCACAGTTCGGTGGCCAGCGCTTCGGTGAGATGGAGGTGTGGGCAATGCAGGCATACGGTGCTGCCTACACCCTGCAGGAGCTCCTGACCATCAAGTCCGATGACGTGGTTGGTCGTGTGAAGGTCTATGAGGCGATCGTCAAGGGTGACAACATCCCTGACCCGGGCATCCCAGAATCCTTCAAGGTGTTGCTCAAGGAGCTGCAGTCCCTGTGCTTGAACGTTGAAGTTCTGGCGGCGGACGGCACCCCGATGGAGCTCTCCTCTGATGACGATGATGAGCTGGAGAGCGCCAACGCTGCTCTGGGCATCAACCTGTCCCGTGATGAGCGTCCAGACGCTGACCTTGATGTCAGCTAGGAACTGACGAGACCTTTTAAAGACAACTGACCTAAGTTCATTTTCAAGGCCCTCCGAACAGGAGGGGAAAGGAAGTTCACGTGCTGGACGTCAACTTCTTCGACGAGCTTCGAATTGGCCTAGCCACCGCGGACGACATTCGCCGTTGGTCCCGTGGCGAGGTTAAGAAGCCGGAGACGATCAACTACCGTACTCTCAAGCCAGAGAAGGACGGCCTGTTCTGCGAGCGCATCTTCGGTCCCA
>DXFZ01000096.1 GCA_019114175.1 Candidatus Corynebacterium gallistercoris
CTCGAGGTAGCGCAGGGCATTGTCTGCCGTGAAGCGCTCCGTTACCGCCTCCACGTGGATGTCTGGCTGCAGCTGCCGCAGGCGATCAGCGGCAACCAGCACCTTCGGCTTGCCTACATCTGCGGCGCCGAACAGAATCTGGCGGTGTAGGTTGCTCCAGCTGACGGTGTCATCATCCATGATGACGATGCTCCCCACCCCGGCCGCGGCGATCTGTTGCAGGAGGGGGCAGCCCAAGCCGCCAGCGCCGATCACCAGCACACGGGTGTTGCGCAGCGCCACCTGTTCTGTGATCCCGAAGCCTGGCAGGAGCGTCTGTCTGGCAACTCGTTGTGCTTCCTGGTCGGGGAGTTCAGCCCACAAGGCCTGGCTTCTCTCTGTTGGCTGTGTGCCTTCGGCCATCACAGCACCTCGTCTGCCCAGTTGACCAGGCCCTCGAAGGTGGATGAGGCCACGGCATGGCGGCGCTGGGGGATCCTGCCCGCCTGGGCCGCCAGGTGGCCAGATTCGACTGCCAGGCGCATCGCCCGAGCCATGGTGGCGGGGTCTTGGCACCGGTTCACTGCGCTGGCCAAGAGCACTCCATCGCAGCCCAGTTCCATAGCGAGGGCGGCGTCCGAGGCCGTGCCCACGCCAGCGTCCAGCAGCACCGGAACGGTAGCCCGGGAACAGATCAGCTCAATATTGTGCGGGTTCAGGATGCCCAGCCCGGTGCCGATGGGTGAACCCAGCGGCATCACGGCATGGACGCCCACGTCAATCAGCCGCTGCGCGACGACCGGATCATCGTTGGTGTAGGCCAGCACAACAAACCCCTCGGCCACCAGTAGCTCGCAGGCGTCTACAAGTTCCACCACATTCGGCAGGAGCGTGTCATCGTCCGCGATGATTTCAACCTTCACCCAGTTGGTGCCCAGCGCCTCCCGCGCAAGTTGTGCGGTGAGCAGCGCATCCCGGGCTGTTTTGCACCCGGCGGTGTTCGGCAGCACGGCAATGTCTAGGCGCTCGAGTAGGTCAAAGACGCTCTCCCCGCCGCCTGTGGCGGAAGCCGAGTGCCGGCGCATGGCGACTGTCGTCAGCTGGGTGCCGCTGGCCACCAGGGCGTCCTCCAGCAAGGCATTGCTTGTGGCCCCGCCCGTGCCCATGATGAGCCGGGAGTCAAAGCTCTTATCTGCGATGGTGAGCACGGCTACCCGCCCTGCACTGCGATGAGGATGTCCACCCGGGCGCCATCGTCAATCACCATGGACCAGTCGCTGGCCGGCACCACCGATCCATCCACGGCCACCGCAACCCCGCGGGGGGAATCCTCGCCCGTTTCCTGCGTGACGATGTCTGCGACCGTCGGCGCTTCTGCCGCCTCACGGTGTTCATTATTGACACTGTAGATCATCTCTTCCTCCATTCTTTGTACTGTCCACACTATTCCTCTGAGCTTCCGCCCCAGTGCCGCAGCGGGTCACACGCGGCGAGATCAACGTGTGGGGACTCGCCGAGCCCCCACGCCACCGCGGCACGTGCACCGAGGGGAGCCAGCAGAATCCCATGCCGGAAATATCCTGTGCTCACCACGAGATTCTCACCCACCTGCCCCAGGTAGGGCAGGTCATCGGGGGTGCCCGGCCGTGCCCCAGCCAAGGCCTCGATGAACTCGCAGTCTTCCACCGCGGGGAGCACGCGCGCTGCATCCCGCAGCAACGTCAGCACCCCGTCCACGGCCGGACCCACGCGGTCATCCTCCCTGCTCGTGGCACCGATCGCTACGGTGCCATCGGTGCGCGGGATGATGTACACCGGCCGGGAGTTCACAAAGGCCCTGATGACGCGGGTTGTGGGCTCCCACCCGGGCCGCGTCACCCGCAGGCGCAGCAGGTCTCCGCGCACGGGCCGCAGCTGCAGGGGGCTCGTAACGCCGACGTGCCACCCTGTGACCTCGGCTGTGCCCAGCCCGTTGCACAGATAGGCGCTCGTACCCACGGCGATGTCACGCGTAGTGGTCGCCACCACGTCGCACCGTCGCAGCAGGCCGTTCTTTCCCATCGGTCCGGTCACTTGGGTGGCGGGCTCTTCGACCCATCGCACTCCCGCGTCGCTCAGAATGTCGATCAACGCGGCAGCCAGCATCCGCGGATTGACCTGGTGGTCGCCGGGGATCTCCACGGCGCCTGCCAGCTGCGGGCTCAAGCCGCGTTCCATGGCCCTGGCCTGCCGGATTGTGACCCGGCGGGCGTCCATCCCGTGGCGCTGCTGATGCTCCAGCAAGGCAGCCACGTGCCGGGCATCGGCGGCGTCGGCACCGACCACGAGGGTGGGCGCGGTGTTGTGGCCGGTGGGCAGGCACGTCTTCTCACTCACTGCAGTGAGCAGGGTGGGATATAGCTGCGACGCCACCCCCATCAGCGGATACAGCGCCTCCTGCTGGAACTGCACCTCGGCGACGGGCGCAAGCATCCCTCCGGCGACGTGTGTGGCGCCGTGGGCAGGGTGAGGGTCAACCAGGGCGATGTCCTCACCCGGAACGCCGGATTCGAGCAGCTCACACGCAGTCGTGAGGCCTATGATTCCCGCGCCGATCACAACGTGTTCGGCTGACAGTCTTGCCCTAGACATGGGTGGAGTGGGGGAGGCGGGAGGTGGCGTCGCTATCAAAAGAAGAACAGATACGCGCGGCGAGCGCCTGGGGGTCAGTAGAGTTCATGAACTCGCGGACGAGGGCCACGCCGGCAACTCCCGTGCGGGCGAGGGCGGGGACATCGCCGGCGCGGACGTCGCCAATGGCTACGACCGGCACCGCCGAGGCGGCGACGAGCGGCGGGTAACCCTCCAACCCGAGTGGGGCGCGTCCGGAGTCTTTGGTGGGCGTGGGCCGGAAGGGGCCGGCGCCGATGTAGTCGATGACATCGGCGTAAGCATTGGCCTGCTCCACGAGCTCAAGGGTGCCTGTCGTCAGCCCGATTATCGCCTCGGGTCCAAGCACGGCGCGGGTCAGGCGCGGGTCTAGGTCATCCTGGCCGATGTGCACGCCGTGGATGTGATGGTCCGGCATGAGTGCGACAGCCACGTCCACGCGGTCATCGATGAGCACGCGGGTGGCGGGGTTGGCCTCATGCACGGCGGCGGCGGTGGTTATGGCGAGCTCAGTCAAGTCGCGAACGTTGATTGGCTTGCTGCGTAGCTGGATGACCCCGGCACCACCGCGCGCAGCAGCGGCGGCGATGGTGACTACGTCACGTAGGCCTTCGACGGTGCCGCTGCTCGGGCGGCCGGTGACGAAATAGCAACGAAGATCCATGGGCGCCGTCAGCTAGCTTTCGCGTTGGTAGATCTGGCTGCCTGCGGCGCGGAATTCCTCGGCCTTCTCGGCCATCGCGGCCTCTGCTTGCGCAATCGCGGCCTCGTACTGCTGTTGCCCGGCCACGCCCACCGTGGGAAGGCCTAGGTCTTGACCGAAGGTGTCCCGGATATCCTGGCTGATCCGCATGGAACAGAACTTCGGTCCGCACATGGAGCAGAAGTGGGCAGTCTTGGCAGGTTCTGCAGGCAGGGTCTCGTCGTGGAACTCCTGCGCCGTCTGCGGGTCCAGGGAGAGCGCGAACTGGTCATGCCAGCGGAACTCAAAGCGGGCCTTGCTCATTGCGTCATCCCATGCCTGCGCGCCCGGGTGGCCCTTGGCCACGTCGGCGGCGTGCGCGGCCACCTTGTAGGTGATGACGCCGGTCTTCACGTCATCCTTGTTCGGCAGGCCCAGGTGCTCCTTGGGGGTCACGTAGCAGAGCATCGCCGTGCCACCCATGGCGATGTGGGCCGCGCCGATGGCAGAGGTGATGTGGTCATAGCCGGGAGCGATGTCCGTGACCAGTGGCCCCAGGGTGTAGAACGGTGCACCGCCGCACCACTCCTGCTCCTTCTCATTGTTGATCTGCACTTGATTCAGCGGCACGTGACCCGGCCCCTCCACCATGACCTGAACGTCATACTCCCACGCGCGGCGGGTGAGCTCCCCGATGGTCTTCAGCTCGGCGAACTGTGCAGCATCGTTGGCATCGGCGATGGAGCCGGGGCGGAGGCCGTCGCCCAAAGAAAATGCAACATCGTAGCGGGAGAAGATCTCACACAATTCATCGAAGTTCTCATACAGGAAGGACTCCTTGTGGTGCGCGAGGCACCACCCGGCCATGATGGAACCGCCGCGGGAAACAATGCCCGTGACTCGGCGGGTTGTCAGTGGCACGAAGGGCAGGCGCACACCGGCGTGGACGGTCATGTAGTCCACGCCCTGCTCACACTGCTCGATGACCGTATCGCGGAATATCTCCCACGTCAGGTCCTCTGCCACGCCATCGACCTTCTCCAGCGCCTGGTAGATCGGCACCGTGCCGATCGGCACCGGCGAGTTGCGCAGGATCCACTCCCGCGTTGTGTGAATGTCATTGCCAGTCGACAGGTCCATCACGGTGTCCGCGCCCCAGCGGGTGGCCCAGCGCAGCTTATCGACCTCTTCCTTGATGGAGGAGGTCACCGCGGAATTGCCGATGTTCGCGTTGATCTTCGTCAGGAACGCGTTGCCAATGATCATCGGCTCGGATTCCGGGTGGTTGATGTTGGCGGGGATGATGGCACGGCCGGCGGCGACCTCAGAGCGCACCTTCTCCACATCGCAGTGCTCGCGCAGAGCCACGAACTCCATCTCTGGGGTGATGATGCCCTGGCGGGCGTAGTGCATCTGGGTCACGCGCTTGCCCTCAGCGGCGCGCAGCGGCGGGCGGGACGTGCCCCGCCACTCCTCGCTGGCCTTGCCGCGCTTCACCGCGCGGGTACCATCATCGGCCAGGTTGCGGTCCCGGCCGGCGTACGTCTGCGTATCTTCGCGGTCAGCGATCCACTGGCTCCGCAACCCAGGGAGCCCCTCCGTGGGGTCAGCCCACGGGCCGCGGGTCCGGTAGATCTTGAACGGCTCGTTGGGGCCGGTGGGGGAATCATCCAGGTCAATAGCTGTTTCTGGGACACTCAAGCCATGGGCTTCGATCGGTGCGAAACGGTGCTTTGGATGGATTTCTGCTGCGTATTCGTCCACGGCGGACACTCCTGATACTTCCTTCGCTGGTGCTAGCCAGACAGGTTCTAACGGTTGGCGCGCGGGATACAGCGCGGTTCTCAGCTCGGTACCATTCCGAGCTCCCGTGTTCGGTCTCCACCCACCGTAGCGCAAATGAACCGTGCCCGTGGCGCAAACCGCTACACTAGCCACCATGATCGAAAGCAGACTGTTAGAGATCCTCTCGTGCCCGCAAGATAAAGGCCCGCTCGAGGATCACGGGGATTATCTGGTCAACCCACGCCTCGGCAAGGCGTATCCGGTGCAGGAGGGGATTCCAGTACTGCTCATCGATGAAGCGGTGGAATGGCCCGTTAAATAACGGGAAATAGGTGAAAAGGCGGGGTGGCGTCGCCCCCAAAATAGAAAGAAGAACATGGCTGACAACATTATTGACGAACTCGAATGGCGGGGTCTCATTGCCCAATCCACGGATCTCGACGCGCTGCGGAAGGAGATGGAGACCCCGACCGCGGCCTACGTGGGCTTTGATCCGACCGGCCCATCGCTGCACGCCGGGCACCTCGTGCCGCTGCTCATGCTCAAGCGCCTGCAGCTGGCAGGGCACACCCCCATCGTGCTGGCCGGAGGCGCAACCGGCATGATCGGCGACCCGCGTGACGTGGGCGAACGCTCCATGAATGACGAAGACACGGTGGCCGGATGGGCGACGCGCATTTCAGACCAGCTGCGCCGATTCGTGAGCTTCGAGGGGGAGAACAAGGCGATCCTGGTCAATAACTATGACTGGATTTCCAAGATGAACGTCATCGAATTCCTGCGTGACCTGGGAAAGCACTTCTCCCTCAACACGATGCTGGGGCGCGAGACCGTTAAGCGGCGCCTAGAAGCCGATGGCATCAGCTACACGGAGTTTTCCTACATGCTGCTGCAGGCTAATGACTACGTGCACCTGCGCCGCACCCATGAGGCGCGCCTGCAGATGGGCGGGTCCGATCAGTGGGGCAACATCATCTCCGGTGTGGATCTGAACCGGCGCCTGGACGGGGAGACGGTGCACGCCCTGACCGTTCCGCTGGTGACCGATAGTGAGGGCAACAAGTTCGGTAAGTCCACCGGCGGCGGGAAGCTGTGGCTGGACCCGGAGATGACCAGCCCTTACAGCTGGTACCAGTACTTCTTTAATACGGCGGACGCTGACGTGATCCGTTACCTGCGCTGGTTCACCTTCCTGGGGCGCGAAGAGCTTGACCGCCTGGAGGTTGAGGTGGCGGAGCGTCCGTTTAAGCGTGAGGCGCAGCGGGTGCTGGCGCAGCAGATGACGGCGCTGGTGCACGGCGAAGGCGCCGTGGAGAAGGTGGAGCTGGCTGCGCAGGCGCTGTTCGGGCGCGCGGAGCTGGCGGAGTTGGACGAGCAGACGCTGGCGGCTGCGCTGCAGGAGACGGATGTGGCGGAGGTAACTACTGAGGCGACGATCGTGGACCTGCTGGTCGAGGCCGGCCTGGAGAAGTCCAAGGGCGCGGCGCGTAGGACCGTGGGGGAGGGCGGCGCGTACGTGAACAACGTGCGCATCGATGACATCGAGTGGTCACCCGCCGCGACGGATCTTCTGCACGGTAGCTGGTTGGTGTTGCGCAAGGGGAAGAAGCGGTTCGGCGGAGCTCGGGTGGGCTAGCAGGGGTTTGGGGATGGAGCTTTGGGGTCTTGGGGCGACGGTGCGCTGCGGCAACAGTGACAACCTGTTGCTGTAGCGCATTTCGCTTGTCAGTGTTTTGGGGGCTGAACTGGGGATTTGTGAAGTGTTTGAGGTGTGTGTATAATAGTCCAAGTCACCGCGACAGGGCAGCACCTCACAGAGGGAAGCTGCAGTGGTGAGTGATAGTTGTTTGAGAACTCAATAGCGTGATGAACCAAGTTTAGATTATTTTTAACCTTGTTGATTGTTCATCGTCATCTGCCATGTGATGCTTTGTTGGTGTTGTGTGGTGGGTTGTGCGCCGGCGTGGGTGGTA
>DXFZ01000097.1 GCA_019114175.1 Candidatus Corynebacterium gallistercoris
TACCACCCACGCCGGCGCACAACCCACCACACAACACCAACAAAGCATCACATGGCAGATGACGATGAACAATCAACAAGGTTAAAAATAATCTAAACTTGGTTCATCACGCTATTGAGTTCTCAAACAACCATCGCACACAACAAACAACCACACACACCGTGCAGCACTCGCTGTGACAGGAATCCGAGCCTACACCAACCACCAGACTCAAAGCAAATCCGTGGTGAACACCAACCAAACACTCGGTAAACAGTGGCGCTCTTACAGGCACATCATCAGGGCCGTTGTCCCACCGCCAATCACCCGCAAACCAGGTAATCACTCGCGGTGTCGGTCGCGCTGACTCGAATAAATCTACACACCCCACCAACAACACACAAACCCGCAGGTCACAACCCAAAAACAACACGTACTACCCAACGCTTGACTGCTAAGCTTCAACAACTATGAGCTCAACCCACCTCCCTCAAGTCACCCCGCACCCCAACACCTCCCCCTCCCACACCGCCAACCACCCCAACACCTGGCCCACCCACATCGCCAACCGCCTCACCACCTGGTCCACCCAGGGCCTCGAACGCCACATGCGCACCTTCACCACCGGCCAAACCCCACACGCGCGCATTGATAACCACGCCCGCCTCCTGTTCTCCAGCTCCAATTACCTCGGCCTGGCAGAGCACCCTGCCATCACCACTGCAGCGCGGGAGGCGCTGGAGCGTTATGGCGTCGGATCTGGAGGAAGCAGGCTCACCACAGGCAACACCCACGAACATGACCTGCTGGAACGAGAGCTCGCACAATGGCTCCGATACCCCGCGGCCTGCTTCTTCGCGACCGGCTACCAGGCGAACGTCGGCACCATCGCCACGCTCGCGGACGCGCAGACCGTCATCTTCTCCGATCAGCGCAATCACGCCTCCATCATCGATGGCTGCCGCCTCGCCAAAGCCACCCACGGCACGCACACCATCGTCTACCCGCACCGGGACACCGCCGCACTCGCCCGCCTGATGGACACCACCCGCGCCGAGCTTCCGGACCACCGCTTCCTCCTCATCTCCGATGGCGTGTTCTCCATGGACGGCACCATCGCTCCCCTCCCCACCCTCCTCGAGGTCGCCACCCGCTACGGCGCGCTGACCATCATCGATGACGCCCACGGCATCGGCACGCTCGGCACCGGCCGCGGCATCATCGACCTCGGCAATTCCCGCCCGGATGTCCTCATCGGCACCGCCAGCAAGGCCCTCGGCGCGGAGGGCGGCTTCGTCTGCGCCAGCGCCGATATCGTCCGTCTCCTGCGCAACCAGGCGCGCAGCTTCGTCTTTTCCACCTCGAACTCCCCGGCCATCGCCGCCGCGGTACGCACCGCGGTGGGCATTGTTTCTTTAGGGGGCGACGCCACCCCCACCCACCAGCTCCACCACAATGCAACGGTGCTTCGCACTCAGCTGGCCGCCGCGGGGCTGGGGGCTGTTGTAGTCGATGAGGCTTCCGTGACGCCCATCATTCCCGTGCACATCGGGGCTGAGGACAAGGCCATGGCCGTGGCCGCTGAGCTCCAGGCCCGCGGGTTCCACGTGCCCGCCATCCGCTACCCCACCGTGCCCCGAGGTGCGGCGATCCTGCGCGTGACCGTCATGGCCACGCACACCGAAGAGCAGATCACTCGGTTCGTGGAGGTGCTGCAGGAGGTAATGGAGGCAGTAACGGAGGCAGGCGAATCCACTCCGCCACTCCAGCCATAAACTCCTCCCGCGCCAGCGCCCCCGCGCCCTCCGGCACGGCACCGAGCCACGGCGTGTGTGCGGGCCCGAAGCCCCGCTGAAACTCCTCAAGGTTGAGACGCGTGGCAAGGTCCGGCTCATGCGGAACGCTCCCGCCGATCAGCCCCGCGCAGGTCAGCCCGCGGTGGTGTATGGCCTCCAAGGTCAGGCCTGCGTGGTTGAGGCTCCCCAGCCCTGTCGTGGTGACGACCACAACCGGCGCACCCAGGCGCGCCGCCAGGTCCGCGATGCCCCACGGCGCGTCCACAGGCCCCAACTCAGGCTCCAGCTCAGGCCCCAATCCAAGCCCCAATTCCACCAGCAGCCCGCCGGCGCCCTCCACGAGCACCAGCGTGCCTGACCCCTCTGGCCCGTCCGCACCGTCCAGCGCAGACACCCGCTCCGCCACGCCCGCACAGGTCAACGTACTCATGCCCGCCACGCGCGCGGCCATCACCGGGGCCAGGGGATCTGGGTAGCGCACGAACTCGTGCACATCCTCCACTCCCGCGAGGCGCTGCACTTCCGCCAGGTCACCGCGCCCGGCCGGCTCCCCCGTCTGGATGGGCTTGGCCACCCGCACCCGCCACCCGGCCCTCGCAGCCGCGACCGCCAGCGCTGCCGTGGCGACCGTCTTGCCCACGTCCGTGCCGGTTCCCGTCACACACACGATCATCACGCATCACTCTCTCGACCAACGGCGAGGGTGTGGGCGGTGTGCGTAATGGCGTCGCACAATAAAGAAACCTCCTGCTCAGACGCAACAAACGGCGGCATCGTGTACAACAACCGGCCGAAAGGACGCAGCCACACGCTGCGATCCAGAAGCAGCTGCGTGGCGCGCCGCATGGGCACGGGCTCCGCCAACTCCACCACGCCAATCGCACCCATGACCCGCACGTCCGCCACGCCCGGCAGCTCCGCCAGAGGCTGTAACACCCGCAGCTGGCGCTCGATGCGCGGCACGGACTCGCGCCAATACCCGGACTCGATGAGATCCAGCGACGCGCCCGCCACCGCGCACGCCAAGGGGTTGCCCATGAAGGTGGGCCCATGCATGAGCGCCCCGCCGCCCGCGGTTGTGTCTATTTTTTCGGCGACGGCAGCACTGCTCAGCGTCGCCGCGAAAGACATAAAACCGCCGGTCAGCGCCTTGCCGAGACAAAGGATATCCGGGAGGACGCCCGCGGCGTGGCACGCGAGCGTGTGCCCGGTGCGGCCGAATGCCGTGGCGATTTCATCGAGGATGAGGAGGGCGCCGGTGGCGTCGCAAATGCGGCGCAGGCCTGTGATGAGCTCTGGATCGTGGAAGCGCATGCCGCCCGCGCCCTGGACGAGCGGCTCCACGATGACGGCGGCGATGGTGCCCGCGCGTGTGATCTGGTCCTGGATGTGGTGGAGGTAGCGCGTGCGTTCTTCCGGGTCGGCGCCGCGCGTGGGAGGGGCGGGGACGAAGTGTTGCCTGGTCAGCGTGCCCTTCCAGAGGGCGTGCATGCCGCCTTGGGGGTCGCAGACGCTCATGGGGCCTTGGGTATCGCCGTGGTATCCGCCGCGCCAGGTGAGGAAGCGGGTGCGCTCTGGGTGGCCGGCGCCGCGCTGGTACTGCAGCGCCATCTTGAGGGCGACTTCCACGGCGACACTGCCAGAGTCCGAGAAGAACACGCTGTCCAGGGGGGTGTGTTGCTGGACATCCTGGCTTCCCTGGGCCCCCTGGCTTTCCTGGGCGGGCACGTCATTGCAAAAGTTGATGAGACGCTCGGCCAACTCCGCTGCGGGTTGGTGTGTGAGGCCGCCGAACATGACGTGACTCATGCGCTCAATCTGCCCGTGAGCTGCGGCCTTGAGGTGCGGGTGGCCGTGGCCATGGCAGGCGGCCCACCAGGAGCTCATTCCATCGATGGCGGTGCGCCCATCGGCGAAGTGAATGTTGACCCCCTCCGTGGAGGCGACAGGTATGGGCGGCAGAAAAGCATCCGCGCTCTTGCCAGTGTCGACCATTCGAGGTGCGTAGGGGTGCCACACGTACTGCTGATCAGCGCGGGTGATGCGTTCCGCGCTCCAGATCGTATCCTGCATGAAAACACTGTATCGCACCGCCTTGAACACCGTTCAAGAGCCCGGAGTAGGTCATCCCTCTCCCCTAATCTCGCCTGGTCCACCCCGATCCACCCTCAACTGCCCTTAACCGCCCATATCCCACCCCCCTTCACCCTCATTCACTCAGCTTCACCCAGCTGCACCCCACTCGCGACCAGCTGCGATCCCCCCTTCGCGACCAGCTCAATCGACAACACACTTAGGCTGCAATTTTCGCCAGAATAGCTACCTAAGTGTGTTGTGGATCGGCCCATGCTCGCCAGGGTGAAGAAAGTACGCTCAAAATCCGGGATTTTGCAGGTAGAGCGGATTTTGAGCGTAGTAAAGTGCCACCAGGGAGTGAGAACGAAGGGGTGGCGCGGGGAGGGAGCGAAAGAGAGGCGCGCCCCTCACACCTCCGCTCGTAGGCCCATCGCCTCCGAGAACCCGGACCCGAGGTCCACCCTCTTCAACTGCCACACCACCAGCGCGGACGTCAATACCCCCAACACCAGCAACAACCCGCACCCGGCCAGCAAGTATTGAGCCTCTGAGGCACCGGCCTCCTCTAGGTAAGCGATCGGCACGCCAAGCATGAACCCGCACGCCATGCAGCCAATAACCACTGCCACCCACAGCCATGCCCCACGCAAGCGGGCAGAAATGATGAAAACCCACCAGGCCAGCATCACCAGCAGACCGGCCACCACCACGCTCGCAGCCAGGCCTAGCAAGAAGCTCCCCCAACTCCAGGCGCTGAAGGGCCCACTCGCACGCGGCGCCACCAGAATCAAAAGCCCCAGCTCAGCCGCCCCAAGCAGATACACCACCGGCCCCATCAGGACCCACGCCGCGTTCCACGCTAGCGCTTTTCTCAGCCACTCCCGGCGCATCTGGCTGAACACGAGCCAGCCCCGCAGCGTCTCGCCCAACGCTGCTCCGCCCAGGAACGGCACGCTTAAGGAAGCCATCACCGGCGCCCAGAACCACTTTGAAACCAGCGCCTCGCTGCCAGTGAAGTACCACGGCACCATGAACACCAGCACGGATCCCGCCAGCACTAGCAGCAGCCACGCCCCGCAGGCCCGCATGGGAACCGTCATCAGCAGATAGGAAGGTGCTGGGCTTCGCGGGGAGTCTCGGGCCACCTCCGGGAGAAGCACTTGCTTCCACCACGGGGCACCAACTCCGCCAGCACCACTAACCCCTCCGCTGCCAGCCCCCTCCCGCAGCTCAGCCTCCTCAGCCTTCTCCGCCTTCATCCGCGCCAGGCGCCCCGCAAAGCCCGCGTCCGTGACCTCGCTCTTCCCCCTCACATCTAGCAGCCGCGCCCCCACCGTGATCACAACCGTCACAACCAACACCACGTAGAACCCCAGCGCCGCCCCGCCGCTCATCCTCGTCGCCACCAGCACGG
>DXFZ01000098.1 GCA_019114175.1 Candidatus Corynebacterium gallistercoris
CGCCTCTGCCTGGTCCCCTGCCAAGCCAGGCGCCGCGCCCGATCCGGTGGCACGCGCCACCTGTTCACCGATCGCCTCCTTCACCTCCGGGAGGATCGGTGGAGTCAGTTCTGCGGGGTCAATCCTCTGGTGCATCAGCCATGTCCGCCCGGGGCACGGAAACCTTCCAGCTCCGCCACCAACTCGTCAATGCCGGCCCCTTCCAAGCTATTCGTCAGCACCACAGGCTTATCATCGCGCACATCTTTGGCATCGGCATACATCCGGTCAAGGTCGCAACGCACGTACTGGGCAATATCCACCTTATTAATCACTAGAATGTGTGAGTCCGTGATCCCCGGCCCGCGCTTGCGGGGCATCTTGTCACCCTCTGCGGTATCCAGCACAAACACGAACACGTCCACCAGCGCGGGGCTGAAGGTCAGCGTAAGGTTATCGCCACCTGATTCGAAGAATAGTGTGTCCACCTCGGGGTGTTCATCCAGTAGGTCTGCGGCGGCCATGAGGTTCATCGTGGGGTCATCGCGCACTGCAGTGTGTGGGCAACTTCCGGTCTCCACGCCGATGACATGGTCGGCGGGTACCACACCATCCAAGTGGCGCCGGATGTGCTGTGCATCCTCTTGGGTGTAAATATCGTTGGTGATAACACCGACCTTCCGCCCGGCCTTGATAAACTTCGGCACGAGCGCCTCAATGAGCGCAGTCTTACCGCTGCCAACGGGTCCACCGATGCCGATGCGCAGTGTCACTGGGTTGGTCATAATGTTCTCCTGTGTCCGTTGTTGTCATTGATGTTTTTCTTCTTTTTTTGCGACGCCACCCTACGCCCAACCTCAACTCATAAACAAGCGAGCCGGGGCAGTCTGGTGTTGGGCGGAGGCGATGTCTAGTCCCGGACTCGATCTGCCAAGTGTGGCAAAGCTCCGCGGGTTGCCGAGGTCCGCTGAGCTTAATAACTCCCCGGCGTACTCTGCGCACTGTGCTGCCAGTTTCTTAATGAGTGGCGTGGCTCGCGCCACCATCGCTTGCGCACCAATGTGATCACATTGGCTAAGCCGTAGAGCTGCGCTGGACCATCCCACGGCTAACCCGGTGAGCTCCACCGCCACGGCCTGTTCCGCATCGAGGCTGCGGACGGCGTGGATAAGCCCTAAAGCCACTGCCTGGCCACCAGGCACCTCCCGGTTGCAAGCGCGCTGCGAGTAGGCTGCAAGCACTGTGGCTGCCCCCGATCTCTCCGACATTCCTGATGTCTGTGGAGCTACAATCATCTCTTCCACCTGGGCATACACTTGCAGCGTCTGCCTACCCACGCGGGTGGAGGCCTTCCGCAGCTCCTGGGTGACTTTCATCGCCTCCAATTCAGCGTCCAAATAACCCAACAACTGGATAGCCTCCTGTACGGACTGGGGGTAATTGGGACGCAGGGTGGCGTCGCTATAAGGAGCCACCGAAAGGGCAATCATCGTGGCCACGGCAGTGGCAACACCATCACCCGGTGCGGCCGTGATGCGCAGGTGATCCAGCAACGCGTCTGTACATTGCTGCACGCCCTGAACGCGGCCACGTTGCACCAAGCCTTCCAGCCCGTGGGACAGGGTATAGCGCCCAGACGGGTAGGCGGAATCGCCGAAGACCACCGCGTGTATAAGTGCGGCGGTGCTCAAGTGTGCTGTGGAATGTCTAGGTGCAGACTCGGAAGCGTAGTCGATCATCGGGTTAGAAGAGGTAGAACAGCTGTGCGAGGGGGAGGGACTCAGCCGGGTCAATAGTCGCAATCTGGCCATCCACGCGCACCTCGTAGGTATCCGGGTCCACCTGGATATCAGCGAGGCGATCGTTGCGCACCATATTTTTCTTCCCGATGCCACGAGTACCTCTGACTGGCAGCACCAGAGAGTTCAGACCCAAGCGCTCGGGAACACCAGCGGCAATAGCTGCTGTGGACATAAACGTGGCGCGAGTCGCCTGCAATGCGGAACCATAATTGCCGAACTGAGACCGATAATAGATAGGTTCCGGTGTGGATATAGAGGCATTAGGGTCTCCCATACCAGCCCAGCAAATCCGGCCCTGGCGGAGAACCAATTGTGGCTTGGCTGCAAAGGAATCAATCGGCCACAGCACCAGATCTGCCAACTTTCCGGGTTCGATAGTGCCTACGTGTTCTGCAATCCCCTGTGCAATTGCCGGATTAATGGTCAGCTTAGCGAGGTAGCGCAGGACGCGATTATTATCCGCGCCGCTGTCACCCTCCAACTCGCCGAGTTTATCCTTGCAATGGTGAGCGGTCTGAAAAGCGCGAGTGAAGGACTCCCCCACCCTCCCCATTGCCTGGGAATCAGAACTAAAAATACTAATCAAGCCCATATCATGCAGCACCGTCTCCGCTGCGATGGTTTCGGCTCTCACGCGAGAATCTGCAAAGGCGACGTCCTCCGGAATGTCATGGGACAGGTGATGACAGACCATTACCATGTCCAGCAACTCCTCCACTGAGTTAATGGTGTACGGCAATGTTGGGTTGGTAGAGGATGGCAGAACATTCGGCATCCCCGTAACCCGCAAAATGTCGGGGGCATGTCCACCACCTGCTCCCTCCGAGTGGAAGGTATGGATAGCACGACCACCAATAGCGCGGACGGTGGATTGGAAGAATCCACCCTCATTAAGGGTGTCGGTATGAATGGCTAACTGCACATCCATGTCATCACAGACACTCAGTGCGTTATCGATAGCGGCGGGTGTTGCACCCCAATCCTCATGTACTTTCAACCCGGCAGCGCCAGCTTGGATCTGTACCCGCAGCCCTTCGGGCAAACTGGAACTACCTTTACCCAAAAAACCTGTGTTCACCGGCATTT
Organism: Candidatus Corynebacterium gallistercoris; assembly: GCA_019114175.1. Taxonomy (GTDB): domain Bacteria; phylum Actinomycetota; class Actinomycetes; order Mycobacteriales; family Mycobacteriaceae; genus Corynebacterium; species Corynebacterium gallistercoris. The sequence continues at coordinate 2,868 of DXFZ01000098.1, forward strand.
CTTCAGCAGCTCGGAGCATAAAGTGAATACCGCCCGCTCCGGGAGTGCTGGTGGTTCCTAATGTCCCTTCAGCCGGCCCCGTACCACCACCAAAGAAGGTAGTGATGCCGTTAGAGAGTCCTTCCTCCGCCTGCTGTGGAGTGATGTAGTGAATATGCGTATCCACCCCGCCCGCCGTGAGAATACGATGCTGCCCGGCGATGACCTCAGTCCCCGGGCCAATGAGCATGTCAACGCCGTCTTGGGTATGGGGGTTTCCGGCTTTCCCCACCCCTACAATCCTCCCGTTCTTGATCCCCACATCCGCCTTCAGGATGCCCAACACAGGATCAGCAACGATGGTTCCAACAATGACCGTATCAAGGGCGTCAGTTGCTGCCGGGTCTTGTGCCATTCCGTCACGAACGGCCTTCCCTCCACCGTATACAGACTCATCTCCCACGGTGCCTGCAGATAAGTCCCTCTCCACGCGGATACGGAGGTTGGTATCCGCCAGCTGCACGATATCACCCGCCGTAGGGCCGTATATTTCTGCATATCGGCGCCGATCAATGCTGGCCATGTCAATTACTCCTTGCCCGCAGTATGGGAGTCAATGGTGACGGATTCATTATTTGCAGTAAGAAAGCTATCCAACATGTCCATACCGCGTTCCCTCACCTCTGGATCGTCCAGTTGGCCGTTAACGAGGTTCGCGAAACCATAGAGGGTTCGGCTACCACCAAAATCCACCAGCTCAACATCGCGTTCATCGCCGGGTTCGAAACGAATGGCTAAACCTGCGGGGATGTTGAGATGCGTCCCCCACGCCTGCGCCCGAGGAAACTCGAGTGCTGGGTTGACCTCGAAGAAGTGGTAGTGAGAACCGACCTGGATAGCGCGATCACCAGTGTTAGCAACAGTGATGACGCTAGTGGGCCGACCTGGGTTAAGCTCGAAGCTTCCTTCTTGCGTGATGTATGGAGTATGTCCGCCTGACATGAATAGCCCTATTCCTCGATCCGGTTAATGATGGTGGGTATAGACGTGAGCGTGGCTATGGCCATGTTCTTCATCCCCGTGCGAATGCGCGAATCCCTGATCGTGATCAGCCAACAACGCAGCAGCAATGCCATCATTTCCGTGATGCAACATATGCTCCGCTGTGTCCGCTGCCAACCTCACTGCCGTACGCAGGGCTCCAGAGGAGAACAGCGCCCGCTGGCCTTCACCAGCCACACCAAAATCAGCCCGTACTACGGCAACGGACGTGCACCCGAGGTGTACAAAACGATCACGGGTAGATTCCAGCGCGGGCCACGTTCCCTCGAAAGCCACCTCAACCGCCACCTGTTCGGAATAATGCTGAGCAAGGCGGAGGCGTCTGACCAATTCCGCATCCGCAAAGGGGTCAACCGCCTGTGATAGAAAAATCACCCCGTCCACCTGTGATGCAAGGTCGCGTATGTGTTTGCGGTACTGGGCAATTGTATAGGTGTCATTAACAACTGGGCCTGAGATGCACACAGAAACTTCCGGATGCCCATCCCGGAACCAGCGCAGTGTCTGCGCCGCCTGCGTGATGGATGTGAGATCTCGGCCAGTGCTCATCGGCACCACAGTCGCCGTTTCCACATCGCGGAGTAAATCCTCTAACTCCCGCCCCGTTGAAGTGATAGGGAGATCAAGGAGTGCAGAAATCTTCTGCGGTTCGGGCACTTCAGAACCACCATAAAGGATCACAGTTGGGACATTTTCTTGAGATTTAGTCATAGATTCTGCCGTGCCAGCTATTCGCCAATCGGGTCATGAACACTAATAAGTTTAGTGCCATCGGGAAAAGTAGCCTCCACTTGTACCAGAGGTAAGCGTTCGCGCACTCCCTGCATAACATCGTCTGGGCCTAAAACTTGCGAGCCTATCTCCATCACTTCCGCGACAGTCTTTCCATCCCGAGCAGCCTCCACGCAAGCTTCGCTGATAATGGCGGTCGCCTCCGGCACGTTCAGCATAAGCCCACGTTGCCGCCGACGGCGGCTAACTTCAGCCATAGTAAAGATATAGAGCTTATCTAGCTCCCGAGGGGTCAGCGCCATCTTCTCCTCCATTTAGCGTAGTCAAGCTCAGCCTTTGCCTAGTCATAGCTTAGGGCCATAGCCCCTAAGCAGTTCTAAGGCCAACACCTATATAAACAAGTCTAGGAGAGCATGGCCCGAATTGTGTTTCCGGAAGATGAATTCTCACAGCCGTAGCAGAAACCAATACTAAGGCTATATCGCAACATAAAACCGCCGTCAGCGGCCCCTTGATGGGGCAGCCAACGGCGGAGGGTTAGGCAAGATAAGGCGAACACCCTGCCTTGAACACTGGTGCTACATGATGCGACCGGAGCGTGCCTTATATTCGCGGTAGTTCTTGCGACCAGCGTGGATCAAACCGATGGCTAGGCCAACCACCACGATGGAACCTACGATTCCGCCGATGAGGAAGCTCATGCCAGCCTCCTGCACGCCGGACAGGTGGGTGGCCAGGCCGAACACCAGCATGCCGAGGAACGGCATCAGTGCCAGCCACAGACCCATGCCCACCCAGGTGGAGGTGCGGTGCAGGGAGGAGTGCTGGGAGTCCAGGCTGGAGGGCACGTAGCCCTCTTTGTAGTTCTTCTCCACGTGCAGCTCAGGGGAAAGAGACATGATCCTTTGTCCTTCTTGTCAGTCAGTGATGACAGCTATTCTAGTCATCCTTGCCGCGGAAAGCGGCACGGGTGCGTTCCTTTGTGATGGCTGCCACAGCAGTCAGGGGGATGCCCGCAGGGCATACATCCGCACACTCACCGAACAGGGAGCAAGGACCGAAGTTGGTCTCGATCTCGTCCACCATCTTGCGGGCACGGCGGCCACGCTCTTCCCGGCCCAGTGGGGACAGGGTGAGGTGAACCAGCTTCGCGCCGGTGAACAGGTGAGCCGCGCCGTTCGGGCAAGCAGCCACACATGCACCACAACCGATGCAGGCAGCGTGGTCCAGGGCCTTCTCAGCGTCGGAGTGGTTCACCAACAGGGAGTCAGCGTCTGGGGCGGTGCCGGCCATGACGGAGACAAAACCACCCTTTTCCATGACACGGTCCAGGGCTGAGCGATCCACAACCATGTCCTTGATCACGGGGTATGCAGCGGAACGCAGTGGCTCCAGCTTGATAGTGTCACCATCTTTGAAGGAAAGCAGACGCTGCTGGCAAGCGGGCTTGTTCTTGTCTGGGCCGTGGGGACGGTCATTGACCATCAAGCCACAGGTACCACAGATGCCCTCCCGGCAGTCAGAAGCGAAGGCGAAGGCTTCCTTGCCGGCCTCCACGTACTTGTTGTTGACGTGGTCCAGCAGCTCCAAGATGGACATCTGCTCTTCAGCATCATCTACGTCGACAGACTCGAATTGGCCTTCGGCATTCGGGCCCGCCTGACGCCAAATTTCAAGGTGCAGTTTCATTACTTGTAATTCCTTGTCATCAGCGGGATTTGGTCGAAGTACAGGGGCTCTGCGTGGCGAACGAACTTGTTCTCGCCAGCGGGCTCCCACGCGGAGACGAAGCACCAGTTGTCATCGTCACGCTCTGCTTCACCGTCTTCGGACAGGTGATCATCGCGGTAGTGGGCGCCACAGGACTCGTCACGGTCCAGCGCATCCACGCACATGAGCTCACCAAGGTCCAGGTAGTCCGCCACGCGGGTAGCGTACTCCAGGGTCTGGTTCATCTCGTCTGCGTTGCCAGGGATGTGCACGTTGTTCCAGAAGTCCTTGCGCAGGGCGCGGATCTTCTCGATGCCATCCTTCATGTCTTCAACGTTTCGGGACACACCACAGGAGAAGTACAGGATCTCGCCGAGCTGGCGGTGGTAGTACTCCGGCCCGTGTGGGTTGTCACCGGAAATGTTCATGATCTTCTCGATGCGGTTCTTCGCACGCTCCAGGGCCTCCTTGGCCGCTGCAGAGTCATTCTCCGGAACCGGCTCACCCAGCAGCGGTGCCAGGTAGTTCGGGATCGTGAATGGCAGCGTGAACCAGCCCTCCACGGAGGAGGAGAGCAGGGAGTTAGCACCCAGGCGGTTCGCGCCGTGGTACATCCAGGATGCCTCACCGGAACAGAACAGACCCGGGATGGAGGTCATCTCATTGAAGTCCGTCCACAGACCACCCATGGTGTAGTGGCAGGTCGGTGCAATACGCATCGGGGTCTCGTAAGCGTTCTCACCAATGGCCTCTTCATACATCTGAATGAGGTTGGAGTAGCGCTCGCGGATCGTGTCCTTGCCCAGGCGAGCGATAGCGTCGCCCAGATCCAGGTACACGGAGTTCTTCTTGGGGCCTACACCGTAGCCGGCGTTGATCTGCTGCGCGTTCGCACGGGAGGCGATGTCACGCGGAACCAGGTTGCCGAAGGCGGGGTAGCGGCGCTCCAGGAAGTAATCGCGCTCATCCTCAGGGATGTCGTTCGGCGCGCGATCGTCACCCTTCTTCTTCGGAGTCCAGATGCGTCCGTCATTACGCAAGGACTCAGACATGAGGATGGTCTTGGACTGCCAGTCAGAGTTCACAGGCAGGCCGGTCGGGTGGAACTGCACGAAGGATGGGTTGGCCATGTAAGCGCCCAGCTCATACGCACGCATCAGAGCAGATGCGTTGGAGTTCTTCGCCAGCGTGGACATGTGGTACACGTTGCCGTAACCGCCGGTGGCCAGCACGGTGGCGTGGCCGGTGTGAGCAGACAGCTCACCGGTGATGAGGTTACGCATGATCACGCCCTCACACTTGCCATCGTTGACGATCAGGTCAACGAGGTCAGAGTGGGTGAAGATCTCCACGTTGCCCGCACCGATCTGGCGGTACAGAGCAGAGGTGGTGGCCAGCTGCAGCTGCTGACCGGTTTGCCCACGGGTGTAGTAGGTGCGGGAGACCTGCACGCCACCGAAGGAACGGGTTGCCAGGGTGCCACCGTACTCGCGGGAGAACGGAGCGCCGATGGCGTTCATGTGGTCGATGACCTTCGGAGACTCCATGGCCAAGCGCCAGCAGTCATTCTCGCGGCAGCGGTAGTCGCCACCCTTCACCGTGTCCTTGGTGTGCAGGTAGGTGGAGTCATTATCCAGCTTCTTGGAGCGGGAGGAGTTCACACCACCCTGCGCAGCAATGGAGTGCGCACGGCGCGGGGAATCGTGGTAGGTGAACACCTTCACGTCATAGCCCAGCTCACCCAGAGCTGCAGCGGCGGCGCCACCTGCCAGGCCGGTACCCACGATGAGGATGCGGAACTTCTTGCGGTTCAGCGGAGACACCATACCGAAGTGCTCCTTGGCGTACTGCCACTGCTTGTCCTGGCTCACGGCGTGAGGAGCGTTGTCCTTCAGCACGGAACCAACAGACACACCCTCCACGCTGGAAGCTGGGGCGTTGAACGCCTCTACAGCCTTGTCATAGTCAAAGTCTGCGGTCTGGTTGTGCGGGTGATTAACAATTTCACTCATTTAGATCTCTTCTCCTTTAATCAGACTCGCGGAATTAATGCCCGACCGAAGGGACAAAGGCAGCCTGATCAACCGCACCCAACATCACAGCCAGCGGGATGGAGATGTTGCCGATCATCACGATCGCCGGCAGCAGGTAGGACACCCACAGCATGACCTGGCGCCAACGGTGGCCGGTAATGCCCAGGTCAGAAGAGGCAGTCCAGATACCGTGGGACAGGTGCATGAACAGGATCACCATGGCCAGGATGTAGAAGATGGCCACACCCGGGCGCTCGAAAGAGGCGACCAAGTTCTGGTATGCAGCGTGGCTGCCATCAACCGGACCCTGGAAGCCCTCAGCGGCAGCAGGCTGCACGCCCAAGGTCAGGTCCAGAATGTGGAAAATGATGAACAGCAGCAGCACAATGCCGGTGACGATCATGGACCGTGCGGTGAACGTGTTCCAACCGCCCACCATGCCCTTGCGGCGGAAACGGCCGCGGGACTGGTGCGCACGGCTGGTCAGAGCGAAAGCGCAGTACACGTGCAGGACAAGGCTGATCAACAGAACCACACGAGCAATCCACAGGAAGGACTCGTGGGGCAAGATCGGGTAACCGAACTCGCGCAGGAAGTCAGCGTAAGAGTTGAAAGATTCGGCCCCCATGTAAACCTTCAGGTTTCCAACCATGTGAACCAGGACGTAGAGGCCGAAGATGATGCCGGTCACGGCCATCGTCAGCTTCATAGCCCAAGATGGGAAGCCCGGCTTCTCGCGCAGAGCCTCAGTTCTGATTTTTCCGTGGACAATTGCGTCCCGGTCGTCGTATTTAACAGTCATGGCACCTCCATTGTCACACACACCATAAGTGCTAGAGAGCTATAAAGCCTACTAAGGGCACATTATGTGTCCCACCACATACCCCATAGAGGGGGACTGTGAGGGGAGGTTGTGCTAAATACGGCGGAAGCTGCTGCTGAGAGGGGCAACATTCAACGGGCCGTCGGGGATCTGCCCGCCCGCGCACTGCTCGGCGGAATCGTCAGTGAGGACCGTTTCACCCTTCACAATGACCGGCTCCGCGCCGACCTCAACCTCCTGTCCCATGACCCAAATGGGGCCGACCGTGGGGGCGTCGCCGTCAGAAGAAGAACCAGCAACGGAATCCACCACTGCGAGCTCCACCTCCCCTGGGCGCACATCCACCCGCAGCCGCACGCCGAAGAAGGTGAGGTGGTACGTCAGAGAATCCCACTCTTCCGGCATGCGCGGATCAATGGTGAACTGGCCGTAATGATCGCGGAATCCGCCGAAACCGCCCGTCAACGCGGACCACGCGCCGCCGCAGGAGGCGATGTGCACGCCATCGGACGTGTTGGAGTGCAGATCGCACAAGTCCACGAACAAACCGCGGTAGAAGAACTCCAGCGCCTTGGCCTTATAACCCAGCTCCGCAGCCATGATGGACTGCACCACGGCGGACAAGGTGGAATCGCCCGTGGTCAGGATGTCGTAATAGTTGTAGTCTGCGCGCTTGACGTCCGTGGTGAACTTCTGCCCCTGCAGGTACAAAGCCAGCACCACGTCCGCCTGCTTCAGAATCTGGTAGCGGTAGATCGTCAACGGGTGGTAGTGCAGAAGCAGCGGGCGCTTGGGGCCGGCCTCCGGGTCATCCAGGTCCCACACCTTGCGGTGGAGGAACTGGTCATCCTGCGGATTGACTCCCACCTCCTCATTGAAGGGGATGTACATGCACTCCACGGCCTTGCGCCAGCGGGTCAGCTCCTCCTCCGTGAGGCCCGTGGCCTTCACCAGCTCCGCGTACGCCTTCGGCCGCTCATCGGCCATCTGCCGCACCACGGCCTCGGCCACCTCAAGGTTGTACTGCGCCATGACGTTTGTGTACAGGTTGTTGTTCACCACCGTGGTGTACTCATCCGGGCCGGTCACGGAGTGGATCTCAAAGCGATCTTGCGCGTGGTTGAAGAATCCGATGGACATCCAGAACCGGGCCGTATCCACCAGAATGTGGATGCCCTGGTCCAGCAGGAAATCCACGTCCCCGGTGGCGTACACGTACTTCATCAGCGCGTAGGCGATGTCTGCGTCAATGTGATACTGCGCCGTGCCCGCGGCGTAGTAGGCGGAAGACTCCTGGCCATTAATCGTCCGCCACGGGAACAGCGCCCCGTCGTGGGCCAGTTCCAGCGCCCGCTGGCGGGCGGCCGGCAGCATGTCATGGCGGAAGCGCAGCGCATTCCTGGCGAACGTGGGGTTGGTGTAGCACAGGAAAGGCATCACGTAGACTTCCGTATCCCAGAAGTAGTGGCCGCCATAGCCGGAGCCGGTCATGCCCTTCGCCGGCACGCCGCTGGTCTCCGCCCGGGCGGAGGCCTGCACCAGCTGGAAGATGTTCCACCGGGCGGCCTGCTGCAGCTCCGGCTGGCCGCCGATGCGCACGTCCGAGCGCTCCCAGAACCGTGCCAGCCACTCCGTCTGGTTCTTCATCAGGTTCCTGAAGCCCACGGACTTCGCCCGGTTGATGGTGCGCGCACAGCGGAAGGCCAGTTCCTGCGGCGCCACGTGGCGGGAGGAGTGGTAGCTCAAGAACTTCTCCAGCCGCAGCTTCAAGCCCTTACGCCCGTTGAGGTGGTAGGTCACGCGTGCCACGTCCTCCTCCACCTCCGTGGTGATTTCCACGCCGGGGTCGCCACCGTCCACTGGAGCCACCGGAGCCGGGTTGTTCACATCCAGCACGTGGTCCATGGACGCGGTGACCGTCATGCCGGAGTGATTCACCTGGTACCCCAGCGTTGCACGCTCTGGTTCCGGCGTGGCCTGGTACTTCGGCAGCAGTACCCTTTCTACAAACTGCTCCCCCTTGCGCGGATCGAAGCCCTCCTCCGCGTCAGCGCGTGCGTTGTTATCCGGGAACTCACCTTCCCCGTCCTGGCGGTTGAGCAGCTGAGAGCTGATCACCACCGCCGCCGGGGCGTCCAGCAGCTCCACTTCCAGGGACTGGATAGCCAGGTGGCGCTCCTGAAAGCTCACCATCCGCTCCGTGGTCACCCGCACACGCTTGCCGCCGGGGGTGCGCCAGATCATGTCCCGGCGCAGCACGCCCTCACGGAAATCCAGGCTGCGCTTGTAGTCCGTGACCTCCGCGTTGCCGAGGCGCAGCGGCTCGTCATCGATGTACAGGCGCATGGCCTTGCCGTCCGGTGCGGAGATGATGGACTGGCCAGCACGCGCCAGGCCGTAAGCATCCTCCGCGTGCTGGATGTCCCACGTCTCGTGCAGGCCGTTGATGAAGGTGCCGTGGGTGTGGGAATCGCGCCCCTCCACGGGGTTGCCGCGCAGGCCAAGGTAACCATTGGAGAGGGCAAACAGGGTCTCGGACACTCCCAGGTCCACCGCGTGCGGCTTCGTTTCCACCCACGCCCACTCATCCACGGGGTTCACGTCCCGGTCGATGGCCTCCCACGGGTCGAACGCGGAGTGCTTAGAATCCGCGCGGTAGGCCTGCGCAAACAAATCCCCGCCATCGATTGGGCGGCGATAATCTTCTTGCTCCCCCGTGCGCCGCGCGGCGAGGAACTTCTTCAACTGCTCCTCAGAGCCCTTCTGTGCATGCGTTCCCACTGCTGCCTCCAGTTCCTCAGCTGCTTGTCTTAGATGCCTGTGATACCGGCTGATTATTCCATATCCAGCAGCTCTGCTAGATCCCCCACCACCACATCGGCCCCGGCCATCTTCAAGGCGTCCGCTCCCGCACCACGGTCCACCCCAACTACCAGGCCGAAGTTCCCGGCCTTTCCGCTGGCCACGCCGCTGGTTGCATCCTCAAGCACCACGGCCTGTGCCGGTTCCACACCCAGTTGCTCCGCAGCGTACACGTAGGTGTCTGGTGCTGGTTTGCCCGGTAGATTTTTTTGCGACGCCACCACGCCATCCACAATCACCTCAAACCTCGGGAGCAGACCGGCTGCTTCCAAGACGGGTTTCGCATTCTTTGATGAGGACACAATGGCGATCTGCGGAGCGCGTTCCCCAGTCTCCCGGCGGCGGGCGATCTCATCGAGGAGCTGTACTGACCCTGGGTACGCATCCACTCCCTCCGTGACCAGTTGGAGGAAGTCCTCATTCTTCCGCGCTCCGAGGCCGTGGACGGTATCGGCCGTGGCGGCGTCGCTATCAAGACCCAGCGGAAGGGAGATACCGCGAGATTCCAGCAGTGCGGCGACCCCCTCATCGCGGCGGCGGCCGTCCAGGTAGTCGAAGTAGTCCTGCTCCGTGTACTGCTCGGCACCGCGGCTATTGAGGAACGCGGTGAACATGCGGGACCACGCCTGGCGGTGCAGGTCGGCGGTCGGGGTGATGACGCCATCGAGGTCGAAGAGGAGGGCTTCATAGTCAAAGAGTGTGGCCATGCGCACAATGATACGGGCGTGAGGCAGCGGTGGCAGGGCGAGCGGCAGAGCGAGCGCGGTGAGGGTGGTTGGTAACAATAAGGTAAAACCATTGCGGCACGTGGGGCTGCAGTGATAGATGTGAAGTATGAAGACTCGTACATTCGCCACCGGTGCCACCCTTGTCCTCACTGCTGGATTGATGGCGGGGTGTGCCGATGACGGTGCGGGGATCAACGGCTCAGACCGCGAAGGTGCTACCGCGGTTGCTACCAGCCAAGACGTGGCGGTTACGAGCTCCCAGGACGCGTCCGGGGATGAGCCTCACGTTGCGCTTCCCACGGCTCCGGCCCCTGAGGGGCCGCACCCCACTGTTGGCGCTGGCGCTGGTGACTCTGCGGGTTCTGGCGGGGCTGGCAGTGCTGACCTTCCCGTCATGACGGTGAGCGGGCCGCAGCCACGCGTGGAGGCTGGCGCCACCGTATCCGCGCAAGGCGAGGCCGCCACGCTGTGCCGCCTGGGTAATGGCTACGGGATCAACTTCATCACCGCAGATCAGGGAACTGAATGCCACGTGACGGAGCAGGTCATGAGCAAGCTCATTGCCGGCCACGCCCCTTCTGAGGATGCCCGCAGTTTCACGCCGAAGAGCATCACTGTCAACGGGCAGGGTGGGGCTCGTGCTGTGGAGTGCGTGGCGGAGCCTGTCGCGGGTGGCGCTGGCGAGGAAGCGAGCGGGGGCGCGAATGGTCAGGGCGAGGGCACCACTATCGCTTGCCGTGGTGAGGGCGTGGGGGTCTTCTTCTACTAAGCCCGGGTTGGGGCCCTAACTCACGGGACTAACTCATTTACTACGCTCAAAATCCGGCGAAACCGCAGTTGGGACCGGATTTTGAGCGTAGTAACGTATCCGGGCAGCGCGGACTACCCGGAGGCAGCGCCGCTCAACGCGAGCCGGCGCTGCGCGAAGCGTTTTAGGCGATGTTGTTCTTCTCCTTAAACTCACGCCGACGACGATGCAAAATCGGCTCCGTATAACCAGAAGGCTGCTCCTGCCCCTTCAGAATCAACTCCTTCGCAGCCTGGAACGCCACAGACCCATCAAAATCATCCGCCATATTCCGATAATTCGGATCCCCAGCATTCTGACCATCAACCTTCTTAGCCATCCGCTGCAACGCATCAACCACCTGCTCCTCAGTGATCACACCGTGACGCAACCAGTTGGTCAACAACTGGGAGGAAATACGCAACGTCGCACGATCCTCCATCAAATCCACATCGTGAATATCCGGAACCTTGGAACAACCAACACCCTGCTCCACCCAACGGACCACATAACCCAAGATGGACTGGCAGTTGTTATCCAACTCCTCCTTGATCTCCTCAGCAGACCACGTCGCATCCCCCTCACCAAACGCAGCACCAGCCACCGGAACCGTCAAAATCTTCCCCAACGTATCCCGGCGACCCTCCGTGCGCAGCTTATCCTGCACCTCAAACACATCCACCTCGTGGTAATGCGTCGCGTGCAAAGAAGCACCCGTCGGTGACGGAACCCACGCAGTAGACGCACCCTGCTTCGGCTGACCAACCTTCTGCTCCAGCATCTCAGCCATCAACTCGGTCATCGCCCACATACCCTTACCGATCTGGGCCTTACCCGGCAGACCATGCGCCAAACCAGCATCCACATTGTTGTCCTCATAGGCCAACATCCAATCACTGGTCTTCATCTCACCCTTACGGATCATCGGACCAGCCACCATAGACGTGTGGATCTCATCACCAGTACGGTCCAAGAAACCCGTGTTGATAAACGCCAAACGATCCTTCACCTCGGCGATGCAGGCATCCAGGTTCGCCGTCGTACGACGCTCCTCATCCATCACACCAACCTTCAAGGTGTAACGCTCCAGCCCCAGCAGATCCTCAATAGCGGCAAACAGATCATTAGTAAACGCCACCTCCTCAGGACCATGCTGCTTCGGCTTGACAATGTAGATAGAACCCTTCCGGGAATTCCGGCGCTCATTGTTCTCATCCAGACCAGGGATCGCCGCAGCCGCGGTGATCACACCATCCATGATGCCCTCAAACACCTCGTCGCCATCCTTATCCAGGATCGCCGGGTTCTGCATCAGGTGACCCACATTCCGCACAAACAGCAGGGAACGACCATGCAAACGCAGCTGCTCACCATCACGGCTGGTGAACTCGCGGTCCTCGTTGAGGGTACGGGTGAAGGTCTTGCCGCCCTTCTCCACCTCTTCGGCCAGCTCACCGGTGTTAAGGCCCAGCCAATTGCGGTAGCCCAGGGTCTTGTCGGTGGCGTCCACGGCAGCCACGGAGTCTTCGAAGTCCATGATCGTGGACACGGCGGATTCCAGGACGATGTCCTTGATACCCGCCTTGTCGGTCTTGCCGACCGGGGAATCCGGATCAATCTGGATATCGATGTACAGGCCGTTGTGGCGCAGCAGAATGTTCGTCGGCTCAGCCTTATCACCGGCATAGCCCAGGTACACCTCCGGCTCGCGCAGGTGAACCTCTTCGCCACCAATCACGGCAACGAACTGGCCGGACTCCACAGAGTACTTCTCCACATCAACGTGGGAACCAGACTCCAGCGGCACCGCCCGGTCCAGGAACTTCCTAGACCACTCGATCACCGCGTCACCGCGGACCTTGTTGTAACCCCCCTTGCTCTTGTCCTTGCCATCCTCCTCGTCGATGGCGTTGGTGCCATACAACGCGTCATACAACGAACCCCAACGAGCGTTGGCAGCGTTGATCGCGAAGCGCGCGTTCAGCACAGGCACCACCAGCTGTGGGCCGGCGGTCTCGCCGATCTCCGGGTCAATGTTGGCCGTGGAGATCTCAAAATCACCCGGCTCATCAACCAGGTAGCCGATCTCCTTCAAAAACGCCGTGTACTCTTCCGGATCCTGCGCGCCGGTGTGGTCTGCATACCACTGGTCCAGCTTGGCCTGCAGCTCATCACGCTTAGCCAGCAGCTCGCGGTTGCGTGGGGTGAACTCCTCCACGATCTGGCCGAACCCCTCCCAGAACGCCTTCTGGTCAGCTTCCGAGTCCTTGCCGATACGCGGCAGCAGCTCAGTGTTAACAAATTCGTACAGGGTGTTCGCGACCTTCAGGCCGCCAACGTCCACGCGCTCAGTCTGGGTCATCAGTGACTCCTTGCTTTGGTTGTTTGCGTATCTCTTGTTCCAAGATAGGTGACTGCGCCCACACTCGGCACCCATTTGGCTCCAGACAACATTATTTCCACCCCCACCCCGGGTTAGGCGCGGGCACGTTTGCTGATTCTCTTTTGGGGCGACGGCTCCCCGCCGCCCGCACACAGGATGCCCTATAAGTCCAGTTAGAGACGTGGATCACGGGGATGGCGGTGGCGTCGCTCACAAAAAACAAACACGGCGATCTTCACAAACTTTACAAAAAGGGGGTTCACCCCCGCACAGAAATAACCCACTTACCGGCATTGACGCACGGTTTTAGCTTGGTAACCTGAGACTCAGCGACTTGGCCGCGAGCTTCACCGCGTTGCTCGCCACGACCCTACGTCGTGCCCCCACCCAAAGGTGGGGAGTATGAACCACAAGTCTTCGCTTAAAGAAGGAAGTGAACACCACATGTCAAACGTTGGTAAGGCACGTACCGCTCAGGAAATCCAGAAGGACTGGGACGAGAACCCCCGCTGGGCAAATGTTGAGCGCGACTACACCGCAGAGCAGGTTGCCGAACTGCAGGGCTCCGTTGTTGAGGAGCACACCCTGGCAAAGCGCGGCGCTGAGATCCTGTGGGAAGGCGTAACCAAGGGCGATGACTCCTACATCAATGCTCTGGGCGCACTGACCGGCAACCAGGCTGTGCAGCAGGTTCGCGCCGGCCTGAAGGCTGTGTACCTGTCCGGTTGGCAGGTTGCAGGTGACGCCAACCTCTCCGGCCACACCTACCCTGACCAGTCCCTGTACCCGGCCAACTCCGTGCCGCAGGTTGTTCGCCGCATCAACAACGCTCTGCTGCGTGCCGATGAGATCGCTCGCGTTGAGGGCGATGACTCCGTGGACAACTGGCTGGTTCCAATCGTTGCTGACGGCGAGGCCGGCTTCGGTGGCGCGCTGAACGTTTACGAGCTGCAGAAGGCCATGATCGCCGCTGGTGCCGCTGGTACTCACTGGGAGGATCAGCTGGCTTCCGAGAAGAAGTGTGGCCACCTGGGCGGCAAGGTGCTGATCCCGACCCAGCAGCACGTGCGTACCCTGAACTCCGCACGTCTGGCAGCTGACGTTGCCAACACCCCGACCCTGGTGATCGCCCGTACCGACGCTGAGGCTGCTACCCTGCTGACCTCCGACGTTGACGACCGCGACAAGCCATTCCTGACCGGCGGTCGCACCGCCGAGGGCTTCTACAACGTGCAGAACGGCATCGAGCCCTGCATCGCCCGTGCGAAGGCTTACGCTCCTTACGCAGACCTGATCTGGATGGAGACCGGCACCCCTGACCTGGAGGTTGCTAAGAAGTTCGCCGAGGCTGTTCGCTCCGAGTACCCGGACCAGCTGCTGGCTTACAACTGCTCCCCATCCTTCAACTGGTCTGCACACCTGGATGATGACACCATCGCCAAGTTCCAGAACGAGCTGGGCGCCATGGGCTTCAAGTTCCAGTTCATCACCCTGGCTGGCTTCCACTCCCTCAACTACGGCATGTTCGACCTGGCTTACGGCTACGCCCGCAACCAGATGTCCGCCTTCGTGGACCTGCAGAACCGCGAGTTCAAGGCTGCCGAGGAGCGCGGCTTCACCGCTGTGAAGCACCAGCGTGAGGTTGGCGCTGGCTACTTCGACTCCATCGCCACCACCGTGGACCCGAACTCCTCCACCACCGCCCTGAAGGGCTCCACCGAGGAGGGTCAGTTCCACTAAGCCTTAGGGCTTAGGGCCTCAGGGGGCGCGAGGGCGCTTGAGCTTGCTTGAGTGCTTTCAGTGCTTGACTGCTTAGGCTAGAGGACGCACCTCACTTACGCCCCCTCTTCGGAACCCCCATGACCTGCGCATACGCCTTGTATGCGCAGGTCTTTTTTGATCTTCAACGATAATGCCACTACCCCCACCCCTCAGAAGCAAAATAGTCGATAATGACCGGAAGTATCCTCCAAAATGCTTCGGTGCCCCAAGCCCAGTAGCAAAAGAGCGGAAAACTGGGAACGGCCTTAGTTCCTCCTCCCGTCACAAACCATCCCCACCCCTGAAGCCCCGTGAATTTGGGTTAGTTCACCGTCTCCATCCCTAAGGTCCAACCCTGAAGTCGTTCAACTAGACCAAATCTGGGCCAAATTCGAACTAGTTCACCGACTCCATCCCTGAGGTCGTTCAACATGACCAAATCTGGGCCGAATTCGGACTAGTTCACCGACTTCATGCCCCTTCATCAGCCCCCGGGGTGGACTGGGCTGGGTTTGCCGGCCACCAGAAGCGCTCTCCTAACAGCTGCACTACCGAAGGGATCAGTAGGGTGCGGACAATCAGGGTGTCCAGCAGCACGCCAACGAAGATCACCACTCCCACCTGCGCCAATGCAACAAGTGGCAACACTCCAAGTGCAGCAAAGACAGCCGCCAGCAGGACACCTGCGGATGTGATCACTCCGCCCGTAGAACTTAAGGCAACCAGCACCGCAGATTTCGTGGGGCTCTCACCCCCGGCGCCCTCGCCACCCAGCATCTCCCCTTCAGCCGCCACTTCAGAGCTCCGCAACGGCACCACTTCCTCCCTCGTCCGGGTGATGAGGAAGATGGTGTAATCCACGCCCAGGGCCACCAAGAATACGAACGCATAGAGCGGAGTAGTATCCGCGAATGCGTTGAAGCCGAACACGCCGCTACTGATCCACCACCCGATACCCAGCGCAGCCACATTAGTCAGCAGAACAGTACTCACCATGATCAGGGGAGCAAGGAACGCCCGCAGCAGCACGACCAGCGCCACGAACACAAGCGCCAGCACGAGCGGGAAGATCACCTGGCGGTCCTCGGCGGCATAGTCCTCCGCATCCACCAACTCCGCATCCTGGCCGCCGACCAGGGCAGATGTCCCTTCCGCAGCAGAGCGCAGTTCCGCTGTATCCAAGCCAGATACGCGGTAACTGACCCACTCCCCTGCCGTGACTCCTGGCACCTCCCCCTCGCCCACGGTGACGCTCTGGCCTGGGCGGATCCGGTCACCACCAGCAGCACCGGCAGCAGCGCCGGCACCAGAGCCAGAGCCGCCAACACCACCCGAACCATCACCAGAACCTCCACCACCACTACCAGACCCGGCCAGCGCCTCACCCAGGCGCTCCTCCACCTCGGCCGCTTCATCGGCGGGGGCCATGACGGTGGCGGGTGTGGCGTCCTGACCTGGGAAAGCCTTCTCCAAGTCCTCAGACGCGTTAATGGACTCCGGAGTATCGATAAACTGATCCGCCTGCTGCAATCCAGTGCGCATCTGGGTAGCCCCCACACACGCCACGCCCAACACCAACAAGGCGCCAGCCACCAACGCCACCGGACGGCGCCACACCACGGACCCCACCCGATCCCACACAGAATGCGTGGGTACCGCGCCGACGCGGGGGCGTCGCGGCCAGAAAATCCAACGCCCGAACAGGACAAGCGCACCCGGAAGAACCAGAGCACCGAAGAACAAAGCCACCAGCACCCCCACGGCCGCCGCGAGCCCTAGGCCGCGAGTAGTCGGCACGGAAGAAAGCAGCAGGCAGGCCACTCCCAGCACCACTGTCACAGCGGAGGCACTGATGGTCTTCACCGTGGGCCACCAGGCCGCGGCCATGGCGGCGAAGCGAGACTCATGCGCGTGGAGTTCATCACGGTAGCGGCTGATCAGCAGCAGTGCGTAGTTGGTGCCCGCCCCGAAGACCAGCACGGAAAGAATGCCGGCGGTGGACTCATTCCACTGTTGGCCTGCTGCGGAGAGGACCCAGGTAAAGGCCGTCGCCGCAACACGATCCGCCAGACCGATCACCAGCAACGGCAGCAGCCACAGCACCGGCGACCGGTAGGTGACGATGAGCAGCACCGCCACAATCGCGGCAGTCACCGTCAGCAGCAGGAAGTTCGCGTTGGCGAACACGTTGGACAGGTCCGCCTGCACCGCCGCCGGCCCCGTGACCTGCACCATCACACCCTCCGGCGCGGCGTCCTTCAGCTGCGCGCGCAGATCCAACACGGCGCCTGCGTTCTCGGTCAGGCCGTCCGCGTCCACGGAGATGAAGGTCATGGCGGCGGTGCCATCGTCGTTGGGGATCAGCGGCGCACCCCCTGCCTCTGCTTCCGCCCCGGCACCTGCCCCCAACTCCTTCACCACGCCACGCACCCCATCCATCTGCGCGTCCGTCATGGGATCGGAACTGGTGAACAGCACAATCGCCGTGTTCTCTGCAGGTTCCGGCGCCAGCTGTTGCAGCTGCGCCACCTTAGTGGATTCCGCGCCGTCCGGCAGCTGCCCCGTGCCGGCTGCGGGCTGGCTCGCCGGCCCAATCGCAAGCAGCCCTCCCGCCAGGATCATGAGCAGCAGCGCTAGCCATCTGCTGTTTTTCATTGCGTTCGTGCTGCTCATCTGCTTCTTTCCTTTTTGGGGGCGACGGCCTTGCGCTCATCCTACCTTCCCTCTGCGACATCGGGACCGCACCGGGAAGATCGGCCTAACGAACCAAACCGCGCGCCAGCCGCACACCAGCTCCTCTCCAACCGCTATGAAGAGCCCAAGCTGGACGAGCCCAGCGCGTCCGAACCTGCCAGCGGCGCCGCAGGCGGGGTGGTCCCAGCCTCAAAGCCGGTGAACACGTACGGCTGCTGCGCGCCTTGCTTCGTGCACATGAAGAACGCCGCGGCATCGAAGTCCGTGCGCGCCCCGGAGGTCGGGGCTGGCAGCTGCGCCGTGAACTCGTGGGATTCCCCAGCTTTCACCTCGAACTTCTCCACCTGCCCGGCGTGCCCCGCCACGCGAGCCTTGGAGTACGCGTCCGCGATCTCACCGCGGGTCTTGTTCGCCTTGCCCGCAAGGCCACCCAGGCCTTGGAAGATGGATTCCGCGCTGCCCAGGTCAATCTCGCCCAGGGTGATGGGGCCGATCAGCGGCAGCCTGGGGGATTTCACCGGCACGCTGGGCAGCTCCCGGTAGAGGTTGGTGCGGTAGTACTGCTCGGCCTTGGCTACGAGGTTCGCCGGGGCAACGTCGCCGCCATAGGCGCTCTTCCCACTCACTCCCGCGCAGGTAAACGCCACGTCAGAGTTGTTTTTCACGGTGCCGGTGATGGCGATGGCGCCAGCATCTGCGGCGGGGATGGTCACGGTCATCTCGTGCGAGCCGGTGACCACCACCTTCGCTGCACCGTCGGCACCCGGCACCACGTTCGCGGCCGCGGCCACGCCGGTGGTCATTCCTGTTGCGGTGGTCAGGGCGATCGCGCCCATCATGAGGCGACGGCCAACCCCGGCCCGCCCAACAAAGTCAATAGTCTTCATCCTTGTGTGCATCCTTTACAGCGTGATGAGGGAAGAGCCGAGGCCGCTGGACCCTTGTGCGCTGGAGCTGCCCAGGCCCGGGCGTGTGGCGGGAGCGGCGCCGGGTTCATAGCCGGCGAACACGTAGGCGGTGTTGTCAACGGTATCCGTGCAGTACAGCAGGGCTGCGGCGGCGAAGTCCGTACGTGGGCCGTGCGCTGGCGCGTCCAGTGCAACGGTGATGTCCTTTGATCCCGCAGGCTCCAAGTCAAACGGCTGCACCTCTGCCGTGTGTCCGGCCAGGCGCGCCTTGTCCCACTGCCGGAACAAGTCCGCGCGAGTGTTCACGTCACGGCCCAGCAGCAGGGATGAGCTCCCCTCCGGCACGAACTGAAGGAAACCATCGAGAGGGAGGACTCCCAATACAGGGACAGCCACCCCGTCCTGCGGCACGTAGGGCTTGGCGCGGTAGTAGTCCACGGACTTCGCCACGATGTCCGCCGTGGTCACCACGTTGGGGGCTTCCTTGGGCTTGGAGACCTCCGCGCTGGCGGCCTGGGCCACACAGCGGAACTGGTGGTCATTGTTGTTGGTGACCGTCAGCCTCACCTGCTCATCGCTGGCAGAGTGCGGGGCCACCGTGACGGTGACATGGGGGCTGTCTGTCACCACAACTTTTCCATCGGCGGAGGCGCCGGGAAGCTGGCTGACTGCAGGGGGTGCAGCGGGAGCTGCGGAAGTTGTGCGTGCAGGTGGCGCTGCCACCGCAGTGGGCAGGCCGATGCCGGTAGCCGCGGCAGCAGCCACCGTGGCCGCCGCAATGCGGCGGCCGAGTGAATTCAGGCGCATGTATCCTCTTTTCAACAGTTCAAACAACAGAAATCACGCGTGATGAAGACAGATCATAGGCAGCCATGCGGACACCTCTTTCACCCAGGGCAAAATATATAGGGCACCCTTAGGAATCTCTCATTTTTGGGTCTGCCACTAGCATGGAAGCCATGGCATCCAACCAGGACAACCGCCCATTCGTGGGCTCCCAGCTGCGCCAGTTACGCAAAGAACGCGGCATCTCCCAGGCCCGCCTGGCGGAGCTACTGGGACTGTCCGCCAGCTATGTCAACCAGATTGAACATGATGGCCGACCGCTGACCATCAGTGTCCTGGAGAAGATCACGGACACCTTCGGCGTGGATCCCACCTTCTTCTCCCACCAGGATTCCACCCGCCTCGTCGCGGAGATGCAGGATGTCACCCTCGATTCGGAGCTGCTCCCCAACCCCGTGGACGTGACGGAGCTGGCGGAGATGGTGAAGAACCACCCCACCCTTGCCCGCGCGTTCGTGGATATGCACTCGCGCTACCGGAATGTGGCGGACAAACTTTCCCTGCTCACGGAGGAGCGCATGCAGGGCTCGGCCATCATGTCCATCACCCCCCGCGGCGAGCTCTTCGGCCGCGCCTCCGGCCCGGAGGCTTTCTCCATGCCCCATGAGGAGGTGCGTGACTACTTCTACGCCCGCCAGAACTACGTGGATGTGCTGGACGTGCAGGCCGAAATGCTGGCCACCGCACTCAACATTGGTGAGCAGCAGATTCACCACACGGAGCAGATCATCGCCGACCGGCTGCAGAACAACCACGGCGTGACCGTGACCTACTCCCGGGACTTGGGCGACACACAGCACCGGCTGGATACCGCCCGGCGCGTGCTGTACGTCTCCTCCAAGATGCGCCCCGGGCAGATCGCGTTCCGCCTGGCCACGGAACTCGCCTACCTGGAGGCCGGGGAGACCATCGATTCCCTCGTAGAACTGGGGTACTTCCAATCAGAGGAATCCCGCGCGCTCGCCCGCAGGGGCCTGGCCACCTACTGGGCCGCGGCTCTCCTGCTGCCCTACAAACAATTCCACGCCGCGGCGGAAACCAGCCGCTATGACCTGGAGTTTCTCATGCGGGAATACGGGGTGGGCTACGAGACCGTGTGCCACCGCCTTTCCACCCTCCAGCGCCCCAGCCTGCGCGGAATCCCCTGGACATTCGTACGCGTGGACCGCGCGGGGAACATGTCCAAGCGGCAATCGGCCTCCGGCCTGCACCTATCCAACTCCGGCGGCACCTGTCCGCTGTGGAACGTCTATGAGACCTTCAGCTACCCCGGCAAGATCATGCGGCAGATCGCGCAGATGCCGGATGGCCGCACGTACCTGTGGATCGCGCGCACCGTGAACCACCACCGCGCCGCATGGGGCCAGCCCGGCAAGATGTTCGCCATCGGGCTGGGCTGCGAACTGCGCCACGCCGGGCGCACCGTCTACTCGGACGGGCTGGACCTCAAAGACACCCAGGCGGCTGTGCCCATCGGCTCGGGCTGCCGCCTCTGCCCCAGGGATAACTGCCCGCAGCGTGCCTTTCCGCCGATCCACCGGGCATTAGCGATCGACCCTCACAGATCTAGCGTCTCGCCGTACTAGGGGTGGCGTCGCCCCCTAAAAAAGAATCTAAGAATCATCGAACAAGCCGGTGATCTGACTGCGGGAGAGCACCCGGCGGTTATAGGTGGCCTCGCGCACGGACTCGTCCGTATCGAAGCTCGAACCCAACGCGCCACCCAGGGTACCCAGCGAGGCAGCGAACCACGCGAGCGTCAGATAATCGATAATCGTAATATCCGCATGCACCTTGTTCTCGAAGAACTGAATCGGCACCACAGTGGCGGACACCAACAGCATGGAGATGAAAATGAGGGCATACACGCCCGTGGCGGAAAGCAGCACCGTGCCCGCGGTGGCGGCGTTATCCAGGCGGTTACGCCACCAAGCGGTGGGATCCGTGTCCCGGTCAGCGAGGCCGGAGTTCCACAGGCCGTTCTTGTAGACCAACCAGAATGTCAGCAGGGAGATGGACAGGAGGGTGATCATCACCAGTCGCCACGGGGCGATGAGGTAGCTCATCTCCCACACGGAGCCGTAGAAGATGCCGAAGCCGCCGGTCGCCACACCCGTGGCCAGGCAGCTGGAGAGCACCTTGATGAGCTTGCCGGGGCGGTTGGCGCGGATCATGCCTAGCAACAGGCGGATGGTGCGGCCGCGGCCTTCGATGACGCGGGTGGAGTCCGCCTCCACGTCGCCGCCCTCGATCTCCTCCACGCCGCGCTCTTTGGTGCCGGCGCCGGCGGGTTTGCCGCAGACCAGGCGGCTCATCTCCTGCCGCAGGCCCTCCTTGGCGCGGAGGAAGCCGAAGGCCGGGAGGCACAGCATTGTGGCGCGGCCGTTCTCCACGGTCTGGCTGATGACGGGGCGGCGGGTGGTCAGGGGGAGGTCGGTGACGTACACCAGGCGGTCCCAGCCATAGTCCCGGAGGATGCCGGGTGCGGAGTCAGCAAGACGCACGCTGCCGGAATCATCCATGGGCAGCGTGCCGGTGCGGAAGTCCAGGGTTGGGGTTTCCCCGGACACGTGTTTTTCGGAAGCCTCTTGGAGTTCTTTGAACAGAGACTTCACACGCGCTTCTGGCAGCCCGCGGTCCGCCAGAAGCCCGATCTTTTCAGGCAATTACGCCCCCTAGTGTCTTTAGAGGTTAATCATGTGGCCCGCGATACCGTGGGCGGCTTCCTTCATGGCCTCAGACAGGGTTGGGTGCGTGTGTACGTTGCGTGCGATCTCTTCCGCGGTCAGGTCGAAGCGCTGCGCCAAGGTCAGCTCCGGCAGCAGCTCAGAGACGTCCGGGCCCACCATGTGTGCGCCCAGCAGCTCACCGTATTCCGCGTCAGCCACGATCTTCACGAAGCCCACGGCGTGGCCCAACCCCTGGGCCTTACCGTTGGCAGTGTACGGGAAGGTCGCAACCTTAACCTCACGGCCCTCCTCTTCCGCGCGCTTCTTGGCAGCCTCTTCGGTGTAGCCGAAGCTGGCAACCTGCGGGGAGCAGAAGGTGGCGCGTGGCATCATCTGGTAGTCACCGAGCAGCTCGGTCTCTTCACCTGCGATAACCTCAGCGGCCACCACGCCCTGAGCCTCAGCCACGTGGGCCAGCTGCAGCTTAGCGGTCACGTCACCGATGGCGTAGATGTGGTCCACGCTGGTGCGCATCTCGTCATCGATCTCAATGGCACCGCGCTCGGTGAGCTTCACGCCGGTGTTCTCCAGGCCGTAGCCCTCCACGCGGGGGGCGAAGCCGATGGAGACCATCACGCGGTCCGCCTTCAGGGTCTCGGACTTGGAGCCATCGGCGGACTCGATGTCCACCTCCACGCCCTTGCCCTCACCGTTATCGCGCACGGCGGTGGTCTTGTGGCTCGTCTTGAGGGTCACGCCGAGCTTCTTGTACTGCTTGGCGATCTCCTTGGATACGTCCTTGTCCTCATTCGGCAGGACGCGGTCCATGAACTCCACCACGGTGACGTCCACGCCGAAGTTAGCCAGCACGTAGGCGAACTCCATGCCGATGGCACCCGCGCCGATGATGACCATGGAATCCGGCTTGTCCTCGTGCAGGATCTGCTCTTCGTAGGACACGATGTTGCCGCCCAGCTCCACGCCGGGCAGGGACTTCACCACGGAGCCGGTGGCGATGATGCAGTTGTCAAAGGTGATGGTCTTGCCTGCATCATCACCGTCGCTGATCTCCATGGTGTGATCATCGGTAAAGTTGCCGCGGCCGTTGATCTCCTGAATCTTGTTCTTCTTCATCAGGTAGTGCACGCCCTTGACGATGCCCGCAGACACCTTCCGGGAGCGCTTGTGCGCCACGGAGAAGTCCATGGAGATGTTGTCACCGGTGATGCCGTACGTCTTGGCTTCCTTGGTGATGGTGTGCGCCAGTTCGGCGTTGCGGATCAGCGCTTTGGATGGGATGCAGCCAACGTTGAGGCACACTCCGCCCCAGTACTGCTTCTCCACAACTGCGGTCTTGAGGCCCAGCTGAGCTGCGCGAATAGCTGCAACATAGCCGCCGGGGCCTGCTCCTAGTACAACGAGGTCATAATGTTCTTTAGCCACGGTTCCCTAGGATACGTGGTTTTTCTCCTTTTTTGTTCGACGCCCCTACGCGTCTTCCCTTCACAGTCCTGCATGGGGGTACTTCACGGGGCGGGTTGGGGCCGATTCTGGCCGAAGCCTGGCGGTAGGGTGCGCGTACCTGTAATGTTCTCTGGGAAACTACCGATTGTGGCTATTGACGTTTGCCCGCAGTCAGCTGTGGTTACCCACCGTGGCATCCCCGCCATGCAACCCCCGCTGCTGATTCGAGTATCTACATAGAGGACCCTTCCGTATGAACAAGCGCTTCTCCCGCCGTACGGCCGTGATGGCCGCCGTGGCGCCCCTCGCGTTCGCTTTGTCCACCGCCCCCGTGGTTGCGCCTGCGGCCTTTGCCCAGGACGCCAACCAGGAAACCCCGGCCGCCCCAGCAGTTGAGCCTGCGACCGTGACATTCGGCGAAACCCCGGAGGCTCCGGGCAAGCTGACCTGGCGCGCTGCCATCAAGGCGTACAACGAGGCAGGCTTTGACAACGTGGAGGAGATCTCCGCGTACTCCCCATCCATGGGCCGGCGCGTCCCCATGGTGCTGATCCGCCCGTTCGATAAGGCCAAGCGGGAGAACGCCCCAACGCTGTACCTGCTCAACGGTGCCGATGGTGGCGAGGGCACGGCGCACTGGATCCACCAGACGGACATCGTGGAGTACTACGGTGGCATCGATGACCCCAGCAAGTCCCTGCGCGCCAAGGCCGGCGGGCATGACCCGTCACCTGGCATCGGCGCGAACATCGTGATCCCCATGGCGGGCAAGTTCTCCTACTACACGGACTGGGTCAATGAGGCCCCCTCCCTGGGCGGCAAGCAGATGTGGGAGACCTTCCTGACCAAGGAGCTGCCCGGACCGTTGGAGGCAGCCCTGGGGGCCAATGGCAAGCGCGCGATCGCGGGCATGTCCATGACCGGCACCACCTCCCTGCTGTACGCCCAGCACAACCCGGGCATGTATGACGCGGTGGGCTCCTTCTCCGGCTGCGCCGCCACCACCACGGGCATGGCACCGACCTTCATTGACATCACCCTGAACCGCGGCGGCGCGAACATGCAGCAGATGTGGGGCGGGCCGAACACTGACACGGCCCGCTACAACGATGCCCTGCTCAACGCTGACAAGCTCAAGGGCCAGCAGAACATCTACGTGTCCAATGGCACCGGCCTGCCGGGCTACATGGACATGCCTTGGTCCCCACGCGTGGGCGGTGACCTCATGGCCTCCTCCACCGTCATGGTTGAAGGCGGCGTGATCGAGGGCGCGACCAACATGTGCACCCATGAGCTGAAGTTCAAGACTGATTCCCTGGACATCCCGGTGACCTACAACATGCGCCCCGTGGGCACCCACCAGTGGGCCTACTGGCAGGATGACCTGCGCAGCTTCTGGAAGCACGTGACCACGGGCTTGGGCACCAACATCCCGCAGCCGGCTGAGCCGAACGGCCAGCCCGCAGCCACGGATCTCTTCGGCTCCATGTAAACCCCCGCATACCGCCCGCCGCCCGCGCTGCCGCCGCCTGTCGCTATCAAAGCACGGCCAAGCACAGCGGGCGGTCGGCAAGCGTCAATCGACAACACCCTTACGCAGCGATTTCGCAAAGATCTGCTGCCTAAGGGTGTTGTACTTTTTTACCTCAACTCCCCCGCCAAGTAGTAGGGTGCCTTGTGTGACTCATCGACCATCTCCGTCCCGCCCCAACCGCCGTTCACCCATTGATGGCACCAAGGACCCCTACACGGAGGTGGCCTACAACCTGGGCTTCCACATCCTCCACTACAACCTGGAGATGGATTACAACGTAGAGCCCAATCACCTGAGGGCCACGGCCACCATCACGGTGGAGAACTACACCCCCCTCAAGGTCCTCACCCTAGACCTGGCCAACAATCTGGCGGTCAACCGCGTCACCATCACCGGCCACGGTGGCGCAGCCGGCGGCGATCAGCTGCGCATCCGCCGTTTCCGCCACTCCGGCAACAAGCTCCACATCACCTTCGTGGAGGAGCTGCCGGAGGACTTGAGCTTTGACGTGCACATCACCTACTCCGGCCACCCCCGCCCGCTGCGCTCCACCTGGGGGGAAGTTGGCTGGGAGGAGACCGACCACGGTGCCGTAGTCGCTGGCCAGCCCAATGGCGCCCCCAGCTGGTTCCCCTGCGATGACACCCCGGATGAGAAGGCTACGTACCGCATCGCCATCACCGCGCATAAGGACACCACTGCTGTGGCCACCGGTGCCTGCACCAGCGTCACCACCAAGGGGCACTCCACCACCCGGGTCTTCGAGATGCCCTACCCCACCTCCACGTACTTGGTGGCGGTGTACGTGGGCCCCTTTGCCCACCATGCCTTCCCTCCTGCGCTCGTGGGCCGCAAGGAGGTGCCCGTCCACGCCTGGCTGCCCGCCGGCACCCCGGAGGCCCGCCAGGTGCGCGCCAACGTGGAGCAAGACTTCGCGGACCAGACGGAGATGATCACCGCCTACTCCCGCTTCTTCGGCACCTATCCCTTCCCGGAGTATTCCGTGGTCATCGCCGCCGAGGAGATGGAGATCCCCCTGGAGGCTCAGGGCTTAAGCTTCTTCGGCTGCAATCATGCCGATGGCAAGGGCACGTGGGAGCGGCTCATCGCCCATGAGCTGGCGCATCAGTGGTTCGGCAATTCCGTGGGCCTGGTGGAGTGGCGCGATATTTGGCTCAACGAGGGCTTCGCCTGCTACGCGGAATGGCTCTGGTTTGAGCACATCCAGTCCGTTCCCGCAGCTCACCACGCCTGGGCGCACTATCAGGTTCTCCGCTCCAAGCCACAAGACCTACTGCTGGAGGATCCCGGCGCGCAGGACATGTTCGATGACCGCGTGTACAAGCGCGGCGCGCTGACCGTCCACGCCTTGCGCGCCCTGTTCGGCGATGAGGCCTTCTTCGAGCTCCTGCGCACCTGGACCTCCACCCACCGCTTCGGCCTCGTGGAGACCCGGGACTTGGAGAACCTCGCCCTGTCCATCGCGGAGAAGTTCCACATCGACGCTGGCGCAGTGGAGGAGCTGTTCGCCTCCTGGGTCCGCGCCACGGAGCTGCCGGACTTCCCTGGCACGGCCGAGGAGCAGGAGCAGCTCGCGCAGTTCTCCCCGCAGGACATGGCCGATCTTCCCGCCGGTCCGGACCGCCCTGAGGTGGATGCCGGCGGATCCAATGCTGGCCGTAGGCGCCACTGATCCATGCGCGCCATGACGTACGCCACGGTCTTCGTGGCTGCCGCCGGTTACCTGGTCATTTGGGTTGCCTCGAAGGCTTTGCCCGCGGCGGGCTACGAGGACTTCATGGTGTACTGGTCCCTCTTCTTCGCCCTCGCCGGGGTGCTTGATGGGTTGATGCAGGAGACGGCGCGGGCAGTCACGACTCGCTGTTCTTTGGGGGCGACGCCACCGTCTTCCCCCACCTCCCGCCACGCTAGGCCAGCGGCGGTGCCCTTTTCCTTAAGTGCGCTTTTGGCGCTGATGGTGGGGTTGGTGACGCTGGTCAGCGCCCCGCTGTGGATAGAGCAGATCGTCCCCACCCAGCCCGGATGGGGCTTGGGGCTCCTGGCGCTGGGGCTTGCGAGCTATACCTTCCAGGCAGTGCTGTGCGGTCTGCTGTCCGCGGCGAGTGCGTGGCGCAGCTTCGCGTGGCTCATCGCGATTGACTCGGGCGTCCGCTTGGCGCTGGCGACCGCGGCTTGGTGGATGGGCTGGGGAGTGGTGGCTTTCCTGCTGGTCACAGCACTTGGAGCGGCCACGTGGCTGGTGATTCTCGCGGCCAGCCCGCAGGCCCGCGCGCTGCTCAGCGACGTGGCGGATGTGGGTACACGCCAGTTCGTCAGCCGCGCTGGCCGGGCGATGGTCGCCAGTGGCGCCAATGCTGTTCTCATCACTGGATTCAGCGTGCTGCTGCGCTACACCTCCGGCCCGGAGGTGGGGCCGGGTGAGCTCGCGGCCACGATTACAGCGGTGACTCTGACCCGCGCGCCGATCCTCGTGCCTCTGCAGCGGTTCCAGCCCGCACTCATTGTGCATTTCACGAAGAACCGCTCCACCGTGTTGCGGGCTGCGGCCCTGCCCATGGCCGTGGTGGCAGGAGTTGCTGCCATCGGAGGTGTGGCGGCCTACTTTGTGGCGGCACCCCTGATGGGCTTGTTCTTTGATGCGGAGTTGATCTCTAGCCCTGCCACTTTGGGCTGGCTGACGCTGGCGTCCGGCTCCACCGCTCTGCTCATGATCACGGGGTCGGCAGCGCTGGCGGCTGAAAGGCACAACCTGTACACCGCGGGCTGGTTGCTGGCCACGGCGGTGACCATTGGCTTGTTGCTGGGCGGGGGCACCCCGGACATGAGGGCCATCACCGCTCTGGGGATTGGTCCACTGGTGGGCGCGGCCTTCCAGCTGGCGATGCTGCGTGTGGCTGCGGGGTCGCGAGGAGTTACCGTGGCGGGGCGGGGATGAACATGCGTGAGGTTGCCGTCACAACCACCAAAGCCAGTGCGGCCATCACCGCGCCGAATCCCAACATCATGGTGTAAGTGAACCACTCGTTGAGGCGGGTGAGGATCATGGGGAAGAAGAAGCCGATGTAGGTGAACGCGTAGAACACGGCGGTCAGGCCGCCCAAGTCATCCGGGCCGGCGATGCTCTGCACCTCGGACAGGCCGGTGATGAGGCACATGCCGTACGCCACGCCCAATACCACCGCCACCACGAGGGTGCCGGCGATGGACTCCGCAGCGGCTGTCCAGGCTGCCAGGCCCATGCCCACGATCACGGTGATGAGCGCCAATTGTTGGGCGAAGGAATTGTGCTCACGAATGTAGAGGTGGGATACCTGCTGGATGCCGAAACCGCAGAGCAGGGAGAGGGCCGTGACCAGCGCGGAAAAAGCCACTGGGACAGAGGAGTGGGACTGCGACAGGCTGGGCATAATGGCGTACGCCACGCCGGCTGCGCCGAAGACCCAGGGGGCAATCGGCAGCACGGCCAGCAGGAAGCGGGGGTGGCGCACGGAGGGAACGCGCAGGTCAGACCACAGGGTGCCGCGGACCTTGAGGTGCGCGGATTGGCGGGTCTCCGGCACCGTGTAGATACCTGCCAGCGCCACGAGGGCCAGGATGATGTGGATGATGTAGGTAGTTTGGCCAGGCCACGGGCCCCACTCAGCCAACACGCCGGCCAGCCCTGCGCCGAGGGCGAAGCCCATGGTCAAGGACATGGTGGCGCGCTTGGCGCCGGAGTTGGGCTTGGCCGTGGGGTCAAAGCTGGGGGTGGAGAGCTCCTTGATCCAGGACCCGCCGGCGGTCATGACCATGCCGATGGACAATCCGGAGAGGACGCGTCCGGCGAAGATGAGCGGCTCGGTGGTCTCCCCCAGTGCGATGAGCACGCTGCCGAGGAGGCTCACCACCGGGGCGGGGAGCATGACGACCTTGCGGCCGTAGCGGTCAGACAGCGGGCCGGCGAGCATGAGGGCCACAGCGATGCCTGCGGCGTAGCAGGCCAGCAGCGCATCCACGAACACTGCGCCGAAGACATCTTCCGCGCGGTAGAAGACCATCATGGGGGTGAACTCATTGCCACCCCACGCCGTGGCGAGCACGGCGAAGGCCACGAGTTTCCATGCGTTTCGGTTTCTGGGCTTAGCTGGCATAACTATTGATTGTAGGCTTGCCTCCCGCAGCGGGAGGGCCGCGGGGCAAAAGAGATGAAAATATCAGCAGATTTCCCGGATATTCTGCTGCCTGGGTCACTCTTAGCGGTAGAGTCGGTTCTATGTCACAGAACACCGCCGCTGAAAAACCACAGGATTCCGTTGACGCTGACACTGGCATCCGCCGCAGTAAGTCTGCCCCGGAGATCCTGAACCGTCTGCCCGACGATCACCTCGCCGCAGAGGTGACCGAGGACCTCAAGTCCGTGCTGGATGGTGACTTCGCTGACGCGCGCAGCCGCATGCGTGAGCTCTTGGGCACTGGGAAGTTTGCCCCCCGCCCTGACCTGGACTTGGAAGAGGCGCGCGCCCACACCACCGGCCAGCTGACAGACGTGCTGGAGACCGGCCTGCCACAGGCCGCGTTCCGCAAGGAGCAGGGTGGCACGGGGGATACCGGCTACTGCCTGACCTCCATTGAAATGCTGGGGCACTCCGATTTGAGCCTCATGGTGAAGTCCGGCGTGCAATGGGGCCTGTTCGGTGGCGCAGTGGGCAACCTGGGTTCTGAGCGCCACAAGCAGCTGGTGGAAGACCTGATCAACCTCAAGGCCCTGGGCTGCTTCGCCATGACCGAGCGCGGCCACGGCTCTGACGTGCAGGCGCTGGAAACCACCGCCACCTATGATCCGGAGACCCAGGAGTTC
>DXFZ01000099.1 GCA_019114175.1 Candidatus Corynebacterium gallistercoris
GATTGGATCAATCCCAGAAAACCACATGTGCCCCAGTATGCCCTGTTGACCGATCCCGCAGATCCGGATTCCGGATCCAGATCAGGCCAGGCCGTTCAGGCCGGCAATTCACGAAAGCGAACCGATCCGGATTCCGGATCCGCCGTGGCCAGAGTCTGGCAAACCTGCGCTACCGCGTGCGGAACACCCAGCGGTTTTGCAAGACGAAGTTGAGCACGGTTGCAACTCCTTGAGACGCCACCCAGGCGAAAGTTCGCTCCATGGGACCGACCTCCTGCGCCCAGGAAAATACCCACAACACAAGCTGATTGACTACTACTGCGGCAAGGAAGCAGAAGAGGTAGGAGGCAGCAGCCCGGCGTTTCTCCGCCGCTGAACGCTCTCCATGGAAAGTCACATAGCTATTGAGGAAGTACGCCACAGTGCTGCCGACTATGTAGCTGCCACCGCGAGCAGCCCAAGCGGGTAACCCAGCAGCTACGAGAAGGAAATTGGTGCTGTAGTCGCAGACAGCCCCCACCAGCCCCACCAAGGTAAAGCGAATGAGCTTTTGCTTCAGGGTGCGCTCCACCTGGCCACGATCAGCCAATGCTGCACGCATCCTTGCCAACGAGAGGGCCCAGCTTATAGCGATTTCGGGCAACCACGCTGTACATGCGCCGCCACAGCGGATCCAGCGCCCGCACCCCTAACACCCAACCAACCAGGCGCATGCCCCGGCTCCGCCCGCGGTCGGTCAACACCTCCGCTATCGCACGGTGGCCGCGGAACTCCGCCTGTGGAGTGCGGTAGACCGCGTACTCCTCAAAGGCTGCGGGGCTCACCGGCACCTCAGCCAGCCTCACCAGCCACTCCGCGCACCACTCGCAGAAGCCGCAGTCCCGGTCATAAAGGAACACCTCGCCTGCAGTTCCCCTAGCGCTAGTCATCAGTTCCTCCACAACTTCTCCGCAGCAATCCGCGCCGCGGCCGCGGCTTCGCTGGCCGCAGCTGCAGTGCGTACACCTTCTGGTACTACCACATCCACCATGCCAGGAAGTTCATCCTCCGGCAGGGACCACTGCCGCCACTGACGCAGCACGTCCCCTGCAATAGTTTCGCCGGCGCGGGAGGTGGCGTCGCCCTCAAAAACCCAACCAATCCCCTGGCCGGCGCCCAACAAGCCACCCACCAGATCCTTACCCGCGGTATCGGCCAGCTGCGCGGAAGGCACCGCAACCCGGTGAAAGCCCATGCCAGGGAGCGCGTCGGCCAGCTCCGGCGGCACCCAACCGCAATCAAGCACCGCGGGGAAACCCACCTCAAGAAAGCGCCGCCAGACCCCCGCCACGATGTCCCGATCCACCGGCGGCACACTGTGGAAGTCGGTCGCACCCCGAAGCCCGGCGAGCACCTCCGCCACGCGGGGCTCGTGCACCGCCACCACAACCTCCGCGCCGATGCGCTGGCCCCAAGCAGCGAACTCGCGCACGCCCTCCCCCAACTGCAGCGCAATGTCACGGAACGCGGGCCGGTCCGCCATCACAGCATGGCCGCGGTACTCCAGGGCAGCCCCCAGAGACCACGGGCCCGTGACATGGAGCATCATGTGGCTGACCTTGCCCGTCCACAGCTCTTCCACCGAGTCCGTGAGCTCCCGCAGCCACCCGGCTGTCCGGCGGGAATCCAGGCTGGGGTGCGCAGAAAGCTCCCAGCCGCGGGGGTTGGTGCGGATCGGCACCTGCGCGATGGCCATGGTGCAGGCTTCGGAGGAGCGGGTCAGTCCAGTCACGCGGGGAATGCTGACGGGCGCGGGGGCATCTTCATCCACGTCCACGGTGCGCCGGAGCGCGGCAAGGCACGCCTCCGCCGCCGAAGTGTGGTTGGTGATCGTGTTCTCCCACCAGCCCACCACACCATGCTCGGCAGCCCCCGCCGCCCCGGCAAACCCCGCCGCCCCGGCCATCACTCCCACGGCCCCGTCGCACAGATCGTGCCGGAGCCCAGCAAAATATCCCCATCCTCATCCGGCTGATACACCACCGCCGCCTGGCCGCGTGCCAGGCCCTCCAGTGGCTCCAGCAACTGCAGCTCCAGCCGCCACGGCAGCTCATCATCAGCCTTCACGCGCCCCGCCGGGGTGACAGTAGACGTGTCATCCACCAGACGCGCCACAGCCGGAACCACCCCGCCGTGCGCCCGCACCTGCACTTCACAGTTGAACTCGCGCCCGTGCTTGTCCGGCGACAAACGCTTGAGCCGGTCCGCCGTAATCGTGCCCACGCGCAGGTCCTCCCGCTTGCCCACAGTCACCGTGCCCGTGGCGGCGTCAATGTCCGTCACATATCGAGGCGTCCCATCCAGCCCCTCCCGGGGCAGCCCCAGTCCCTTGCGCTGGCCAATGGTGAAGCCGTACACGCCTTCGTGCTCGGCCACTTCATTGCCTGCCTGATCCTTCATCAACCCCGGCCGCAGCCCAATCCGCGCCCCAAGAAACGCCTGCGTCTGACCATCCGGAATGAAGCAGATGTCATGGGAATCCGGCTTGCTGGCCACACCGAAGCCGTGATCCTTCGCCTCCGCGCGGATCTCCGGCTTCACCGTGTCCCCCACGGGGAACATGCAGTGCGCCAGCTGCTCGTCAGTCAGCACACCCAGCACATAGGACTGGTCCTTGTTCGCATCCACCCCGCGGCGCATCACGCCGTCATGCAACCTCGCGTAGTGGCCCGTCACCACGGCATCAAACCCCAGCGCGATGGAGCGGTCCAGCAGCGCCTCGAACTTGATCTTCTCATTGCAGCGCAGGCACGGGTTCGGGGTCTCACCGATCGCGTAGGAGTCCACGAAGTTATCGATCACGTCCTCCGCGAAACGGTCAGAGAAGTCCCACACGTAAAATGGAATCCCGAGCTTGTCCGAGACGCGCCGGGCATCTGCCGAGTCCTCCAGTGAGCAGCATCCCCTGGACCCCGCGCGCACCGCCTCCGGCGAGCGGGAAAGCGCCAGGTGCACGCCGATGACCTCGTGCCCCGCCTCTAGGGCTCGGGCGGCGGC
This sequence comes from Candidatus Corynebacterium gallistercoris, assembly GCA_019114175.1. Lineage (GTDB taxonomy): Bacteria > Actinomycetota > Actinomycetes > Mycobacteriales > Mycobacteriaceae > Corynebacterium > Corynebacterium gallistercoris. The sequence goes on from DXFZ01000099.1 coordinate 3,037, forward strand.
CACGGCCGAATCGACTCCTCCACTCATCGCTGCAACAACACGCATGTGTAAGCACCCTACTCGCTTTGGGCGGGGGGATCACGTTGGGTGGCGTCGCCCCCCAAAAAAATGCAATGCTCAACGCATTAGAACGCCATCCCCGCCTGACGAGCCTGCTCCACCACCCGCGGCAGCATCTCCGCGACCCGCTCCACTTCCTCCCGGGTGGTCTGCGGACCCAGCGTGAGCCGCAGTGCCCCGCGCGCCACCTCAACGGGCACGCCCATCGCCGCCAGCACATGGCTCGCGCGATTAACACCAGCACTGCACGCCGAGCCCGTGGATGCATCCACCCCAGCCACGTCCAGCAGCATGATGAGTGAATCCCCTTCTGCCCCGGGGAAGCTGGCATGCAGGTGGCTTGGGAGCGACGCCCCCACGGTCCAGACCCGCACCCCATCAATGGTGTGGATGCGCTCCAGCAGGCTCTGCCGGAGCGTAGCCATGCGGGCGTTATCAGCATCCATGTCCCGGTGCGCGGCGGCCAGGGCTGCGGCGGTGCCCACTGCTGCCTGCACGTTGACCGTCCCGGAGCGCAGCTTGCGTTCCTGCCCGCCTCCACGGACGGGGCTGGCGATGGGCGCATCCCTCCGCGCGAGCAGCAGGCCCGCCCTCGGCCCGCCGAACTTGTGCGTGCTGGCGGCCAAGGTGGACGCGCCGAGGGCGTGAAAGTCCACGGGCTGATGGCCGACAACCTGCACTGCGTCCGTGTGGAAGGGCACGCCCGCCTGGCCCGCAGCTGCCGCCAGCTCCGCGACGGGTTGCAGGTTGCCCGTCTCATTGTTCGCCCACATGCAAGTCACGAGTGCGAGGGGGTCCTCCGCGTGCCAGCCGGCGATGTCCACTGGGGTCACCACGCCATGGGAATCCACGGGCAGTTCGCGGTGGCGGAAGCCTAGGGGAAGCCCGCCGACGAGCCACTCCACGGACTCGGCGACCGCAGGGTGTTCAATGGCCGGAGATGCAATGGTGCGGGCACTGCCTCTTAGCGCCCCGAATGCTAAGCCTTGAACCGCAATGTTATTGGCTTCCGTGCCGGAGCCGGTGAAAATGACTTCCGCTGCATCGGCGCCGAGCAGTTCAGCAACCTGTTCCCGGGCCTCTTCCACGGCGCGGCGGGCCGCGCGGCCAGTGGTGTATTGGCCGGCGGGGTTGAGCTCGCTGCCGGCTGCGGCCATGGCCTCCTGCGCCTCGGGGCGGAGGGGCTGGGTGGCGGCGTTGTCCAGGTAGATGCGGTTGTTCACGGCTGCCAGCTTAGCGAAGGTCTTTCACCTGGGTTGATGGCGGGCGGCGGCGAATGGCGCTGAAGATGATGGCATTGGCAGCGCCTCGCACATCCAGCAGATCTAATAGATCTAACATTTCTAACAAGCCGAACAAGATCTAACAAATCTAACATGCTACGGTAGATCTAACAGATCTAACATGCGATGGGAATGAACCACAGTGACCACCCGCCACAACCCCTTCAAACCAAGCTTTGGAGCCTCCCCCTATTACCTTGCTGGCCGCGAGGAACTCCTGCAAGACTTCGAACTGAGCTTAATGGAGGGGCCTGGATCTCCGTATAGGGCCATGCTCATCAGCGGACTTCGAGGTGTGGGGAAAACAGTGCTTCTCAACGAGGTGGAGGATAAAGCTCGGACGCATGGCTGGGTAGTGATAAGAAGTTACCCCACTGGCGACATGGTTTCCGAGTTGGTATCAACCACGATCCCTCAGCTCATCTCCCAACTCAGCCCACCTACCCAAAGGCAGCTGATGGGCGGCTCCATAGCCGGTATTGGAGGCCTGCGATCGGAGCGCCATCCGGATGCCCAAGCCCTAGAGATACAGCCGACACTGATTTCACGACTCAGGGAGCTAGCCTCGCTGGTGACAGAGACTGGGATCCTCATCACTTTGGACGAACTGCAATCGGCACACATTGACCAGCTCCACCGGCTCGCCACCGCCGTGCAGGATCTCATGCGTGATGACTTGAATATCTCGCTGGTTTGCGCGGGGCTCCCGCATGGGATAGACACGCTGCTGCAACACGAAGGAACCACATTCCTCCGGCGCGCCTACCGCGTGGATCTTCACGAGGTATCGGACGCTGAAGTATCCAAAACCTTAAACATAACAGCCACAGATTCAGGACTCCCCTTTACCACCGAGGCACTCGAAAAAGCAGGACAACTGTGCCGCGGTTATCCCTATCTAATACAGCTGGTAGGAGCCCTGAGCTGGTCTTGTGCAAGCTTGGGTGGCGCGGACGAGATCACGGCGGGCCATGTGGAACAGATCTCCGACCGCGCAATAAGCCGATTAACTAACCACGTGCATCGCCCAGCACTCCGAGGCGTCCCAGAAGGCGAGCTGAATTTCCTGCGTGCAATGGTGAGAATTGCTGAGCCCCACACAACCGATGCGCCAGTAAAGACTGCAGACATCGCGGCTGAACTGAACACAACCCCTCAAGGAATTTCTGTATGGCGCGCACGCCTCACTACGCGTGACCTCATCGCGCCGGCCGGTTTTGGCCGAGTGAAATTCACGCTACCTTACATGTCAGACTACATCCGCAGCCTTGACAGATAGGCAGCATCTGGGCCCCCGGCCCGTGCACAAAAAAGTACGCCCAAAGTCCGGAATTCTTTAAAGAAAATCGGATTTTGAGCGTACTAAATTTGCCTGGCTGGAGTGACCCAGTGCAGAGGCCTGCTAGAACTGTCTAGCAAAAAGGCCTACTTGCGGGCCTTCAGCTCCTCAGTAGCCTGCGGCGCAACCTGGAACAGGTCGCCCACAACACCGAAGTCTGCGATCTCGAAGATGGATGCTTCCTCATCCTTGTTCACAGCCACGATGGTCTTGGAGGTCTGCATACCTGCCTTGTGCTGGATAGCACCGGAGATACCCAGGGCGATGTACAGGTTCGGGGAGACCGTCACGCCGGTCTGGCCCACCTGGAACTTGCCCGGGTAGAAGTCCGCGTCCACGGCGGCGCGGGATGCACCCACGGCAGCGCCCAGCACGTCGGCCATCGGTTCCACAACGTCGGCGAAGCCCTCGGAGCCGCCCACACCACGACCACCGGAGACCACGATGTTGGCCTCGGTCAGCTCTGGGCGGTCGCCCTGCTCAGCCGGGGAGAAGCTGGTGATGGTCACGGCAGTCGGGCCCGGCTCCGGCAGCTCCACTGCCTGCACGTTGCCTGCAGCAGCCTGCGGCTCGGCGTCGATGGAGCCCTGCTGCCAGGTGTACACGGGGGAAGCACCAGCGGCGGAGGCGGTCACGGTGTACTCGCCACCGAAGACGGAGATGGTGGCGGAGCGGTCCTCGTTGATGCCGTTCACGTTGTACAGCACGCCGGAGGAAACGCGGGCGCCCACGCGGCCTGCGATCTCGTTGCCGGAGGCGGACGCTGCAACCACGGCGGGGACCTGCAGGTGAGCAGCCAGGCCGGACAGGGCGTCCACCTGCGGGGTGATCAGCAAGTTCTCTGCCTGATCGGACTCAGCAGCGTAGATGTTCTCTGCGCCCAGCTCTGCCAGCTGGCTCTGCAGCTTCTCGGCGGTTCCGGGAGCGCCCACCACCACGGCACCCACGGTGCCGAAGGAGCGTGCGGCGGTGATCAGCTCGGCGGTCGGGCTCTTAACCTGGCCCTCGCCGTGCTCTACTAGTACCAATACGTTGGTCATGTTGTTTCTACCCTCTTCCCTTTAAACCAGCTTCTGCTTGACCAGGAACTCGACCAGCTTCTTGCCGCCATCGCCCTCGTCAGTAATGATCTCACCAGCGGTCTTCTCTGGCTTCGGGTCAACCGCGGAGACGGAGGTGGTGGCGTTGTCCAGGCCAACGTTGGCCGCGTCCACGCCGATCTCCTCCAGGGAGAGCTCCTCGATCTTCTTCTTCTTGGCAGCCATGATGCCCTTGAACGCTGCGAAGCGTGGGGTGTTGGCCTTCTCCGTCACGGACACGATGGCCGGAACCGGGGCCTCCACACCGAACACACCTTCATCGGTCACGCGCTTACCGGTGACCTTGCCGCCCTCCACGGACAGCTCCTGCAGGTGAGTTAGGGCTGGGATCCGGCGGTACTCGGCCAGTAGGCCGGGCACGGAGCCAGCGCCACCATCGGTGGATGCGTTACCAGCGATGATCAGCTCAATGTCCTCGATCTGGTTGAGCGCGTTGGACAGGGTCCATGCGGTGCCCAGCACGTCAGAGCCCTCGAGGGAATCATCCACAACCAGCTTGGCCTCATCTGCGCCCAGGGACAGTGCCTTGCGCAGGGCTTCGGTTGCGCGGTCCGGGCCTACGGACAGAACAATCACGTTGCGGGAGGAATCTGCTTCCTTCAGCTGCAGCGCAGCCTCCACAGCGTTTTCGTTAATTTCATCCAGGACGGCGTCTGCGCCGTCACGATCCATGGTGAAATCATCGTCGGTGAGCTTGCGCTCGGAGTAGGTGTCCGGCACCTGCTTTACCAGAACAACGATGTTAGACATTCGTTGGCCTTTCTGCTTGGGTGAAGTTATTCGCAAGCCATCCTACCGATTTCATAGTGACCGCAACCACAACCCACCCCCTATTTTTTTAGAACTACCCCCGCACGGGGTCACAAATGTAGCCCCATGCCTTCGTTCCCACCCTGGTCAGCACCACTGTCGCCGCCTCCGAACCCTTCAATTTCCACTTCTTCCGCAGCGCCTCCGGGGTCACGTCCACGCCCCGAATGAGGATCTCCACGGCTCCCACTCCCCGAGCCGCCAGCGCCGCCTTCAGCTGCTTCATCGGCACCACCTCGCGCACCTCAAACCCGCGCCTTCTTTCCGGCACAGTATCCCCCGTCAAGTAGGCAATACGCGGATCCAGCTGCCACAGGCCATGCCGCGCCGCATAGTGCCGCACCAGCCCCGCACGCACCACTGCCCCGTCCGGGTCGATGATGTATCTGCCTACCGGGCCGATGCGTTCGGGTGCTTCCATCTCACTAGTTACTGTTTCTTGGGGCGACGCCACCCCCAGCATCACAGCCCTCCGCCCCACACGGGACAGGCCAGGGGTGTACAGGCACGCTTCCTTGACCTGCCCATCGACGCTCACAATGTCCACCTGCCCCGCGTGCGTGGAGTAATCGATGCCCGGCGCGCACTTCACCGCCGCTTCCGGGTAGATCTCCAGCTCGTCCAGGCGGGGCCGCAGGTCTTGCAGCTTGGTCACACGCCCGGAGGAATTGCGCCGCGCGGGGTCCGCGAGCGCCACCATCCCCGGTGCCAGCGAAAGGGCCGGGCGCGTGGCGTCCATGGCCACCACCGGCACGTCTGGCACGTTGCGGTGCGCCATCCGCACGCGCTGCAGGTCCAGGTCCCCGCCCATCACGGTGCCCATGCCCGCCTTCCGGCAGGCGTGCAGCTCGGTGCCGATGGAGCACGTCACGTCCACCACGGCGTCCACGCCGAGGCTGCGCAGGTAGGCCGCGCGGAAGGCCGCCACCACCGCGGGGGTGGCCTGCTGGGTGGATTCGCTATCCATGAACCAGCTGCGGGCCTGGTCCTCCCCGAACTTCGCGGCAGCGGAGCGCCGTGCTAGTTCGAGTTCCACCACGGCCCGGGCGTACTCCCCGTGGCTCGCGCGGAGCGCGGAGACGTCCGCGACCATGGTTTTGGTGGAGAGGCTGAGCCCGGAGGTGGCGTCGCTCAAAAAAGAATGTGATTGCGCGAGGAGATAATCCAGCTCGTCCGATGTGTATGCCATTACTGCAGGTAGGATCCCGGACGGTTTTCAAAGGGGTGCGCGGGCAGGTCCGCCGGATCCACGGCGAATTTCATGCCGGGGGCGAAGTGGCGGCGCGGGGTGCCATACATCTGCGCCTCCATGAGGTAGTACTCCGCCATGTAGGGCTCATCCACCGGCTCCTCGAGCACGGGGTCCACGCTCAGGTTCGCGCTGAAGTCCAGGACCTCGTCCACCGTGCGGAAGGTGTCCAGCAGCTTCAGCTGCGCCCACGTGGGCGGCATGAGGGAGATCTTGCGGGAGCGCCAGCCATCCAGCAAGGTCGCGGGGCGGAACCAGCCGGTGGAGGTGGCCTCCCTGGTGCCGGAATAGGTCTGCTGGCCTTCTGGCATGTTGGCCACGAAGAAGGCGGTATCGTAGCGGATCGGCTGCTCTTTTGGGGTGACCCAGTTGGCCCATGGGCGGAGCAAGTCACTGCGCAAAACGAGCTGGTTGTTGGCCATGAAGTCAGAGAAGCTCAGCGCGTGGTTCTCCAGCTGGCGGCGCTGGCCTTGGTAGTCCGCAGTGTCCGCGATGAGCTCCCCGGATTCCCGGCCGGCCAGGAGCGTGCCGGATTCCTCAAAGGTCTCCCGCACGGCGGCACATACGAGGGCGCGGGCCATGGACTCGTCCTTCTGCAGGCGGCTGGCCCACCACTTCACGTCTGGCCCCTGCCAGCGCACGTCCGGCGAATCGTGGCCATCGCCATCCACGTCCCCCGGCATGTCGCGCTGATCCACCCCACCGCCGGGGAAGACAGTCATTTCCGCGCAGAAGGCCATGGTGCTGGCGCGCTCCTGCACGTACACTTCCGGGCCGGAGAGGGTATCGCGCAGCAGAATGACGGTAGACGCATGGCGTGGGGCCACGGGCTGGGGCGTGTCTTCTGCATCCGGGGAAACCATGGGTACCACCTTACAAGCGACTGCCTAACGGTGGCGGTGGCTGCCGCCCCTGCGCGTGCGGCGGGCGAACCAGCGGCCCTCGTCCTGGGTGACCTCGATGGGCTGGTGGAATGTGCGGGTCAGGTTCTCCGAGGTCATGATGTCCTCCAGCAGCCCCTGGGCCACCACGTGGCCTTCATCCAGCAGCAGACCATGGGTGAAGCCCGGCGGGATCTCCTCCACGTGGTGGGTGATCATGACGATCGCGGGAGAATCCGGGTCCGCGGCTAGGTCGGAAAGCAAGGCCACGAGATCCTCGCGGCCACCGAGATCAAGGCCGGCGCCCGGCTCATCGAGCAGCAGCAGCTCCGGGTCCGTCATGAGCGCGCGGGCGATGAGCGTGCGCTTGCGCTCGCCTTCACTGAGTGTGCCCCAGGTCTGCTCCGCCAGGTGGTACGCGCCGATCTGCTCCAGGATCTCGATGGCGCGTTCCTCATCCATCTCGTCATACTCTTCCCGCCAGCGGCCCATCACGTCATAGCCTGCGGAGATGACGATGTCCTTGACCAGCTCATCGGCGGGAATGCGGTGCGCCAAGGCGGAGGAACTCATGCCGATGGACGTGCGGATTTCCCGCAGGTCCACCTTGCCCATCTGCTCTCCCACCAGCGTGACCGTGCCGGTGGTGGGGAACATCTGCGCGCTGGCCATGCGCATCAAGGTGGTCTTCCCCGCCCCGTTGGGGCCGATGATGATCCAGCGTTCGTCCAGCTCCACCTGCCAATCCATGGGGTGCAGGATGTGCTTGCCATCTCTGACCACGGACACGCCACGCATGTCCACGATCATGTCCTCCGCGGCAGCGGCGGAGGTGGCTGGGGCGGAAATCAAGTTCGTCACATCATCACTCACCCCACCTATGTTGCCACTTTCGTTTAAGCTTGGAAACATGACTGGCCGCTTGAGCATCGATAATGTCCGCCCCGTCATCGCCGATGGCACCACCCCCGCGAAAGCCCTGGTGGGCCAAGCCTTCCCCGTCTCCGCCTACGTGTGGCGGGAAGGCCACGATGCCATTTCCGCCACGCTAGTCGCGCGTGGCCCGGCCGGCACCGCCCAGGCGAAAATCCCGATGATCGCGGATCAGAACGATGCGGACAAGCGCCACGCCGTCTTTGTCCCCGATGCACCCGGCCTGTGGACCTTCCGTGTAGATGCCTGGTCTGATCCGGTGGCCACGTGGCGTAATGCCGTCACCAAAAAAATGGCCGCAGGCCAGGACGCGGCAGCCTTGGCCAATGACCTAGAGATCGGCGCGCGCCTGTTTGAGGTGGCCGAGGTCAAGGCCACGCGCAACAACCGGGAGCTCATGCGCCAGGCCGCCGCCGAGCTGCGGGACGAGACCCTCACCACCCCGCAGCGGGTGACCACCGCCCTGTCCCAGCAGGTCACCGAGGCCCTGGCAAAGAGGCCCGTGCGGGAGATGCTCACCCGCGGCACCGAATACCAGGTGCTCGTGGAACCCACGGCCTCCGGGGTGGGCAGCTGGTATGAGTTCTTCCCCCGCTCCACCGGCGGCGTGGATGAGACCGGCAACCCCGTCCACGGCACGTTCGCCACCGCCGAAAAGGAGCTGCCGCGCATCGCCGCGATGGGCTTTGACGTGGTGTACCTGCCACCGATCCACCCCATCGGCGAGGTCAACCGCAAGGGCAAGAACAACACGCTGACCCCGGAGCCAGAAGACGTGGGCTCGCCGTGGGCCATCGGCTCCGCTGCGGGTGGTCACGAGGCCGTGCACCCGAACCTTGGCACCGTGGAGGACTTTGAGCACTTCGTCTCCGCAGCCCGGGATCACGGTCTCCGCGTGGCGCTGGACCTGGCTCTACAATGCGCCCCGGACCACCCTTGGGCGGCTGCGCATCCCGAGTGGTTCAGCGTG
>DXFZ01000100.1 GCA_019114175.1 Candidatus Corynebacterium gallistercoris
CCACCACAGCCACCACCGCCGCTGCCACCACCCCTGAGGCTGTCTCTTCAGCTCCGCAAGGCGCATCTGCGCTGGTAGAGGCGGAAAAGGTGATCCGCGAGGCCCGCGACCTGGGCCTCAAGGACACCGACATCCCCACCGAGATCCGGTTCCCCATGGTCGGGCTTGAGCTGGACTCCCCGGGAGAGGCGGAGCGCCGCCTGGCGGACGCCGTCGCCGCCTTCCGCGCCCGCCTCACCTCCCTCTCGAGCGTGAAGTCGGTGAACTAGTCCGAATTTGGCCCTTTTTTGGTCAAGTTGAACGACTTGGGTGGTGTGGGCGGTGAAGTCGGTGAACCAGTCCGAATGGCGTCCCAACACCTCACCCCTAACACCTCACACTTCACCACTCCGCACGCACTCTAGGACCTGCGCTCGCACCCACCCCGGGTCCCGAAGATGTTCCTTCGTAAACCGCAATACCCGCCAACCCTTACCTGTGAGGAGTACGTTGATCTTGCTGTCGGTGGCTCTCCGCGGGGCTAGGTCGTGCGTGGCGCCGTCGTAATAAATAGCAATCTTAGCTACGGGATCCGCCAAGTCGGCTACGGTGTGCATACCCTGCAGCGGGATCTTCACCTGTGAACGCACTGTTGGAAGCACGCTGGCTACTATGAGCCGCAGCACCGTTTCCATCGGAGACTCCGCACCGCCGGCACCATGAGTTTGGATCAATTTCCGCGTAGCTGAGCTTAGTCCTGGCACTTGGCTCCAGATGTCCATGCCCAAACAGAAATGATCGGTTATCGCATCGGCCCCTTGGATGATGCGCACTTCTCGGGCTGTAAAGCCACGAAGGTTGGGCGTCCGCCAGGTGTGAATCCCTCGTGCAACGGAGGTGAGGAATTGGCCCGCCGCAATTTTTGGGCGCACCGTGGGAACGCCCAAATCCAGGGTTGGTTGATGAAGGTCAGGAACTGCAATTGGTCCTAGGTTCATGAGTTCCTGGCCGGAGTTTTGTCTCAGGTAGACACCGGATCTAACGTCATTCTTCGGGCTGAATGGCGATAGGAAGCAGATGCAAAGATCGTCCCCAAAGTATTCGACCCCGTGGAGCATCAACGCGGTGATGTCTGCAGGTATGTGGTTCGGGTGGGTCCGCAAGTGTCCAATGGTGCGGATGATGTGGCTGTGCTGAAACTTCTTCGTGGGTTGCGCGCGTGTTTTTGATCGTTCGGGGAGGCGGGGTAGGTAGGTTCGCGTTGTACATTTTTCATATTGGGTGCGACGTCGCTGCGCACTCACCCCCATGTCACTCAATTCGTGCGCCGTGAGCGGCAGTATGGGCTCACCTGGTGAGAAGCCAGATGATCGGTAAGGAAAACGCTTGTCTGGTGGCAAGGTTTGTTTGGACGCAATGATGAGATGGGCGACTGTGGCTAATGATGAGTTGCTCATATCTGGTTAGACCACGGCCTGCCCCGAAATGGTTCCCTTGGCTCAAAGTCGGTGAACTAGTCCAAATTTCGCCACAATTCGGTCAAGTTCAACGACTTCAGCTTGAGGCGTGGGAGCGGGACCGCAACTGCAGCACACCCTCGCGCGGCGCCGCCACGTACACCACCGCGAAGACGCACGCCTGCACCAGCACAATCGTGCCGCCGGTGGAGACGTCCGCCCAGAAACTGACCCAGATCCCCACCATTGCGCTGGCCCACGCCACCACCGGCGCCACGAGCAACATCACAGCAAAACGCCTGGTCAGAAGGTAGGCCACGGCCCCTGGGGTGATGAGCATCGCCACCACCAGGATCACGCCCACAGCCTGTACGCTCGCCACCACCACGCACGCCATGCATACCGTCAACAGCCCGCGCACCAGCCACACGCGCATACCGATTGCCGCCGCGAAGGACGCATCAAACGCCCACAGCGTCCACGCCCGCGCGCACGCCAGCATGACCAGCAGCGCCGCAGCCCCGAATCCCACCGCCTGCACAAGCGCGGCATCCGAGATCCCTAGGAGGTTCCCAAAGAGGATTTCTTGGAGGTGGGAGGCGGAGGGCGTCGCAGAAATAAGAACCAATCCACCTGCAAACATGGAGGTGAACACGATGCCGATGGACGTGTCCGGCCGCAGCGTGGTCCGCTCACGCACCGCGCCCACCAGCCACACCGCCAGCAGTGAAGCCGCCAGCGCACCCACCGCGAATGGCGCGCCCACCAGGTGCGCGATGACCACGCCGGGAAGGATCGCGTGGGAGATTGCGTCCCCCATCAGCGACCATCCGACCAGCACCAGCCAGCAGCTGAGGAGCCCAGCCACGACCGCCATCACGCTCGCCGCCAGCACCGCGCGCCACGTGAAGCTGTAGTTCAGTGGCTCAGCCAGGACATGCAGCAGGGAGTCGACAAGCTCAGACACACGCATAACCCCCATCCCCAGCAAAGCCCCGAGGAGAGCCCCCGGCAAAACCCTCCGCCAGCACCTCGGGCGCCAGCACCTCCGCCACCGGACCATCGGCCACGACCCGCCGGTTCAGCAGCACGGCCCGCTCGCACAGCTGCGGCAGGTGCGTCAGGTCGTGCGTGCTCACCAGCACCGCCACGCCTTCGGCCGCGAGCTCGTGCAGCAGCGCCACAATCTCTGCGCGCGAGGCCTCATCTACCCCAGCGAACGGCTCGTCGAGCAGCATCACGCGCGCTCCTTGCGCAATCCCGCGCGCCACGAATACGCGCTTCTTCTGCCCGCCGCTGAGCTCCGCGATGGGCCTGCGTCGCAGGTCAGCGAGGTTCGTCCGCTCCAGCGCCGCCGCGATTCTCTTTTTATTTTTAGGGCGACGCCACCCCCACACTCCCCATTCCCACGCATTGTGTGGGTTGGTTGTGCCGCTGCCTACGACCTCCGCCACAGAGATGGGGAAATTCCAGTCCACGTGGTGGTGTTGGGGAACGTAGGCGACGGGGCGGTGTAGTTCCACGGTGCCGGTATCGCCGTGGCGCAGGCCCATGATCGCGTCAAAGAGGGTGGACTTTCCAGCACCGTTGACGCCGATGAGCCCCGTCACCGTACCCGCAGCGAGCTTCAGGGAGACCTCTTCGAGCGCTGGCCGATCATACGGGTGCCCCGCGTAGCGGACTGTGAGGTTGTGGACGCGGAGGGCCGTCGCCCCCAAAGAGGAAGAATCAGTGTGAGTGAGCATGGGTGGTGAGCCCTTCCACGATGGTGCGTGCGTCATAACGCAGCAGGTCAAGGTAGGTGGGGACGGGGCCGGATGCCTCGGAGAGGCTATCGACGTAGAGGGTGCCGCCATCGGCCGCGCCGGTATCCCGGATGAGCTGTTCCTTCGGGCCAGGTTCCACGGTGGACTCGCAGAACACGGCCGGGACGTGGTTGTCCTTGACGAACTCGGCGGCGGAGCGTATCTGGCTGGAGGTGATGTCCCCCTCGTTGTTGACCGGCCAGATGTAGCCCTCCTTGAGGTGCGCGTCCTTGGCGAGGTAGCTGAACGCGCCTTCGCAGGTGACGAGCGCGCGTTGGTTGTCCGGCAGCGCGGCCAGGCCCTGGTGGAGCTCCTGGCGCACCTGCTCAATGTCGCGGGAATAGTTCTTCGCGTTGTCCTTGTAGGTCTCGGCGTGCTCCGGCTTGAGCTGGGAGAGGGCCTCCACGATGTTGTTGACGTAGATGAGCGCCAGGTCCGGGCTCATCCACGCGTGCGGGTTGGGGGTGTCCGTGCCTGCGATGTTGATGGGGTCAATGCCCGTGGTGGCCTCCACCTTGGTGGCGGGAGAGTTGTCCGTGAGCTTGTGGACCCAGTGCTCGAGGCCGAGGCCGTTGGAGATGATGAGCTGGGCCTTTTCGGCCTTGGCGGCGTCCTGCGGGGAGGGTTCGTAGCCGTGGATTTCCGTGCCTGGGCTGGTGAGGGAGGCGACCGTGAGGGTATCGCCCGCGATGGTGCGGGTCATGTCTTCGAGGATGGTGAAGGTGGTGAGGACCTCAGGGGAGTCCGCGCTGGTTGCGGTGCCGGAGCTCCCAGCGGACTCGCCGTTGCCGCCGGCGCCGCCGCCACCGCACGCCGCGAGCCCGCCCAGCGCCAGCGCCGCCACGGCGCCCGCCACAAGCTTCTTACTGACCATCGTTACCTCCAGTTCCGGTAGATGAATACACAAAGTTCAACGCATTGAACTCTAGGCCTATGTGTCACGCCCCGTCAAGAGTCAATCCCCCCAGAACCCCAAGGAAACCCTTAGAATGTCCCCATGCATGTCACGGACCTGCCGGCCCGGCACCAGGATTACCTCAAGGCGATCTTCGACCTTCAGGAGTGGGGCGCCGCCCACGTCACACTCTCGGAGCTGGCCGCGCACCTCAACCAGCGCCCCTCCACCGCCAGCGAGGCCGTGAAGCGCCTGGTCAAGCAGGGGTTCGTGGAGCACCACCCCTACGGCGACATCCAGCTTTCCGCCCAGGGCCGGGACATGGCCGTGGCGATGGTGCGCCGCCACCGACTGCTGGAGACCTACCTCTGCCGCCAGCTCGGCTACACCCTGGACGAGGTCCACGAGGAGGCCGAGGTGCTGGAGCACGCCGTGTCTGACACGTTCATCGCCCGCATCGCCGCGCACATGGGCCACCCCACCCGCGACCCGCACGGCGATCCCATTCCTGATGCGCACGGCCGCGTGGCCTCCCATGATGTTTTTTCTTTAGGTGACGCCACCACCGGCACCCGCCCCACCATTGATCGTGTGAGTGACAGGGATCCGCAGCTGCTGCGTTACTTGGAGGACAAGGGTGTGCTCCCCGGTGTCACGGTGGAGGTGCTGGACCGTGCCTTCGCGGACATGGCGGAGTTCCGCCTATCCGATGGCGCCACCGTTCAGCTGCCCGTGAGTTCACTGGGGTTCATCCTGGCGCGCAGCAGCGCCAGCAGCGCCAGCGGACAGGCAGGGGAGGCCTAGGGGCCATGAAGAAGAAGCACGGCCGTGTGCCCCAGCCCAAGCGCACCCCAGCGAACCGCGCCTCAGTAAACCGCACCTCCCGCTACATCCCGCCTGCCGACCGGGCCGTCTTCGACGCCCACCGCCACACCGGCAAACCCAACCGCGGGCTCCTCGGCGGCTGCGGATTCTTCGTGGTGGTCATCGCGCTCATCGGCATCATCGCGCTGGTGGGGTTCCTCGTCGTGGGACTCGCCAACCAGGAGGCCCCGGAGCCGGAGCGCATCCCCGTGCCCGCGGACGTTCCCCCGGCCGCCGCGCAGCCCGCCCCGGACATTGACATCCACGCGCCGGGCCGCACGTCTGAGCAGCTCATCGACTGGGCCGCGCCCATCTCTGAGGAGACCGGCATCCCGCTGCAAGCCCTCATCGCGTACGGCAACGCAGAAGTCATCGCGCGCCAGAACCGGCCGGAGTGCAACATCACGTGGAATACACTCGCCGGCCTGGGCTACGTGGAGACCCGTCATGGGACGTATGACGGAAAGAACTTCGGGGCGGCGTCGCTCCAAGAAAATGGCATAGCGGAACCACACATCGTGGGACCTCAACTCAATGGCCAGGGGTTTGCCAAGGTAGAAGACACCGACGGTGGCGAGGTCGATGGCGACCCAGATTTTGACCGCGCCGTGGGGCCCATGCAATTCATCCCGGAGTCCTGGTCTCGCTATGGGATTGATGCAGACGGCGACGGCGCCACGAATCCGCATTCTATCGATGACGCGGCGGCCAGCGCGGTTCGGTTGCTGTGCGATCACCAGCGGGATTTGGGCACGCCGGAGGGCTGGACGCGCGCGATCCGCGGGTACAACCAGTCCACGGAGTACGTGCTGAATGTGCGCGACGCGGCGGCGAACTACGCGTTGGGGCAGCGGCCGCTGTAGCGGGAGCTGGAGGGGGTTGACACAGGGGGTAGAAACTCGCGGATAATCGGCGCGGATTCTGGAACAATGGGGCAGTGGACAACCACTAGGTACACCGCGCCCGCCGGATGGGCGCATAAGGAGGCAACCCAACAATGGCTGAGATCATGCAGATTATCGCCCGCGAGATCATGGATTCCCGCGGCAATCCCACCGTTGAAGTGGAGGTGCTGCTGGACGATGGCTCCGTAGGCCGCGCGGCAGTGCCCTCCGGCGCATCCACCGGCGTGCATGAGGCGCACGAGCTGCGCGATGGTGGCGACCGCTACCAGGGCAAGGGTGTGCGCGAGGCAGTACAGAACGTCATCGAGGAGATCGACGAGGAACTGGTGGGCCTGGAGGCCGATGACCAGCGCCTGATCGACCAGACCATGATCCAGCTGGATGGCACCGAGAACAAGTCCCGCCTGGGCGCGAACGCCATTTTGGGCGTGTCCATGGCCGTGGCGCACGCGGCGGCGGAGTCCGCTGGCCTGCAGCTGTTCCGCTACGTGGGCGGCCCCAACGCTCACGTGCTGCCGGTGCCGATGATGAACATCCTCAACGGTGGTGCCCACGCGGATTCCGGCGTGGACGTGCAGGAATTCATGATTGCGCCGATCGGTGCGGAGACCTTCAGCGAGGCGCTGCGCATGGGTGCCGAGGTGTACCACACGCTGAAAAAGGTTATTAAGGACAAGGGCCTGTCCACCGGCCTGGGTGACGAGGGTGGCTTCGCGCCATCCGTGGACTCCACCCGCGCGGCACTGGACCTGATCGTGGAGGCCGTGGGGAAGGCCGGCTACAAGCTGGGTAGTGATGTGGCGCTGGCTCTGGACGTCGCCTCCAGCGAGTTCTACAAGGACGGCAAGTACCACTTCGAAGGCGGCGAGCACACCGCCGATGAGATGGCGAAGGTGTACGGCGAGCTCATCGATGAGTACCCGATCGTCTCCATCGAGGATCCGCTGCAGGAGGACGACTGGGAGGGCTACACCAACCTCACCGCCGCCATCGGCGACCGCGTGCAGATCGTGGGCGATGACTTCTTCGTCACCAACCCGGCACGCCTGCAGGAGGGCATCGACAAGAAGGCTGCGAACGCGCTGCTGGTGAAGGTGAACCAGATCGGCACGCTGACCGAGACTTTCGACGCTGTGGACCTGGCGCACCGCAACGGCTACCGCACGATGATGTCCCACCGCTCCGGCGAGACCGAGGACACCACCATTGCCGACCTGGCCGTGGCCCTGAACTGTGGCCAGATCAAGACCGGTGCACCGGCACGCTCCGAGCGCGTGGCGAAGTACAACCAGCTGCTGCGCATCGAGCAGTACCTGGAG
The DNA here is from genome assembly GCA_019114175.1 of Candidatus Corynebacterium gallistercoris. Classification (GTDB taxonomy): domain Bacteria; phylum Actinomycetota; class Actinomycetes; order Mycobacteriales; family Mycobacteriaceae; genus Corynebacterium; species Corynebacterium gallistercoris. Next base: position 7,225 of record DXFZ01000100.1, read on the forward strand.
GAGGCCGCGGTGTACGCGGGCCGTTCCGCTTTCCCGCGCTTCCAGGGGTAAGCTAACTGCCTATGACGGAGAAGGAACACGAGCAGAGCGCCCGCCTCCCTCGCGCGCGCTCCGTGGAGCGCCGCGAGGAGCGCAGGGCCCGCGCCCAGCAGGCCCCGCGCCGCGTGGCGCGTTCCTTCGTTCAACTCCCCAAGAAGTTCAGCCCCAAGGGGTTGATCATTGCGGCGGGGCTGGCTATCTTCCTCGCGTTTTCTATCTCCACTCCGCTGCGCAATTACTTTGAGCAGCGCAGCGAGCTTGCGGAGATCAACTCCACCATTGCCGCGCAGGAGCAGCGCAAGGCGGAGCTGACGGACGAGCTCAACCGCTATTCCAACGAGGATTACATCAAAGAACAGGCACGGACCCGCTTGGGGTTGATTGAGCCAGGCGAGTCCGCGTTCCGCATCATTTCCCCCTCCATTAACTCCTCGGCCCCTGATCCAGCTTTGGATGATGAGGCGGCCGAGGACGATAAGCGCTGGTACACCAAGCTCTGGGACTCTATCTCTATCCCAGAGGACGAGCTCACCCCGGAGGAATCCACCACGGGGGACGTGGAGAACCACCACCTACCGACGGTCCCCGCGCCCTAGGGCTGGGGTCGCGTGTTTATGGTGCGCGACGGGCAGCCCGGGCTTAGGAGAAGGCTCGGCTAGGGTTGGAAGGCAGGCTAATTCTTATCTGCTCGGTCTTCTTCACGCGCTCCGTCACGTTGGCTGGGCGAGAGTCTAAGCAGAAAATATCCTGATAGCACAAGGCCGAAGCTTAGGCTTACAACAAGCCTGGACCCCTCATTCCCTATGTTGAAAACATAAAACAAGAGGTAAAGCGATAAAGCCGGCACTGCAAAAATTAGTGCGAATGTCAGGATCTTTGTCATTCTCATCTGATTTTAGCAATACCTATTCCAGTCGACGTGGGTAACGCCTATATCGGTCATACCGTCTTGAAAGGTTCGCTGGAAATTGGAGGGGTGTCCTAGGGGAGACCCCTCCCTAGAATTAGCCTGCGATGGAGCCGGCGATCTCTCCAACTCCTCCGAGCACCTTCTTCACAATCTCGACGGCGAAATCCAGGGCGTCCTTATCGAAGTATCCGGGGAATGGCATCTGACCTTCTGGCATGGTTAAAAATCCTTTCGCTGAAACAGTCTTGAATTGATTGATCTGGCTGAGTTAGGTGACCTGAGCCGGCTACACGAACGTGATCGTCGCGTCAGGGTTGTTGTAGTCCGTCCACGCGGCCACGGGCGCCACGCGCTCACACTTCAGCACGCATTCCGGGTCGGCCTTCTCCGGGCGCCCATCCTGGCGCACGTCCTCCGCCTTGTACACCACGGGCGCGGCCACGATCTTCTCGCCGGCCTTCGCGCGGTTGCTCGGTAGGTACAGGCGCAGGTCGATCTTCAGCTCGCCCGCATCCGTGGCGCGGTACGTCTGCCACGTGTACACGCCCCAGTCCCGCCCTTCACCGGCGGTGCGGGCGGTGATGCGGACGGTGTACCGCTCGCCGGGCACGAATCCAGTTCCCAGCGCCTGCACCCGCGCGTACGCTCCGCGCGAGCCAGCGGTGATGGTGTTTGAGCCGGTGGTGGCGTCGCGAACAACAAGATTCGATAGTTGACCGTGCGCGTCCTCGCCTGGCGCGGATTCGATGACCTGGGTGGGATCCCACCACGGGCGCTGGGTCATGTCTAGGCTGCCGGCGATGTCCGCGCCGCTGATCTCGCTGCTCTGTGCAATAGCAGGGGCAGCAGATGCGGTCAGTATTGAGCCGAAGAGTAGAGCTGCGACGGTGCTGCTAGTGAATTTCTTCATGGTATTTTCCTTCGGTGTTTAGTGTCCATTATTTTTTGAGAAGGGCTTGTAGATCCCGTATAGGCAAAACGCAAGAAGGCCAAAGGCGACGATGTTGCGCCAAAGCGCCCAATCTGGAGTAGAATCGAATCCCAAGGCCGAGCGGAGTAGAATGTATAAAACACTTCCGAAAGTTAGAATTACTACTCTCAGAATCCACTGGATCAAGGTAGGGAAATTCTTCATACGAAGTTCTACTTCCAGAAAGAGCAGCGTGCGCCGTGATAAGCAAGAACGGCAGCGATGCCCACGGCGTTTTTCCGGATTCCCTGACGTGCTAGGAAATCCACCGCCTTTTTGGCAGCCTTGAAGTAGTTCTCCTGTCCAATCAGGACAGCGATGGCGTTCACATCGAAGATTGCTTTGACTTCAGCATCAACTTTTCCCTTGATGCAGGATAAGAATTCTCCCGCACCCCTCTCCCCGTTTACGGAGGGAACTGTACGATCCGAAAAGAGCTCGTCGAGAGTCAAACCAACGGTCATTGCGGCATCTTCGGCAGCTTCAACACCCACGGCATCAATGAGTGTGGCCTTCTTCTTCGAAGCAGTATCAGCGGTTTGCATATCTTCCAAAAGTTCGGCAAGTTCTTGAATTTGCTCAGAATCAGCCTGTGTTCCAGGTTGCGTCTGGGTGATATTCGCGCCGCTGATCTCGCTGCTCTGTGCAATAGCAGGGGTGGCGGGCGCGGCCAATGCGGTGCTTACTAGTAGGGCGGCGACAGCCCCACGTGCAATCTTCTTCACAATTCTCCTTAGGGGTTGGGTGAGTGTCAGTGGGTGGGCGTGATGATCAGCCGAACCAATTGACGCCGAAGCCCACCATCGCCTTGATGGCTTCCATGAGGGACGGGCCGACTTCCTGGAACCAGTGGAGGACGGGGTATTCGTCCTGCGTGGGGTCCAGGGGGACATCGGAGGGGCTGGTGGTCTTGGATGAGGAGTCGAAGCTCGAAGCGTAGAAGTTCATGAGCTCCACTTAAGCGGGTGCTGGGGGTCGGCTCAACCGCAAACGTGCCGGTCAGGGGCTCATCGGGGTGGATTTTAGCCCCGGATGGGTGTGTACGAAAGTACATGATTTACGTATACTTTCGTATATTTCTGCAGGGTTATTGGGGTGGCGCGGATTCTTTGGGGTGGGTAAGGAAGATTTCCCGCTAAGCTAGGGCGTGATGACTGAGAATAAGGAACTGAAGAAGCCGGCGCAGCCACAGCCGGCCCCGCCGCAGGACGAGGCGGATCAGACGTACAAGAACCCGCCCTCCACCGTGAGCGAGCAGGATCTGGAGATCATGTCCCAGCAGCTGGGCAGGAAGCTCCGCGGCGCCGTGGAGGTCAGCTACCGCACGCCGGACGAGCAGCCGGCCGTGGTGAAGACGTGGCCGAAGTTGCCAGATGGCACGCCCTTCCCGACGCTGTACTACCTCACGGATCCGCGCTTGACCGCGGAGGCCTCCCGGCTGGAGGTCGCGGGCGTGATGAAGTCCATGCAGGCGCGGCTGGCCGAGGATGAGGAGTTGGCGGCGGACTACCTCCGCGCGCACGAGCACTACTTGGAGATGCGCAACGCGATGCAGCCGCTGGGGACGGAGTTCTCCGGTGGCGGCATGCCGGAACGCGTGAAGTGCCTGCACGTGCTCATTGCGTATGCGCTGGCCGAGGGGCCCGGGCACTTCCGCCTGGGTGACGAGGCCGTGGCGCTGGCCGCGGAGAACAACCCGAAGCTGCGGGGTGTCGCGATCCCTTCAGACTGGCCGACGGCGGAGTCCTTGGGTACGTCCATGGCGGCGGCGTCCGTGGAGGAGGAGTAGGCATGGGTGCTGGTGTGCAAGGCCGGCGCTTCGGGGCAATCGATTGCGGCACAAACTCTATCCGCCTTCTGATTGGTGAGGTGGTTGAGGTGGGGGGTGACGTCGCCCCCGAAATCAAGGAGCTGAACCGGGACAACATCATCGTGCGCCTGGGGCAGGGCGTGGATGCGACGGGGCGGTTCGCGCCGGAAGCGTTGGAACGGGTGCGCGAGGCGCTTGAGGTGTACGTGGAACGTATGCTCGAATACGGCGTGGAGGACGTCATGATGGGTGCCACCTCCGCCACCCGCGACGCCGCGAATCGCGACGAGTTCTTCGCCATGACCGCGGAGCTGCTGGGCCGCGTGCGGGAGGGCGCGCAGGCAGAAGTGATCAGTGGGGAGAAGGAGGCGGAGCTGAGCTTCGCCGGTGCCGTGATGGACCTTCCCGCAGGTCAAGGTCCCTTCCATGAGAATGTGTGCGTGATTGACCTAGGTGGCGGCTCCACGGAGTTCGTGCTGCACGGTCCGGGCCGCGAGCCCCAGGCGTTCAGCGCGGACATGGGCTGCGTGCGCATCACGGAGAAGTTCCTGCACACGGAGCCTCCGACGTCGCAGGAGATTGCAGGCGCACGTACGTTCGTATCAGAATGGATGAAGACGGTGCGTGAGCACGTGGACCTGGGCGCCGTGGACCGCGTGGTCGGCGTGGCCGGGACCATGACCACGATGGCCGCGATCGCCAAGGGCATGGACTCCTACGATCCCACCGCCACGCACATGGCTCGCCTGCCGCTGGAAACCATCCGTGACGTGGCCCATTCTCTCTTGGCAGCGACGCCAACCCAGCGCCTCAACCACGGACCCATGCACCCGGGCCGCGCGGACGTCATCGGCGGCGGGGCGGTAGTGGTGGATGCTTTCACCAGTTATTTCCTAGATCGGGGGCTGGTTGAAATCACGGTGAGTGAGAAGGATATATTGGATGGGATCCTAGCGGAGGTCATCCGGCGGAATGCGTAGCGGCGCTTGCTGAGCGTCTGTGAGTGTTTGAATGGCTCAGCGCCTGCATTGAGCTAGCTCCAATGCTCGCAGCCCAGTGCTTGGTTAGACCCCGTGACCTGCAAGGATCGGCCCCTATAGCCCAATTGGCAGAGGCAGCGGACTTAAAATCCGCCAAGTGTCGGTTCGAGTCCGACTGGGGGCACCCCTTCCAATCGGGTTATTGCCAATCCGGGCACAATGCTTCTAACCTGAGGCGCAATTCTAACCTTGGGCCTCACCCAGACCCCACTGCAGGTGCAAGGAGTCCGCCGGCGCGATCATTCCCGTCAGGCCAGCCGTGGCATAACGGTCTCGCTGAGGCGTTCCATAGTCGAATCTGTGATGAATTCCTTGAGAATAATCTCTTCGATGTGGGTCGATCATGCTAGGGAACTGATTGGGTGGTGGTTCACACGCTATAATGAGCACCACTCCATTCCTCGTCGGGCTATCGTAGCCCCAATCAGTACGCGAGCGAATGGAAGATTAAGAATAGTAGACCGGTAATCGCTTCAACGGACCGGTACGGAATTTCAGTCAGGGCTAAGGGCTCCTAGTTGACAGAAGGACGGGATCAAAAGTGAATGAAGTTTCACGGATAGCAGAATGGATGTTCCAGGAAGAGGTGCCGATTCCAGCGGATCTTGGTGGGATTCTAGTTCAGGGAGAGCAGCCTTGGGCTGCGTTTAAGACCTTTCGTGACACTGCGGTGTTCACCAACAAGAGGCTGATCGTTCGTGATGCTCAGGGATTGAGGGGGCGGAAGGTAGAGATGTACTCACTTCCATACTCTGCAATCAATATGTGGTCTTCTGAAAACGCAGGAACCTTAGATTTCACTTCGGAGATCGAGCTGTGGACTCGTGTGGGGCATATCAAGATCAAGTTGGGTAAAGCTGTGGACGTGCGTAAGCTTGATCACTTGATAGCGGCGTGTGTCTTGGGCTCGTAGTGTTGGATCGGGCAATGGCGGAGACGCAATGGGAAAGTTTGATGCTCACCTGGAGGCTCCCGATAAGAAGACTCGATAGGATGGCTCCACCCTGGAACGGATCAACTGCGCCTAGCCCATTAGGGCGTATCCAGCGTTCCTGTCTCCTGATGACGATCTCCCTTTCCGCGTCCAGAGAATTTAGCCCGTGTGGTGCACTGGGGCCAGGGCGTATACGGGCGTATCTACCCCTTCGTAACGGGCCTTCAATTGCAGCGCCAAGTACCGCGAGTAGTGCCGGGACTGGTGCAAGTTCCCGCCGTGGAACCACAGCTGAGGCACCTGCGTGGGCTTCCACATGTTCCGAAGTTCGCCTTCCCATGGCCCCGGATCCTTTGTGGTGTCTGAGCCCAAGCCCCAGCAACGGCCCACTTGGTCCGCCACCTCCTTGGAGATCAGCATCTCGGCCCAGCCGTTCATGGAGCCATAGCCGGTGGCGAGGACGATCACGTCGGCGTCCAGCTCTGTGCCATCGGTGAGTACCACGGATCGCTCCTTGACCTCTGCGATCGTCACACCGGAATGAACGGGGATCGATCCATCAATGACAAGCTCACTTGCCCCGACGTTAATGTAATAACCTGAGCCACGGCGCAGATACTTGAGAAACAGACCCGTGCCGTCGTCGCCAAAATCAATAAGAAAACCAGCCTTCTCAAGAGCCGCGTAGAAGTCCGCATCCTCCTCCCTGATGACGTCGAAGATCTGGCGCTGGACATCGGGCAGCACCTTGTAGGGCCAGGAGGCGAAGAGCAGGTCAGCATCATCCGTGGAGAGGCCCGCCTCCAGCGCATCCTCCGAGTACAGCGGCCCGAACACGTGCTTCATTAGGGTGTCCGACTGCACGATGTGCGTGGAGGAGCGCTGGATCATGACGGGGTGGGCGTCATTGGCGTACAGGTCGGCGGCGATGTCATGGGCGGAGTTGTTTGCCCCGAGCACCACCACGTTCTTGCCGGCATCGCCGGGGCCGCCGGGGTGTTCGGAGGAGTGGCGGATCTCGCCGGTGAAGTTCTCCTGGCCGGGGAGTTGGGGGCGGTTCGGCACGCCGGACATGCCGGTGGCGAGGACGAGCTGCGTGGGGTGCAGGGTCAAGTCCGTGCCGGCGCCAGCCCCTGCCCCGGCACCTGCCCCCGCCCCCGAGCCCGCGCCCGCGCCACCACCGCCACCCCGGCGCACCCGCACGGTCCACGTCCCGGCCTCCTCATCGAAGTCCGCGGACAGGCACTCCGTGTTCGTCCAATAGTCCAGGTCCATGATGCCCACGTAGTGCTCCAGCCAGTCGCCCATCTTGTCCTTGGGCGTGAACACGGGCCAGTCGTCGGGGAAGGGGAGGTAGGGCAGGTGGTCGTACCAGACGGGGTCGTGCAGGCACAGCGAGTGGTAGCGCCCGCGCCACTGATCCCCGGGCCGCCCGGCTTTGTCGATGACTAGCGTTGGCACTCCCTGTCTCTTGAGCCGCGCCGCCAGCGCGATCCCGCCTTGCCCGCCGCCAACGATCAGCACGTACGGCTGCTCCGTGTTCCCCAGCGCCTCGCGCCGGGCGGCTCGCTTGTCTGCCCAGTTCGGTGCACCTTTTTCCACCGTGTGGGCCGCGCCTTGCGGCCGACGCCGCCCCTTCGGCTCCGGGAACTCCCTCAGCTCGCGCGCGCTGGTCATGAGTGTCCAGGCTCGCCCGCCGCGCAGCCGTGCGATGCATTTCGCATGGAAGTGCGGGGTATCGCAGGTGAAGTGCACGCGGGTGGTGTTGTTATCTTCTTCGGCGACGGCCACAACCTCCATCGCCTCCATCTCCGCCGCGGTGTTCCTCAGCATGTCTGCGATGGCCTGTGATCCTTCGGTGGTGTGAATGTTCCAGGTGATGGCGAGGAGGTCGCGCCAGAACCCCTCGGACTCGAAGACCTTTTCCACGTCCTCGGTGCTGGGTTGTGTTGCGCGGGTGAGTGCTTGGAGCTTGTTGAGCCAGTCCTGCGCTTCAGTGTGTGCTCGTGCCTGTGACTCTGCTGGTGCCTGATCCTGTGCTTGTGCCTGTGCTTGTGCCATGGGTTCCTCGCATTCTCGTCTGACTGAAACCCTGCCTCCACGGGCAGGGTGTGAGCCAGCATACATAAATGCGTTCAGTCAGGGAACAGTTAGCGCAGAGAATATTTTTATAACAACCCCGGCCGTTCCCGCCCTCCGCAACCTCCACGCCCGCAACGCCACCCCACGCCCGCAATACCCACCGCGCTTTTCCACAGCCCCAGAGTTTTCCACAGCCAGCCCCCCCCCACGCAGCCCCCACCGGGCCTTCATCCAGCCGCCGGTGTGCTTGACTCCTTCACATGGAATGGAGGGGACCAACTGCTTTTAGTGATTCGGTGATCCGCCGTCTCATGCCTCAGCGCACTGTTTTCTCTTTTGCTGAGCTGAGAGGCCGCGGATTAAGCCTTCACAAGGTGAGGACACGCTTCGGCTCGATATTGTGTGCCGTTCACATGGGCAAAGCTGAGTTGGCAAAAGTTCTCCAGCGGGCGCGGGAAAGCGGGAGAATCGATGCGGTACAGAGAGCACGAGCGTTGTACCTGGGCAATCCAAAAGCATCGCGAGCCATTTCTCGGCACTGAGCTTGGCCGGCCTGAAATATTTCGCCGATTCTCAACCTTCTGTAGTCCGATTAGTCGGGGGTTCATCGCGGGGGCATTTTTTCCCTCAAGTGGAAGACCTCCGTAACCTTCCGGCGGCTTCGTACTATCGGATTCGAATCAAGAATGCCTATCCTGCAGAAAAGGTTATTAACCCGGATCCAGCATTGCCAGATCTCATGGCTACTCATCCGTGGGTAGCTTTGGCGGATATTGTGGCCAGTTTGGAGCTGGGCAGGTCAGTGGTCTCGGCATGTTCAATCGCTGTTCCCCAGCACTTTCGCCCCTTCGCTACGTTGGTTCGTCAAATTTTATTATTCGACGCCACCCTCCGCCTCCTCCCACCAACTCCTGTTGGGGATCCTTCAGTTATGGCTCTGGTTAAAGGGCATTGCAACGCAGATCTCTTCCTTGCGGTGTGGAGGCATGCAGATGAGGGATGTGAATCTCCTCAGGAGAGTCTCATGCGTTTGAATGTTTCAAAATACATCCGGGAATCGAGGTGTGACTACCTCACTCAGGTGGAGGTATGGAAGGGGAAAAAGTTGATCACGCAGTTGGACGCGTTGATTGTCCCCAAGGAATCGCGGGGCTGGTGGAGGAAAGGACACCACCCGCGGAAGGGCAAGCGATGGGCCGGAGGAGGCGCATCCTCCGGCTGCCTCACAACGGTGACGGCGATGTTTCCGGCGTTGGCGTTCCGAGTGCCTGCTCTGGAGAGGCGGGGAGTCAGGGCCTCAGTAGCGGGTCGCCAGGTGTGCGGGCGGTCGGTTTGATGTATGACGGCGGCCATCACACTCACCCTGATCAAAGGGATGTGGACTCTGGGGTCAACGCCACGCTAGCTGCAGCCGGACTCCCAGTACTCCGGGTGACTAGGCGCATGATCTGGGATCAGTCGGAGTTGATGGGCTACTTGCGGCCAATGCTCGCGCGTGTCCTCTTTCAGCGCCCGGATGCTGCCTAAGCCTCAACGCCCGTGGCCTGCCTGAGGTTCAGCGCCCGTGGCCTACCTGACCCAAAAATTGGACAAGTCCAGATCGGAAAATCGCCAATTTTTCGATCTCAGCTTGTCCACTTTTCCCTGCGCCGATCTCAGCTTGTCCACTTTCCAAACAGTGGCTACTCCACCTCGGTGGACCAGGTGTGGACCGGGGCACCCGACGCCTGGTTCTTCATGTAGGCCTTCAGCATGCGCGCCAGGGCGGCGCGTCGCAGCGGGGAGTCAGGGTCATCGGGGGTGTCCTCGTCCCACAGCTCACCCGCAGCGCCCTCCTCCCGGAGCTTCGCGACGGCGTTGTTGAGCGCCACAAGCTGCCACGTCGCCCCATTCTGGTGGCTCCGCGCCCGCCCCTCAATCACGCCCAAGTACTCGTCAGCCAGGTCCTCGGCAACCCCCAGCTCAGCCAGCCCCGCAGCTGCCATCGGCAGCAGGTGCTCCGTCACCAGCTCGGACACGCCAACCTCACCCAGCGTCGGCCACGTCATCTGCGCATACAGCCCGTCCTTCGCGCCAGCGAAGAAGTTCGCAGCCGCTTCCTCAAACCGCAACCGGCTCCACACCGGCCGCGTCTGGCCCACCAGGTGCTTGACGAGACCGTAGTAGAAGGCGGCGTCCGCCACAATGTCCACCACGGATGGCCCTGCTGGCAGCAGCCGGTTTTCCACGCGGATGTGGCTGAGCTCGGTGTTGGGGTCATAGATCGGCCGGTTCCAGCGCCAGATTGTCCCGTTGTGCAGGTTCAAGTAATGCAACGCTGGCTTGCCGTCAGTAATGATGGGCGTGCCGGCGTCGCTCCTAGATTCCGGAAGCAGAGGCGAGAAATACCGCACGTTCTCCTCAAACAGGTCGAAGGCGCTGGTGATCCACCGCTCCCCGAACCACACGCGCGGGCGCACCCCTTGGTGGATGAGCTCCGGTGTGCGTGTATCGATCGATTGTTTGAACACGGGGATGCGGGACTCGTGCCACACCTTATGGCCCGCGAACAGCGGAGAGTTCGCGCTCAGCGCCGCCTGCACGCCCGCGATCGCCTGGGATGCGTTCCACGCGGCGGCGAACTTGTCCGGCGCGACCTGCAGGTGAAGCTGGATGGAGGTGCAGGTGGATTCGGGCGCGATGTCCTCGAACTCCTGGGAGTATGCCTCCTGCCGCGCCAGGTCGATCCGCGCCAGCTCACCGCGGGATTCCATCACGGAGTTGCTCAAGGCCTTGTAGCGGTTCTCGCGCGTCATCCACGCGGGATCTTGCAGGAATTCGGTGGTCACGGTGGGTAGCGTGCCGATCATCGCGACCTTCGCCCCGGCCTTGTTAGCGGCCTCCTGCACCGTCGCCAGCCGCTTATCCAGCCCCTCGCGCAGCTCTTCCAACCCGCGCCCGTGGATGGAGAGCGGCGGATGGTTGAGCTCCACGTTGTAGCCGCCAATTTCTGACTGGTATTCGTCCGAGAGTTCGGCAAGCACGGCCTCGTTGTTCAGCCTCGGCTGCCCGTCCTCGTCCACGAGGTTGAGCTCAAGTTCCAGGCCGATCGTCCCGTGGTTGATGAATTCCGCGTTTTGGAGGTGCCTATCGAACACCTCGAGGTCGTCCATGAGCCGCTGCCGGTAGGTGCTGCGCTGCTTGGGTGTGTAGGACTCTGTGCTGACTGCGTCTCCCATGTGGAAAATCTTACTCGTTTGTCTGTTTTTGTGTGCGACGTCACCCCGCGCACTCAATGTGATCTCTTAATTTTGGGGCGCGAAACGTTCGCTTAGATGGTGTGGCCCTAAAACCAGACCACACCGCTCACCAGCAGAGCGGGCGAGCCGAGGCAAGTGTTCTTCTTCTTCGACGCCACCAAGGCCTACGGCACCAAGGCCGAAGAACGCGTCACCCCAGCCTAAGTCATCCATTTCGGCGAAGGCACCGAGGCTCTCTACGGCTTCACCTGGAACACCGAAACCACCGACCACCACGACCCACAGCCCAGCGAAGGAGGCCAGCGATGAAGATCAGCTTCAAACCCCTGTGGAAACTCCTCATCGACCGCGACATGACCAAAGAAGACCTCCGCCTCGCCACTGGCCTGTCCGTAGCCACCATCGCCAAAATGGGCACAGACGGCAACGTCACCACAGGGGTCCTTGCTAGCATCTGTACCGAACTGAACTGCAGCCTTGAACAAGCCGCCGAGGTCGCAGTCGCCACCCACGAAGGAGGTGAAAGCGATGCGTAACACGCTCACCTCGACCGGTCTCTACCTGGAGAAACGAGCCATGGGAACGCGCCCGCGCAGCCCGGCGCCGGAGCCGGCCACTCAGACAGCATCCAGCGGCAGCACCGCCGCAGGAACCCCAACTTTCACGAACCCATGGAGCAAGCAATGACCGAAGAACTCAACGAAGTGCCGCGCACCACCCCCGACTTCGCCACCGAAGCAGCCACTAAGCTCGCAGAACTCTTCCCCGAGGTCGCAGCCGACGGCAAGATCAACCTCGATGCCCTCAAGACCATCCTCGACATCGACGTCGAAGACTCACGTGAACGCTTCGGCCTCACCTGGCCCGGCAAGCGCGACGCCATCCGCGCCGCCCAAACGCCCACCACGGCAACACTCATGCCCGACAAAGAGAACTCCGTCGATTGGGGCACCACCCAGAACGTGTTCATCGAGGGAGACAACCTCGAAGTGCTGAAGATCCTCCAAAAGCACTACTACGGTGCGGTCAAAATTATCTTCATTGATCCGCCCTACAACACGGGCGGCGACTTCGTCTACAACGACGATTACGCCGACTCGATTGGAAACTACCTCGAACTCACCGGCCAAACCGACGAAGGCGGGAAACTCTCAACGAACTCGGAATCATCCGGGCGCTTCCACTCCAATTGGCTTAACATGATGTACCCCCGCCTAAAGGTTGCTAGGAATCTTTTGCGAGACAGTGGAGTCATTTTCATTACCATCGACGGTCACGAATTGGCGAGGCTTGTTCAGATTTGCGATGAGGTATTTGGCGAGTCTAATCAGCTTGGAGTTTTCGTGTGGAACCACTCGAAGCAGTCGAAGAGCGATGAGCCCTATATGGCGAACCACCATAATTACGTGGTTGCGTATCGGAGAGGTGCGGGGCGGCACAACCTCCGGATGCCAAGAAGAGCTGAAGACAATGTTAATTACCGAAACCCCGACAACGACCCCCGAGGTCCCTGGAGATCTGGAGATGTAAGGAGCCCAAGCTTCCGAGCGACGCTCCGATTCCCGATTTCCACTCCCTCGGGAAAAGAAATCCAACCACCCGATAATGGGTGGCGATGGAGCGAATCTGCCATCACAGAGAAAATTTCGCGTGGTGAGATCATATTCAATGACGACGAGACCAAGATTGTTCGTAAGATCTATCTCTCCGATCAAGAAGGGCGAGTCCCCGAATCGATCCTGACTACAGATCGTTATGGAACCACGCGCTCGGCGACCGCTGGCCTCAAGGACCTATTCGACGGCACGACACCCTTCGATACCCCGAAACCAGTCCAACTCATCACGGGCTTAATGAACTTCGTTCATCAGGACGACGACTTCTCCTCATGTATAGTCCTTGACTTCTTTGCAGGTTCCGGAACAACGGCCCACGCCGTCATGGAGCTGAATGCTACTGACGGAGGCTCACGACGCTGTATTTCCGTCCAGCTTCCTGAACCAACTGACGAAAAGTCAGAGGCTAACAAGATGGGATACAAGAGCATCTCTGAGATTGCTCGTGAGCGAATCCGTCGTGTCGGCAAGAAGATCCTCGCAGATGAAGCCAGCAAGCTCGGCGGCCGCGCCGAAGCTCTCGATGTCGGTTTCCGCGCCTACAAGCTTGTGGACTCGAACTTCTCGAAATGGAAGGCGGACTCTGGTCTGTCTCAGGATGAGCTAGTCGGTCTCTTTGCCACCATGGCGGACTCCGCGAATGATGATGCTCGCCCAGAGGCACTTCTAACGGAGGTGTTGCTGAAGCTGGGATTCTCACTCACAGAGAAGACCGAGACGATCAACGTGGGGGGCCTTGAGATATTCAGTGTAGCCGATGGTCTCGTCATGGCTTACCTTGATGAGCACACCACGCCGACGCTGGATCAGTTACGCGCACTGGTTGCCAAGGAGCCGGAGCGGCTGGTGGTCCTCGAGGATGTATTCAAGGGAAGCGACGAGCTGAAGACGAACTTGGTACAGGAATGCCGCACCCGCAATGTTGATCTGTGGACGGCGTAAGGCGAGGACTGAGTGATGCGTTTTCAGTTTGATCCCCGGCAGCCCTACCAGACCAGCGCCATCGAGGCTGTCACGGATCTGTTCGATGGGCAGCCTGCCGATGCCGACCAGCTCGTCACCAAGCTGGAAGACTACTCGCCAAACCCGGCGCTCGACATCCCTGGCGTAGCGCCAGACGCGCTCGATCTGTTTGTCGAGATCGGTGCCTACGGTAACAACCTTGTCCTGGATGAGGAGACGATTGCCGCGAACCTGCGCCGGGTGCAGGACCGCAACGGTTTAGAGGTTAACGACACCCTGGTGGATGGGCTTCAGTTCGATATTGAGATGGAAACCGGCACCGGTAAAACGTACGTGTATTTGAGGACGGCGTTCGAATTAGCGAGCAAGTACCGGTTCAACAAGTTCATCATCTTGGTGCCGTCGGTCGCGATCCGTGAGGGCGTAAAGACCAGCATCCACTTGATGCGCGAACACTTCCGTCACCTCTACCCGCAGATCAACATGGAGGCGACCGTCTACTCGGGCGACCGCGCCGAGGAAGTCCGCGACTTTGCTACGGCTACCTCTTTACAGTTCATGGTGATGACCATCGACTCGATCAGAGGCGATAAAAATACCCGCATCATCCACCAGCAGCGTGACAAGCTCTCCGGCCTGCGCCCACTGGATTACCTGCAGGCAACACGGCCGATCGTCATCATGGACGAGCCACAGAACATGGAGTCCCAGCTCTCCCAGTCAGCCGTCGCCGACCTCAACCCGCTGTGCACACTGCGCTACTCGGCAACCCACCGGACCACCCGCAACGTGGTGTACCGGCTCGATCCGCTGGATGCGCACCGGCTGGAGTTGGTGAAGAAGATCGTCGTCTCCGACGCCCTGGAGATGGGCGGCGCGGCGAAGCCGTATGTGAAGTTGCTGGAGGTCAAGCGCGACCCGTCGTTCAAAGCGTCGCTGGAGCTGGTGGTGAAGAAAAAGAACGGTAGCTTCACCAAAAAGAAGGTGAGTGCCACTCAAGGCGCCGATCTTGAGCGTCTATCCGGTGGAAACCCCGCGTACGCGGGAAACTGGCGGATCAACGAGATCAGCGTCCAACCCGAGCAGATCGAGCTCACCAACCACGGATATCTGCGGGTGGGTGAGGCGATTGGTGACAACCAGGACGCTGTGTTCCGGGAGATGATCCGCGAAACCATCCGTGAGCACATCCGGAAAGAGACTCAGGTTCACGAGCGCGGTATCAAAGTGCTGTCGCTGTTCTTCATCGACAAGGTCGCCTCCTACCTCGGTGAGGGCATCAACAACCTCGATGCGCGCGGCCCGTTCGCCGAGGCCTTCGATGCCATATACACGGAGGAACGTGCCAAAAATCCATCAGCGCAGGCGTTCTTGCCTGCAGACCCTGTGGAGGTTCGCTCGGGATACTTCGCGCAGATGAAGGCCGGTAAGGGCAAAGACGCGGGGATGACGTTCAAGGACTCCTCCGGCAAGACAAAAGCTGACGATGACGCCTACAAGCTGATCAT
>DXFZ01000101.1 GCA_019114175.1 Candidatus Corynebacterium gallistercoris
GCCTCAGACCCGTGAGCACGTGCTGCTGGCACGCCAGGTTGGCGTTCCTTACATCCTCGTTGCACTGAACAAGTGCGACATGGTTGATGATGAGGAGCTGCTGGAGCTCGTCGAGATGGAGGTTCGCGAGTTGCTGGGCGAGCAGGAGTACGACGAAGAGGCTCCTGTTGTCCACATCTCCGCTCTGAAGGCTCTCGAGGGCGACGCTGAGTGGTCCGAGAAGATCGTTGAGCTGATGCAGGCTTGCGATGACTCCATCCCGGATCCGGAGCGCGAGACCGACAAGCCGTTCCTGATGCCGATCGAGGACATCTTCACCATTACCGGCCGCGGCACCGTGGTTACCGGTCGTGTGGAGCGCGGCGTTCTGAACCTGAACGACGAGGTCGAGATCCTGGGCATCCGCGAGAAGTCCACCAAGACCACCGTTACCTCCATTGAGATGTTCAACAAGCTGCTGGACACCGCTGAGGCCGGCGACAACGCCGCCCTGCTGCTGCGTGGCCTGAAGCGCGAGGACGTTGAGCGTGGCCAGATCGTGGCAAAGCCAGGCGCTTACACTCCTCACACCGAGTTCGAGGGCTCCGTGTACATCCTGTCCAAGGACGAGGGTGGCCGCCACACCCCATTCTTCGACAACTACCGTCCGCAGTTCTACTTCCGCACCACCGACGTTACCGGTGTTGTGAAGCTGCCTGAGGGCACCGACATGGTCATGCCTGGCGACAACGTTGACATGTCCGTCACCCTGATCCAGCCAGTGGCTATGGACGAGGGTCTGCGCTTCGCTATCCGCGAGGGTGGCCGCACCGTGGGTGCCGGCCGCGTTACCAAGATCACCAAGTAATTCTCTGCTTAAGAGAATTCACGGCGATCGCGGTCACCGCGAGCTAGTCTAAGAAACCGCTTCCCGCAAGGGAGGCGGTTTTTTGCTGCTCCCACCAGCTACTGCCAGGGGAAATTATTCTCCATCGTCCAGCTGAGTGAGTTATTCGCCTCCGTGGTGGGCACGGCGATGCTCAAGGCCTGGCTCAAGTAACGATCCTCACCCATCTCCAAAGGCGTGCCCTTCGCGTCCCTTGAGACGCGGCGGTGCACCAGCATCGGGTTGCCCACATCAAGCGGCAAGTACGCAGCGTCTTGGGCACCGGCACCATCGGCGGAGAAGACGTGATCCGCAGCGAAGAACTTGATCCCGTGGCGCTTGAGCAGCTCGTTGGTCACCGATTCGCTATCCGGATCCATCGGCTCAACTTTGCGGCCGATCCACTCAGGGTAGCGCGTACGTTCCAACATCACTGGCTCCCCGTCAATGGTTCGCACGCGTGCAACAGCCAAAATGGGGGAGCCAATCTGAACGCGGAGGTAGCGCTCGTCTGTGGACGTCGCCTTTACCCACCCCTGCTCCTTAACGTGTCCTCCTGGCTGCCGGCCTTGGCTGAAGGCCCACTGGGCGAAGCTGCGGAACTTGGAGGCACCGGGGAAACGGGCGGGCATCCGCAACACAACTTTTCGAGCCCCCCGCTGTGAACCCAGGGTGCCCTCCTCAACCAGGACCCGCAGGGCCTGCCGCACCGTCCCCGGTGCCACGCCGAAGCGCGTCGACAGTTCCGCCTCGCTGGGTAAATGCCCCCCGATTGGATAGACCCCGTTGCGGATATCCTCCCTCACTGCATCGGCGATGAACACGTACCGCGGGGGCTGGGGTTTAGTCTGTTCAACCACAGCCCCACATTACCGCGCGGGCGCGGCGGCCTCGCCCGTTACCGCTGCACGCGGTCGATGTGCACGTCAAAGCGAGGTTTAAATTCCATTCCTGGCAAGGCCGCAACGATGTCCTGCTGGGCGCGTTCGCAAGCCGTGCGCAGCTGCGGCAGGTTCACATCCGCTGGTGCGCGCACAACGAACTTGAGGACGCGCTCGCCACGGTCGCGCGTGGCGATGTGCTTGGAGACCTTCACGTGTGGGATGCGTTCCAGGTCCTGCGCCACGGCCGCGGCGACGTCGCTGGGATGCACGCCCATGACCCCGTCTGCGCGCGAGTAGCGCAGGTTTTGCCGGCCCACACGTGGCCGCTCAATATTCATCAGAACAATGAAAAGCCCCAGGATTCCCGTTACAATAGCCGCCACGAGCAGCACAATGTTGTAGCTTCCGCCAGCGGTGATCCCGGTGAGGTCGATGTCGTCGATCCATTGCCAAGCGTCCCGTGCCCAACTCTGATCCAGCGCCAGCCCCACACCGAGCGCCGCCAGACCACCAGCGAGCACCGCGATCAGCAGGGTGATGAGGCGGTTGATTGCCATCTTTGCGGTACTCATCGTTGGTTGGCTCCTGGTTGGTTGTTGATCTTGATTTTGAGGGCGACGCCACCCCGCGCCTCCTCATCACCCAAGGTCCTCGTCAGGGCCTGCTCAATGTCAGCCTTCAGAGCCTCAAGGTCCGTGTGCGCCTCGTCCAGCGCTGGAACAGCGGTGACGGTGATCTTCTTACGGGTGGAGACGGAGTGTGCGTTGATGACTCCTTGCACTGAGCGTGCCGTCGCCGTCGCAACCCGAGCCATATCTACGGGTCGCAACCACATGGGAGACACCGCAACGTGAGTGCGGCGGCGAGGAGCAACAACGAGAATGAGAAGGAGCAGCGCGATGATCCCAGCGACAACCGCCACCGGGATCGCGAAACCGGTGATGTCTAGGCCATCGAGCCAGTTCAAGGCTGGGGCAATAAACTCCTCGCCAGTGACGTGATCGTGGCGGATGAGAAGATCGCGGGCGGCGATCACGCAACCGGCGATGAGGAGCAGACCGATGAACACGGCGAACCAACGCGCCTTGGGTGAGGCGACGGGATCCTTGCCGCGGGTGAACTCCTCCAGCTGGTCGTGCTCGGCCTTCTCCAGCGCGTCAAAGTCAACGCTGTAGCGGTTCTTCGGGGCAGCGTTGTCAGTCACTGTGCCTCACCTTCCCTGTTGTGCGCGCGGTTGAAGGATTCCCATGTGACTTCCGTGGCGTGAACCTCTGTGACGGTAGCTGTGGAGTGGGCTTCCGGAGTGATGGCGGGTTCCAGACCTTCCGGCGTGGGAACGTCCCGCATGGGGAGGCCTTCCGGGGTCGGGATGTCCCGCAGGATGGGCAGTCCGCGTTGTGGCGGGATGGGGAGCACTTGCGGGTCGGACACCCAGCCGGTGGGAATGGTGATCGGCAAACCGCGTGGCGTGGGGATCCGGGTGAGCACGGGCTCGTGCGGGGTGGGCACGTGGGACACGGGCAGCCCCTTGGGTTCGGGGATGGTCACCGGCGGTGCGGGGCGCGGAGCCTCCACGGGGCGCATCGCGGGGCCCACGGGTGTGGGGATGCGGCGCAGGGTGGGCGCGGCCGGCTGGCAGACTTCCGCGAGGAGGGGCAGGCCCTCGGCCTCGGGGATGGGGCGCAGGCTTTCATGCGCAGGTGCCACCCCGGTGGCCTTGCCAGGGGTTGGATCGACCGTGGGCTCGATGGGCGTTGCCACTGGGGTGGTCAGTGGCGCGTGGACGTCATGGTTGCGCAGGTCTTCGATGGTGAGGCGACGGCCGCGCAGCTCAGCGTGGTCGTGGTCAGCAACGACTGCTGCCACTTCCACGTTGACGGCGTTGACCTCTCGCCCCGTGTAATCAATGAGCCATTGCGCGACGGTCTGGCGGACAACCTGCGCCACGGCGGTGACGGGGCTGGGCCAGTGCACGGCGACGTGGATGTCTACACTCAAGGCTCCGGTGGCCGAACCTGTGGAGTACGTGTCTTCCTGGATGTCGCAGCGTGGGTAGTCCTTGCCAGTCAGCTTGTTCAGCCCGGAGGAATGGGTAATGACGCCCGGCACAGAGAGCGCGGCGCGGCGCACCACGGGTTCTAAGATCTTCGGGTTGAGCTCACAGCTCTCAGCGGCGACCGCTGGGCCTGGAGAATGCTCTTCGGTGGTTTCACTCATGGCGAAGTCTCGTGGCCTAGCTGCGGCCGGAACCGCGCAGGTTGACGTTCAACAGGTTGCCGAGGTCAATGCGCCCCTCGAGGTGGGCGCCGAGGAGGCCGCCGATGCCGGCGAGGACGAGGACGACCAGGAAGCCGAGAAGTCCTTGCCACAGGGCACCGACCGCCAGCATGAAGCCGAAGATGAGGCCGTAAAGCGTTGCGTATTTCATTGCTAGTCCTTCTGTGAAGATGGGGGATCCTGGCGGTAGCCCTGCCGGAATTCGTGGGGGAGGCGTTCCGTGACGGTGTGGCGGATCGTGCCAGCAAGCCGCCCGGCCCGCTTGGCCAGCCTCTCTGGGAGGCTGCTGGGCGTTAAGTCCATGCGGGCCGTGCGCTCCCTGAGGTTCTGGGCGGCCGCGGAGATGCGGTCAACGTAGGCGCCGGCAGCGTCAGCCGCCTGCACAGCGGTGTCCTCGGAGATAAAGGGCGGGCGATGTTCCCGGACTTGTCGCCTCAAGGTGAGGCGCCGGGACCACTGCTCATCGAGGTCAGCTAAAGCCTTGATGAGCTGCGCGTCCGATCCGCCGCGGTCCGGGTGGTTGTCCCGGATTACCTTCCGGCGCTCGGCCAGGTACTCAGGCTCGCTGCGAAAATCTCTCATAGCGGGTGCTGTGCGGTAATCGGTTGCTTACGTGATTGACAGCGGGGCACGAATTACTGGACGCGAGGAGCAGCCTGAGCTTCGGCCTCTTCCTCTTCATCCTGGTCATCCTCAGGCAGGTGAATGTCGTGAACGGTGACGTTGACCTCGGTGACCTCAAGGCCGGTCATGCGCTCCACGGACAGAATGATGTTGCGGCGGATAGCCTCCGCCAGTTCGTGGATGGCAACGCCGTATTCGGCGACGATGGACACGTCCACGGCGGCCTGGCGCTCGCCAACCTCCACGGAGACACCCTGCTGCACGTTGACGCGGGAACCCGGGATGCGCTCACGGAGAGCGCCGACCATGCGGGTGGCGCCACCACCCAGGTCGTGTACGCCGGTGACCTCGCGGGCAGCCATGCCGGCGATCTTGGAGACGACGGAATCGGCAACAGAGGTCTTGCCTTGTTCGGTCACCAGCTCGGAGGAAGTCTGGTTCTCGTCAGCCTTCGCAGCGTTGGCGGGCTTGGAGGAGTTGGAGGAAGCGGAATCCTTGGTGCTCTGCTGAGCGTTCTGAGAAGAAGTCATGTCACCAACCATAGCGCAAAAACAGATTTGCCAGTTGGGGAATGATGTGGTTGAATACTGGACGTTGCTTTAACACGGCATATGCGGGTGCCCAATCTCGAAGGCCAGAGAGGCTGGAGAGAACGGTAGGTGGCCAAGAAGATGTCGGTGGTGAAGTGAGCATGATCCATCGTCAGTAAAGAACCTCACGAAAAATGGAGTGGGGATGCTTTGCTGTGCGGTACTTTTTCCGGGTAAGGCGGACACGCCCGACCGGGGGTGCCGGAGGATGGGGCATGGTAAATGAACAGCGGCAGTAAGCGAAGGTAGTTACCTTCCACAGCGTGGATCACGCTTCCCCCACTTGAGATAGGGGAAGTGGGAGCCAGTGTCTTCGATATGTGTTGAAGGCGTTCATGAAGCCAATGGCCCAGAACTTCCGGCACACATAAGTAAATCCAAGACACATAAGCGAACTGGCGACTGGACCAGGCCCCTTTGGCCGGACAGCGTTAAGACAAGACAAGAGGCGTGACAGTCTGCTCACTAGGTTGAGTGGACACGCTGAGGAAGAGGACAAGCGTGGCGGGACAGAAGATCCGCATCAGGCTCAAGGCCTACGATCACGAGGCTATCGACGCTTCTGCCAA
>DXFZ01000011.1 GCA_019114175.1 Candidatus Corynebacterium gallistercoris
AAGCGGTGGCTGGGGCACCAGGGGCGGTGTCACCAGGGGCGGTGGAGGTCGCAGGCGCAGTGGCGGTGGAGGGCGAAGCAGAGCCCGTACCGCTGGCGGCCGGCGCCGCATCCTTCCGCGCCACGAACTCATGATACTTCTCCCCCAGCCTCTCAGCCTTCTCCTCGCGCTCCCGCTCCTTACCCGCAGCCCAGAGCCGGTCCTGCTCCGTCCGCGGCACCTGCCGCTCCACCTCCTCAAACAGGTATGGCGCCCGGGACCGCATCTTCGCCACAAACGCACCAGCCACGTGCCCGATATCGAACGCGCCCCGCCGATTGGCGATCTCCGCGTGGAACAGCACCTGCAGCAGCACATCCGAAAGCTCTGCACACAACTCTTGTTCGAGCCACTGGGGCGCGGTGCCGTCGCCCCCAAAGCGACCGGAACCACCATCCTCGAGCTCCGAAAGCTGCGCCACGATGTACCCCAGCTCCTCGGTCTCGGCGCGCAGGTAGTCCATGAGCGAGGTGTGAGTCATCGCCTGCTCCCACTCGCCTTGCCGCAGCGCGCGGGCCATGATCGCGATCGCGTCCTCCACCTCGTCCATCACGGAAGCCGGCACTTCGGTGCGGGTCGTGCGGCGCAGCCCCGCCACGGCCACGGTGTGGTCATCGGTGCCGACGATCTCGCCGTCTACCACGCCGCCGCTGTGGGTCACGGTCTCTTCGTCTTTTTCTTCGGGGGCGACGCCACCCCGCGCCTCCCCCGACTCCAGCTCGCGCGTGGGCTCCAGATGCACCTGCAGGCTCGGGGCTGTGATCATGGTTTCGCCCTGCTCCAGGCGGAACTGCACGGTCTCGTTCTCCGGGTCGGTCGTGACCAAAATCTCGGATTCGTCCACGGTGTGTCCACCCAGGTCAGCGATGACCCACCGCACGCGGATGGGCACCTCTTCGGTGTAGCACACATCGCCCCGAAGCAGATCTACAGCATCCACGGGGATCATGTTGGGGAAACGTGGATCAAGGAGAACGACAGACATAGTGGAATATTCTACCGTGTGGCGGGTTCTTTTCCACGCATATCCCTGCTGGGTAGCCCCGCGAGCTGCGTCAGCGCGTCAGCGCACCACTGCACGAGCTCCACGTCCCGCAGCGGCACGGCCCGCATGCCCTGGCCTTGCTTCGGTGCCGGGATGAGCACGATCTTGGTGGTCGCGCGGTAGTTCGCCGCGGGGAAGAGGCGCTTGAGCCGGACTTGTTCGGACTCCTGCAGGTCGATGGGGCTGAAGCTGATCTTGGAGCCGGTGGCCACCACCTCGTGCACGTTGAGGTCTCGGCACAGCAGCCGCAGGCGGGAGACCACGGCGATCATCTGGATTTGCTCCGGCGGGGTGCCGTACCGGTCGGTGAGTTCTTCCAGCACGGTGGCGATGGCCTCTTCGCTTTCGGCCTGGGCGAACTTGCGGTAGGCCTCCAGGCGCAGGCGTTCGGAGACGATGTATTCGGCGGGGATGTGCGCGTCCAGCGGGAGGTCCACGCGGATTTCCTTCTTCTCTTCTTCGCGCCCGTCCACGGGTTGGCCATCGGCCATGGCGCGGAAGGCCTCCACTGCTTCGCCGACCAACCGCACGTACATGTCAAAGCCCACGCCTGCGATGTGCCCGGATTGTTCCGCGCCGAGCACGTTGCCAGCGCCGCGCATCTCCAGGTCCTTCATGGCCACTGCCATGCCGGCGCCGAGGTCGTTGTTCTGCGCAATCGTGGATAGCCGGTCATAGCTGGTTTCTGTGAGTACGTCTCCCTTGGGGTAGAGGAAGTAGGCGTATCCGCGTTCGCGCGAGCGCCCCACGCGTCCGCGCAGCTGGTGAAGCTGTGATAGGCCCATGTGGTGGGCGTTTTCCACGATGAGCGTGTTGGCATTGGAGATATCCAGCCCGGTTTCCACGATGGTCGTGCACACGAGCACGTCGAATTCGCGGTCCCAGAACCCTTGGACTGTCGTTTCCAGCTGTTCTTCGCTCATTTGTCCATGGGCGACGACGACGCGAGCCTCCGGGACCAACCGCCTGATATCCGCGGCTGCCTCTTCAATGGTCTTCACCTTGTTGTGCACGTAGAAGACCTGCCCATCGCGCAAGAGTTCGCGCCGGATGGCGGCGGCGACGTGCTTGTCTTCCTTGGGGCCCACGTAGGTCAGCACGGGGTGCCGGTCCTCCGGTGGGGTGAGGATGGTGGACATCTCGCGGATGCCCGCCATGGACATCTCCAGCGTGCGGGGGATCGGGGTGGCGGACATAGTCAGCACATCCACGTGGGTGCGCAGGGACTTGATGTGCTCCTTGTGCTCCACGCCGAAGCGCTGCTCCTCATCCACGATGATGAGGCCCAGGTTCTTCCACTGCACGCCGGTCTGGAGCAGGCGGTGGGTGCCGATGACGATGTCCACCTCGCCCTTGGCCATCTGGTCCATGACCTCTTTGGATTCCTTGGGCGAGGTGAAGCGGGAGAGCTCCTTGATGCTGGTGGGGAAATCCTGCATCCGCTCGGTGAAGGTCTTGTAGTGCTGCTGCGCCAGCAGGGTGGTGGGCACCAGCACGGCGACCTGCTTGCCGGACTGCACGGCCTTGAACGCTGCGCGCACAGCGACTTCGGTCTTGCCGTATCCCACGTCACCGATGATGACGCGGTCCATCGGCACCGGCTTTTCCATGTCCGCCTTCACGGCCTCGATGGCATTGAACTGGTCTTCCGTTTCCGTGAACGGGAAGGCGTCTTCCATTTCCCGCTGCCAGGGGGAATCCGGGGCGAAGGCGTAGCCCGGCGCGGCCTGACGCTGCGCGTAGAGCTGCACGAGCTCGCTGGCGATTTCCCGCACGGCACCACGGGCCTTGCGCTTGGTGTTCTTCCAGTCCGCCCCGCCCATCTTGGACAGCGCTGGTTTCTCCCCGCCGACATAGCGGGAGAGCAGGTCCAGCTGATCCATGGGCACATAGAGCTGGTCGCCCGGACCGCCGCGCTTGGAGGGTGCGTACTCCAGCACGAGGTATTCCCGGCGGGACGCATCCGGCCCCTTGCCCACGGTGCGTTCCATCATTTTCACGAACTTGCCGATGCCGTGGGAGTCATGCACCACGAGGTCCCCTGGCTCCAGGGCCAGCGGATCCACCCGGTTGCGCTTCTTGGCGGGCTTGCGCTTGCCAGTGGCTTTGGCGTCCACGCGGTTGCCGGTGAGGTCCGTTTCTGTGATGAATAGCAGACTGGGGCGCTTGTCGTCTCCGGCGAAGGGGAACTGCAGACCCTCGAACGCCACGGCGTGGTAGATGCTGACCTGCGCTGGGGCGGGCTCATCGCTCACCGTGTGCTTGGGCGCGCGCAACCGGCCGAGGCCCCGGGCGCCGGAGAGGTCCACGCCGGGGGCTTCGGCGGCGATTCCGGCCTCCTGGAAGCGGCGGAGCATACGGGCGGCCACGGCTGGGGTGGGCGCGGCGAATGCGACGCGCCCACCGGATTCCACGCGCTTGCGGATGTCCGCCATGAGCGCGCCGATGGCCTCCATCTCTCCCTGCGGCTTTGGCGCGGGCTGGTAGTCCACCAGCAGCGTGTCCTCCTCCCCCAGGCCCGTGGCGGAATCCGCCATGCCCGGCGCAGACATGGTCCACCACGGGCGGCGCATCTTCTCTTGGGTCTTCTGCACCGCGGCGATGGACAGGTAGGCCGCCGCAGCGTTGCCATCAACTGTGTCCACGCCACCACCAGCGGCCGCCTCCGTGGCGGCACCCAAGTCCACGGGCGCGGCCCCACCCATGGCGGCGACTTCCCACCCGGCCTCCAGGAACTGCTGGCCGGTTTCCGCCAGGTCCACCGCGCGGCGTTCCACCGCCGCCGGGGAGATGACCATGGTGTGAGTGCCCTCCGGCATGAGCTTCGGCAGCGGCACCATGGGCGCTGTGGCCAGCAAGGGAATCAGGGATTCCATGCCCTGGGCCTGGAT
>DXFZ01000102.1 GCA_019114175.1 Candidatus Corynebacterium gallistercoris
GAACTCACTGCCGCCGCTCGCTCTGCTCGCCACGTCAACGTCTTCACCGGCGCGGGCATGAGCGCCGATTCTGGCCTGGACACCTTTAGGGACGCGCAGACGGGCATCTGGTCGCGCGTCGATCCCCAAGCCATGGCGTCCATCAGCTCCTGGGCACGCGACCCCGAACCAATGCTGGCCTGGTACCTCTGGCGCGCCGCCCTCTGCCGCGAAGCCGAACCCAACGCCGGCCACACGGCAATAGGGGAGTGGGGGAGGCGTGGTGACGTCGCCCTCGAAGTAACCACACAAAACATTGACGACCTGCACGAACGGGGCGGCGCGACCACCGTCCACCACCTCCACGGCAGCCTGTTTGCCTACCGCTGCTCCATCTGCGGCAAACCCGCCCGCACGCCGGAACTGCCGCGCGAGCAGGTCGAACGCGTCACGCCACCGCAGTGCAGCCTGTGCGGCAACCCCGTGCGGCCCGACGTGGTGTGGTTCGGCGAATCGCTGCCGCAGAAGGAATGGGCCGCGGCGGAGGAGGCGGTGCGGCGGGCGGACCTGGTGGTGGTCGTGGGGACGTCCGGCGTGGTGTGGCCGGCGGCGGGGCTGCCGGAGATTGCGGCGTCGCGCGGAGTCCCGATCGTGGAGGTCTCGCCGGCGGCAACGGAGCTGACTCGGTTGGCGACGTGGTCGCTGCGCACCACCGCGGCGGTGGGGTTGCCGGCGCTGGTGGAGGCGTTGGAGGGGTGATGGGCTGGCGAGACCTTTCCGTTGCTATACCTTGCGAGTCCGGTGTGGTCTTGTTATTATGCGTGGTATCGACCCCAGCCGTTGACCTCCCCAAGAATTAGGGGAACGCCGATGACTGGGGTCCGGGCGTTACTACCCGGTGTAGCGGCTACCCGCTGTAGAGCCAGCGCCCCGTGCGGATCCGGTGGCCGAAGCCCGTGAGCTGGTCCAGCACGAACGCCGCAGCCGTGAAGGCAATCAGAAGCGCCACCCTACTCTCGCTGTGGAGCAGCTGCGCCAGGATCGCTAGGCACACGCCAGCTACAAGGATGCTTGCCATGAGAGCAGCGAATGTGTGACGGGATGCCCTGGGTGAAGCGGACAAATTCATCTACTCCTTAGCAGTTCTTGTGCCAGTCAACGTTGTCGCCACCAATTGCGGCTCCGATGCCGCATAAGGGGGCAGCTGGTCCGGTTAGGCCGCAGTAGAATCCGCTAACAGTGGTGTACGCGGCTATGCCCACATAACCCTTCCAGCATTTATTGCCAGATGAACGTTTTCTGATTCCGTTGTCTTCCACCAGCTGAAACTCGATATGTTCGCCAGGAGTGACAATAAACCTTTTCCCTTGGGTCGTACGATTGAACTCCTTTGCCTGTTCAACGGTTAAGCTTGTTGCCAGTTGCTCCAAATCTCCCTCGGGATCTATCGAATAGGAGCCTAGGAGTTCTTGTAACGCAGCATTGGCCTTTAGGATTTGCCGAGAAGTGTTCGTTGTTTGGTCCTGGGTGGCAGCGGTGTTGAGAGAGGTGTTTTCAGGGGGCAGGTGTGTCAAGCCCGGGGAAACGATTCCGGAGCTGCTGCGAGGTTCGGTAGTTGTCGCTGAGGCTACGGATATCGTAAAGGGAAAACAGAGGGCGACTAGTATTATGCTTGGGGAATGTAGAAGCTTCTTCATGGATTGCCTCCTACATAGTGGTTGACGCGTTTTCGAAGGTGAGGGCCGGTACCGGGACTGTTGAGCTCCGCTGGACTCCTCTTTGAAAAACTCTAGTTCCTTATGTCCTGCGAGGGAATGTCCAAAAGTACCTAATTTGGTGGCTAATTTTGGATACTTTCGTACACACCCATTTGGGGGAGAACGTAAAATAATTCCAGCTCAGCACCGTAATTGATCTGATTTCTGTTCCGAAGCAATATAATAGACAGTTAGTCGGCAAAACATGTTTTTGGATTTTAATAATAGGGGGGTTGGTTGTCCCGCGTCTCGAATTGTTGGGGCAAAGTAGCGGGGCAACAGAGAGGCCTCTCAGAAGACAACACACTTAGGCGGCTAACTTCGCGATGCTGGCAGCGTAAGTGTGTTGAACTCTGAATGCTTCTGCATCGAGGTCAGCCAAGAACTAGCCTTCACAGCCCCAGCCGGCGCACACTCAAGCAGCCCACGCGCATGCTGCGGCGGGGTTGAGGCGCGGTGCCGTCGCCCCCACATGACCCACCACCGACCGCGCCAGCACCCCCAAACCCTGCTACACTCCCACACCATGAACGAAGACATCATCCGCGCCGTGACCTGGGCAGACGCGCTCGAGGGCCTCAAGGTCTTCGGCGTGGGCCTGGTGATCGCCGCCGCGGTGTGGGGCCTCGTCCGCCTGCTCCTCACCGCCCGCCGCCGTGGCGAATCCTCCCGCCGCGTCCTCGGCCGCCTCGCGTTCTGGACGGTCGTGGTCGCCGCGTTCCTCGTGGCCCTGACGGTCATTTTCCCGTCGATCAACCCGGTCGACGTGCTCGGCGGCCTGGGCGTGGTCTCCATCGCCGCCGGTATCGCGTTCCAGACCGTACTCGGCAATATGTTCGCCGGCATTGTCATCCTGAGCCGCGATCAGTTCCGGGTTGGTGACCAGGTGAAAGTCGAGGATAACGCGGGTCAGATTGTGGGTATTTATTTGTCGTCGACGGCAATACGTACGTTCGACGGACAACTCGTCATAGTGCCCAACACCACCATGCACTCCTCACAAATCGTGGTGCAAACCGGCTTTGAGCGCACCCGAGCAACAGTCCCAGTGGAGCTGCGTGGCGATGCCGACCTAGAGCACGCGCGAACCGCGGCCGAATCCGCGATGCGGGGGCTTGACCTGGTGCTGAATGACCCGCAGCCGCGGGCGCTGTTTACCGAGGTGGGCGTGGAATCCGTGATGATGGAGCTGATCTTCTGGTCGGGGTCCACGCGGCTGGAGGCGCGGGAGGCGACGGACGCCGTGATCACCGCCGTGCTGGCTGCGTTCCGGGAGGGTTCTGTGCCTCTGGCGGAGGGCCCGGCTTTCCCTGGCCCCTGACCTGGGCTTTTCTTTCACCCCTGGCTCCCTTCACCCCTTCACCCGGTTTGGGACTCCACCTGGCCTCTGATCTTGGCTCAGGGGCGTGGTGTTTTCCCAGGGCAGGGGCTGTCAAGGTTAAGGAACAAATCTTGTCAAGGCTGCGGTCGAGTTTTGGGCCATTTTTTCGCCACCAGTATTGACAAGAGTTGTTCTTGTGCCTTGACGCCCCCGGATAGTGGCCCGGGTCAGCCGTGAGGAGAGATCAAAGGGCCATGATTGGGCCAGAGGGAGGGGAGTTCTGGGGTCAGGTGGAATAGGGGAGTGGTGGAGAAAGGGCTGGGAAAGTGGAGTGGGAGGGCCTAGTAGTAGGGGATGAAGTTGCCGTACTGGTCGTAGTAGCCGCCGGCGGTGTTGCCGTAGCCGGTGCCGTAGCCATTATTCGGCGGATACCACGGCGTATTGCCCACGCCCGCGGTCCCGGCCGCGCCGCCCCCAAAGCCAGCACCGGCACCGCTACCAGCACCGGCCCCGCCATCAGCGCCCTGACCTGCGGTGGAGGTGGAATCTTGCGAAGAGGAGGCCTCGCCGCTGGTCACGGCATCCATGTCCACACCCGGGAGCTGCTTCACCACTCGTCCCTCAGGGGTGCGGAAGATGGAAGCGCCTGCACCAGCGCCAGCGCCAGCACCACCACCAGAGCCAGCACCACCCCTGGAGCGCTCATAATACTGAGCCTGGGAGCCCATGTCTGAGTCGGCGGTGGGGGATGAGATGGTGCCGTCGCCGTCGCCCCCAAAACCAGCACCAGCGAGCCCCACATCCATCGGCGGGATCTGGTGATTCGGGTCGAACATCTGCGCCTCAATCTCCGGCGCCAAGGTGGCGGCGAAGACGTTGGTGTAGTGGTGCACGTCTCGGTACGCCACCATGTTGCCGATGATCGCCGGGCACCAACCCTCGCGGCACAGCCCTGCGGACACGTCCATGAGCGTCACATCCAGCCCGTCATAGGCTTCGATGCTGGGGTCCATCTCCTGGTAGTAATCCGCCACGGACGATCCACACACGCTGTTGATCTCCAGCACTTCCTCAAAGTTTGGCGTGCCCTGCTCCGCCAGGCCGGGGAAATCGCGCCCCACCTGGTCAGGCCCGGCGCCGTTGAACTGGCCCTCCATCATCTCCGCCACGCACGTGCGGATGTTCAGCGGCTGGTTCGGGTCGCCGGGTGCCACGTGCCAGGGGTTATCGCGCATGAGATAGCTGTGGATGCCCCAGTCCGTGAACTGCTGCACCGTCTCCACGTACTCCTCCGGCACGAATTCCTTCCCGAATCCGCCGTGCTCCTTCGGCCGCGTGCCGGTCATGAACACGCCCAGCTCCGGCGGGTTTTCTTCGATGTAGTCCATGACGTTCTTGGACCATTCGCGGCAGTCGGGGAAGTCGGAGCCATCCCACATGGGGATGTTCGCGTTGACGGGGCAGCCCATCTTCAGGATCGGCACGAAGCGCACGCCTTGCCGTGCGCCGATGATGTCCAGGGCGGGGATGTAGTGCTCGCTGTGGCTGCCACCGATGACGTAGAGGGTTTTGCCGTTTTCATCGCCGTACCAGCAGGGCTCATCGCCGTAGCCGTATTCGTTGACGTACGCCAGCTGCGTGCCTTCGAATCCGGTGAGGCACTGGTCCCGTTGCGTCTGCGGCTCGAGGTCTTGGAAGTTATCGAGCGGCGGGATGAGCGGCATGCTCTCCGGCGTGAATGCGTTGTGCAGGAAGCTCTCCGCACCGGGGTAGAGGCCGCGTTCGTTGGCGAGTGCCCATAGTTCTTCGTTGTCCATGTTGGACTGTCGTTCTAGGTAATTGGGCGACGCCACCACCGCTCCAGCCACCACCACAATCAGAGCGCCATAGAGCGCTTTCGGCCAGGCCGCAAAGGAGGCTTTCCAGTAGCTAGGGCTGAACAGCACCCACGAGCGCGCGGGCTTGGCCTTTTGCCGCAGCGGCTTTTCGATGAGCTTGTTGGAGGCCCAGGCCAGGCCGATGCTGGCGGCGATCACGCCGAGGCCGATGACCCAGGTCACTCGTGTCGTGTCGAAGTAGTTGAGGGTGATGACCAGGAGCGGCCAGTGCCACAGGTAGAGGGCGTAGGAGATGCGGCCCAAGAATTGGAAGGGCGCGGTTTCTAGCAGGCGGGTCAGCCCCACGGGGCAGCCGGTGGATCCGGCGAGGACGATGAGGAACGCGCCGGAGAGCGGCAGGAGCGTCCAGGGGCCGGGGAAGTTGGAGGCGCCGTCCACAACCCAGCCGGTGATGACGATCATCGTGATGCCCACGATGCCCAGCACCCAGCGGATCCCTGGCGGGATGTGTCGGGTGGGCTTGTCTCCGCGGTTGCGGCGCAGCCACAGCCCGATGAGCCCGCCGAGGCCGATTTCCCAGAAGCGGGAGAGCGTGGAGTAGTAGTTCAGCTCTTGGTCCACGCCGTGGAGGTAGACGGCGTAGCCGAAGGATGCGGCGGTGGCGATGGTGAGGAACACCACCAGGGCGCCGCGGGAGAAGCGGCGGAACACCAGGGCGATGATGGTGATGATGACCAGGCTGCCCAGGTAGATCTGCAGCTGGGCGGACATGCTCCACAGGTGCTGGAATGGGCTGACCGTGGTGCGCACGGCCGCGTATTCCCGGCCGGAGAACGCCAGCTGCCAGTTGATGTAGTACCCCAGGGCAGCGAGGGCGTCCTCGGCCATGGTGAGGTGCACCAGCCGGTTCATCACCGCTAACGAGCCTGCAAGGGTGGCACCCACCACCACCGCGAGCAGCGGGAACAGCCGCCTGATGATGCGGATGATGGACTGGATGAGCGTCAGCCCCCGCGGATTGCGTGCGTTGGCCAGCTGGGAGCTGAAGAAGAAGATGCCGCCCAGCAACAGGAACACGTCCACGCCGGCGGACACGCGTCCGATGAAGACGTGGAACACCACCACCAGCGCAATGGCCACGCCGCGCAAGCCTTCAACGTCATAGCGCATGAGGGGGCGGGCGGTCGCCGGGGCAGGACTGTGCGCAGGGCTGTGCGCCGCGGAAGTGTCCGCAGAGTTGCCCGCGGGAGAGCCTGCGGAATTGGAGGTGGAGTCAGCTGGGGCCATAACGAGAATAGAGTTTAGGCCTGTGTGCGCCTCCTAGTCGAACTGCACATCCTTCAGCCGCAGCGCCTCCTCCGCGCCGGCCTGGTTCTGCGCGGTGCCCACGTACCGGCCCGCGTGCGCGATGAACCCTTCGGACTCCTCAGCGCTCAGCTCCCGCCGCACCTTCGCCGGCACCCCCGCCGCCAGGGACCCTGCCGGGATCTCCTGGCCTTCCAGCACCACGGCCCCTGCCGCGATGAGGCTGCCTTCCCCCACCACGCTCCTGGAGAGCAGCGCGGATTTCATGCCCACCAGCGTGCCCGCCTTCACGTGGCTGGCGTGCACGAGCGCCAGGTGCCCCACGGTCACGTCCTCCTCGAGCACGCAATCCACGGTCCGTTCCACGTGCAGCACGCAGTTGTCCTGAATGTTCGTGCGCGCCCCCACGCGGATGGCACCCACGTCCCCGCGCAGCACGGACCCGTAGAACACGGACGCTTCCGGCCCGATCTCCACATCACCAATGATCACCGCGCCGGGCGCGATGTAGGCAGTCTTATGGATCCGGGGTGTCTTCCCCTGGTACGGCAGAATCAGCGGTTGTGCGGTAGTCATGGTTCCCCAGCCTAACTAATATGGTGCGCATGGGTACGCGAAATGTCCTTATTGTCCACCACAGCCCCACGGAGAAGCTGCAGGCCATCGCGGACGTGGTCATTGGGGCGGCACGGGAGGCTGTTGATTTTTTAAATAGCGACGGCACCCCCACCTCCCTGACTATCCGCCACGCCCTAGAGCCGGACGTGGATGAGCTCCTCGCCGCGGATGCGGTGATCTTCGGCACCAGCGCGAACTTCGGGTACATCTCCGGCGCCCTCAAGCACTACTTTGATAGCACCTTCGTGGCGTACACGGAGGCCCAGGAGCGGGGAGAGGTCTCCAAGGGGCTGCCGGTGAGCTGGTGGATCCGTGGCGGATACGACACGACGGGTGCCGCCAAGGCCATGGAGGCTATCACCACCGGCATGAATGTGCAGGTGGCGGCCGAGCCAGTGGAGTTCACAGGTGACCTGGCCGGGCACGAGGAGGCCCTGGCCACAATGGCGCAGTCAGTGGTGGGAGCGGTGGTGGCGTCGCAATAAAATAAAAAGGAATTACTGAGAGTCAGAGAGTGCGTATGCCGCACCGGCCGTGGCGGCGGTGACGGTGAGCACGGCGGGCCAGGAGCCGAGCTTCTTCGCGAGCGGGTGGGAGAGGCCGAATGCGGCGATGTAGCCGGCGGTGAGGGCGGTGGCGGTGCCGGCCCCGGCCTTGGCGTTCCAGGAGCGGGCGGCGTACCCGCCGGCGGCGGCGAGGATGACGCCGCCCAGGGGGCGGATGCCGGTCTCGCGGGCGGTTAGCCAGCCACCGATGAGGCCAGTGGTGACGACGGCGGCGGTGTTGACGTCCTTGGCGGGCTTGAGGTCAGAGGGGGCGATCTTGTTGAGAATGTTCATGAGTGTGAGCCTACTCGGGGCGGCTGGGCGTTGCCTGGGAAGCGGCTGGGGAGATGGGTGGAGTGGTGGCTTGGTGGTGGCTGGGTGGTGGTGTGGGTGAGGGGTTGGGTGGTGGTGTGGGAGATAGTTTGGGCAGTAGCAATTCTGCGAGCGGCGGGGTGAAGCGTTTAGACTCGGTGGCCGACGAGGCCGATCACACAGAGGCCGATGAAGGAGGCACCTCGCTGATGAACAGTGCTGAAGACAACGCTGCAAGTTCTGCGGCAGGTAGCGCTGCAGGTAGTGCTGCTGCTAATGCTGCGGCTAATGCCACGACGACGATTGAGACCCGCCTAACCCAGCTGTGGGGCATGGAGAAGCCGATCATCGGCGCGCCCATGGCCGGTCGTGCCGGCGGGGAGCTGGCTGCGGCGGTGTCTCGTGCCGGGGGTTTGGGGATGTTCGGCGTGGGCGCGGGGACGTCTGCGGAGTGGATCCGGGAGAACGCAGCCGTGGCCGCGGAGGCGGGGGTGTACGGCATCGGTGTGATTGTGTGGGCCCTGGAAGAGCGCCCCGAGCAATGGGAGGCCGTGCTGGAGGCGAAGCCCACGGTGGTGTCCCTGGGGTTCGGCGATCCCGCCGCTTACGTGGCCAGCGCACATGAAGCAGGCATTTCTGTGGTGGCGCCGGTCAATGACATTTCACAGTTGCGCCAGGCGCTGGCGGCAGAGGTGGACGCGATCTGCGTGCAGGGCGCGGACGCCGGCGGGCACACGGGCCGGCACATCGGCACGATGCCGCTTATGCAGCTGGTGCTGGACTACATCGAGCTTAACGCGCCGGGGATCCCCGTGGCTGTGGCCGGTGGAATTGGTACTGGACGGGGCGTTGCCGCGTGCCTGGCGGCGGGCGCGGATGCGGTGTGGGTCGGCACCGCGCTGCTGGGCTCGCCGGAGAGTGTGGGCAGTGACGCGCTGCGGGAGGCCGCCGTGGCCGCGGGGAGTCACCAGACGGTGCTCACGGACGTGTATGACCGCGCCGAGCAGGTGGCCTGGGACACGGAGAAGTGGCCGACGCGGACGGTGCGCAACGCATTCGTGGACGTCTTCGCCCCGCTCTCCGCCGCTGGTGAAGTGACGGATGAAGAGCTGGTCGCGGCGCGTTCTACGGGCGGGGACTTCGCGGACGAGTTGAAGCTGCACGCCGGACAGGGGATCGGGCTGCTACGGGGGCAGGTGGCCGCGGAAGAGGTGGTGCGCAAGCTCCACGAGGACGCGGTGCATTACCTCTACCAGCGCCGGTAGCGGGATAGCGCGGGGCTCTGCGGGGTTGCGCGGGGCTCTGCGGGGTTGCGCGGGGCGTTGCGGGGTGTGTGCGGTGCGTTGCGGGGTTTGCCTGCACTGGTGGTGCCTGGGGAGCACGTAGGGTGGAGGGCATGGCTAAGAAAAACAAGAGCGAAAGCAAGCGCGAAGGTAAGAACGGAAGCAAGGGGCCTAAGAAGTTCACGAAGCGGCTGGGCACGGACCGGGTCTACAACTGGGTGGACGAAGACCCGAAGGATGCCGGCAAGCCCAAGGCCCGCCTGTTCCTGGTGGACCGGATGTGGCCCGTTGGCGTCAAGAAGGAGCGCCTGGCGCTTGAGGCTTGGCCAAAGGAGCTGGCCCCGAGCACGGAGCTGAGGAAGCGGTTCCATGGCAAGGCCGTCGCTGGAAAAAAGAAAGCACGCAAACTGAGCTACGGCGAATTCGCTAAGGCGTACCGCGCGGAGCTGGATGAGCGGCTGGATTCCGGCGAGCTTGATGACATCATGCCGGACCTCAAGGACGGGCTGAAGAAGGCTCACAAGAAGTACAAAAAGGGCAAGAAGGGGAAGAAAAACGACAAGAAGGCACTCGATAAGCGGCCCGTGAAGCTCCTTTTTGCCGCGAAGAACAAAGAAAAATCTCATGCAAATGTTCTGAAGCAGTGGCTCATGGAAAATCTTTAAAAAAGCCGTGTGAGCTGCGCTGAGGTGAGGTTATGGGACATGCTGCAATGACGTGTTATTGCAATTGAGCCTCAATTGGCGCTGAATCTTGACCATGATTTCTTGCGCTGGATAGCGCAGATTTGTAGTTGAGCAGTTAAAATAGGAACCATGACTACACAATTTTTTGCAGAAGCGAGCACGCAACTTCTCGCCGAGGGCTCTAACGTCCCTCCACTAGGCATCCTGGGCTGGATCATCATCGGTGGTCTGGCTGGCTGGATCGGTTCCAAGATCATGAGCACTGACGCTCAGATGGGCATTATCGCCAACATCATCGTCGGTATCATCGGTGGCTTCCTGGGCGGTTTCGTCCTGGGCTTCATCTTCGATGTGGGCTCCGGCGGCTGGATCTTCAGCTTCGTGACCTGCCTCATCGGTGCATGTCTGCTGCTGTGGATCCTCAAGCTGGTCATGGGCAACAAGCGCTAAGACCGCTTGAGCCTGAAGGCCTGTGAGGCTCTGAGACCCGTGAGGCCTTGAGCTTGAAGGCTTGAACCGCGCGCTTCCTTGTGGGGCGCGCGGTTTTCAGATTTTGGACAAGCTCAGATCGGAAATCAGGCGATTTTCCGATCTGAGGTTGTCCAATTTTC
>DXFZ01000103.1 GCA_019114175.1 Candidatus Corynebacterium gallistercoris
GGTGGGGGAAGAAAAGCGCACCAATTCATTCCTCCAATCTGTCCAGTAGCTAGACTGTGGGGCGTGAGTAACCAAGCGTCCCCCAAGAAAAAGCAGTTCACGGCACTGTCCGCACCCAAGGGAGTGCCGGACTACGTGCCGCCGGCATCGAGTGATTTTTGGGCGGTGAAGTCCGCCTTCATTGATGCTGCTCACACGGCTGGCTACCAGCACATCGAGCTGCCAATCTTCGAGGACACCACGCTGTTTGCCCGGGGCGTGGGGGAGTCTACCGATGTGGTCAGCAAGGAGATGTACACCTTCGCAGACCGCGGTGGCCGCAGCGTGACGCTGCGCCCAGAGGGCACCGCCGGGGTGATGCGCGCCGTGATCGAGCACAGCCTGGACCGCGGCCAGCTGCCCGTCAAGCTGGTGTATGGTGGCCCGTTCTTCCGCTACGAGCGCCCCCAGGCGGGCCGCTACCGTCAGCTGCAACAAGTCGGTGTGGAAGCAATCGGCGTGGATGACCCCGCACTCGACGCTGAAGTTATTGCCCTGGCTGATCGCTGCTTCCGCAGCATCGGCATCACGCAGGCGCGGTTGGAACTGACCAGCTTGGGGGATGCCAGCGATAGGCCTGCCTACCGCCACAAGCTTCAAGACTTCCTGTCTACCTTGCCCCTCGATGAAGCCACCGCTCACCGTGCGGAAATCAACCCCCTGCGCGTGCTGGATGATAAGCGTCCGGAGATGCAGGAGATGCTGGCAGATGCGCCGTTGATGCTGGATCACCTGAGCCCTGAGTCCCGCGAGCACTTTGAGACGGTCACAGGCTTGCTGGAGGACATGGGTGTGGACTACACCATTAACCCCCGGATGGTCCGCGGGCTGGATTACTACACCAAGACTTGTTTTGAGTTCGTCCACGATGGCCTCGGCGCGCAATCCGGAATCGGTGGCGGCGGGCGCTATGACGGTCTCATGGCTGAGCTCGGCGGCCAGGATTTGTCCGGCATCGGCTTTGGGCTGGGAGTAGATCGCGCGTTGCTGGCCTTGGAGGCTGAGAACGTGGCGGCGTCGCACCGAAGGAGAGTAGACGTTTACGGTGTTGCCCTAGGCGCCGAGGCGAAGAAAAAGATGGTGGCAATCATCGATGCGCTGCGCGCCCGGGGTGTTTCCGCGGACATGGCGTACGGGGATCGCGGCCTCAAGGGTGCAATGAAGGGAGCCGACCGCGCGGGAGCCCGGCTGGCCCTGGTGCTCGGTGACCAGGAGCTCGCTGAAGGAACTGTGGCCGTCAAGGACCTCACGGAGCACAGCCAGCAGCCGGTCACGCTGGAGCAGGTGGCCGACGTCGTGGCAGATCGCTTGGCCCGCTAGAAGGCTACGACCCGCCGGGGTTGGGGGCTGAGCTTTAGCGGTTGAAGTCCTGCGCGCAGGACTGCATTGTGCCACCCTGGTAGCCCCGGGTGAACCATTCGACGCGCTGTTCGGAGGAACCGTGCGTCCACTGATCAGGGTTGACTTCCTGCCCGGAAGAGGATTGAATGGCATCATCGCCGATGGACTTTGCCGTGGTGACGGCCTGCTCCACCTGGGTCTGGGTGAGGGGTTCCAGCAACGCATTGGAGCCCTTATCAGCGTGGGTTGCCCACAGTCCGGCGTAACAATCCGCCTGCAGCTCCAGCTTCACAGCGTTGGAGTCCGCCCCGGGGTTGTTGTAGTCAGACAGCCCCAAAGTGTTCTGCAGGTTTTGGATGTGGTGGCCGAACTCATGGGCGGTGACGTACATCTGTGAAAATGCCCCATCGGACCCGCCCATCTGGCGCAGCTGGTCAAAGAAGGGCACGGACATGTACACCGTCTGACCATTTGGGCAGTAGAATGGGCCGGTCTGGGAAATGTTGGATGTACCGCACCCGGTGGACACCTGGCCTTCAGCGATAACCAGCTTGGGCTCGGTGTATTGAATGCCGGCCTCTTGGGGGAGGGCTTGCGACCAAAATTGATCGAGGGATACGCCCGTTGCCAACAGGCGGCAATCGTCATTGTTGTTGGCATCCTCTGCGGTCTTGCAATGGGAGAAGTCCGCACCTTGTCCCACCTGGGTGCCGCCTTGGTGATTGCCCACGCCTGCCTGGTGAGATGAATTGTTTCCCGTCAGGCTGCCCATCCCGCCGGAAAAGATGAACATGGCGATGCCCACGACGATCAGCCCTGGTATGCCAAACCGCCTGCCGATGGTGCTAAACAGCAAGGTGAACAGAAGGTTGTTCCTGCCTCCACCTCCACCGCCGCCGAGGTTGAAGCCGCCGCCACCGCCGCCCGAGTCGCCGGTGGATCCACGGTTGGAATAGTTGCCCAAATTGTTGTTAAACGTCACCCATTCATCGTGCCACAAGTCACAAGCAACCATGGGGTCTTGCACCCAACCTATTGGGCCTGACGGTTGAGAGGGTATGCTGGTGGGTTGATTGCGAACTCTATGTGAAAGGGAACCACACCACCGTGTTGCGGACTCATCTAGCAGGCGAATTGCGCCCTGAAAACATTGGCCAGGAAGTCACCCTCACCGGCTGGGTCGGTCGGCGCCGCGACCACGGCGGTGTGATCTTTATTGACCTCCGGGATCGCTCTGGCGTGGCCCAGGTTGTATTCCGCGAGTCCGCTGTGGCCGAGCGCGCCCATGACCTGCGCAGCGAGTTCTGCGTCAAGGTGACCGGCACCGTAGAGGCACGCCCGGAGGGATCCGAGAACCCTAACCTGGCTTCTGGTGGCATTGAGGTCAACGTATCCGAGCTGGATGTCTTGAACCGCTCCGCAGCGCTGCCCTTCCAGATTGACGATCCCTCCACCTCCGGTGAGGTGGGCGAGGAAACCCGCCTGAAGTACCGCTACCTTGATCTGCGCCGAAAGACTCAGGGTGATGCGTTGCGGCTGCGTTCCCGCGTTAACGCCGCCGCGCGTGGTGTGCTGGGTGCCCACGATTTCACGGAGATTGAAACTCCCACGCTGACCCGTTCCACCCCAGAGGGTGCCCGGGACTTCCTCGTGCCCGCACGCCTGAAGCCGGGCAGCTTCTACGCCCTTCCGCAATCCCCGCAGCTGTTCAAGCAGCTGCTGATGGTGGCCGGCATGGAGCGCTACTACCAGATTGCACGCTGCTACCGCGATGAGGATTTCCGTGCGGACCGCCAGCCGGAGTTCACCCAGCTCGACGTTGAAATGAGCTTTGTGGACCAGGAGGATGTCATCGCCTTGGCGGAGGAGATTCTTGTGGCGATCTGGAAGGAGATTGGCTACGAGATCCAGACTCCGATCCCGCGCATCACCTACGCAGACGCGATGCGCCGCTACGGTTCGGATAAGCCCGATCTTCGCTTCGACATCGAGATCGTGGAGTGCACCGAGTTCTTCAAGGACACCACCTTCCGCGTGTTCCAGAACGACTACGTGGGCGCTGTGGTCATGGAGGGCGGCGCAGATCAGCCTCGCCGCCAGTTGGACGCGTGGCAGGACTGGGCCAAGCAGCGTGGCGCTAAGGGTCTCGCGTACATCTTGGTCGGTGAAGATGGTGAGCTTTCCGGCCCTGTGGCTAAGAACATCACGGAGGCCGAGCGCGCAGGCATCGCCGATCACGTGGGCGCCAAGCCTGGTGACTGCATCTTCTTCGCTGCAGGGGATGCGAAGTCCTCCCGCGCGCTGTTGGGCGCTGCCCGTGGCGCCATTGCTGAGAAGCTCGGTCTCATCAAGGAAGGCGATTGGGCGTTCACCTGGGTCGTTGACGCTCCACTGTTTGAGCCCGCTGCGGATGCGACGGCATCCGGGGACGTGGCCTTGGGCCATTCCGCGTGGACCGCAGTTCACCACGCCTTCACCTCTCCCAAGCCGGAGTACCTGGACACCTTCGATAAGAACCCAGGCGAGGCCCTGGCATACGCCTATGACATCGTCTGCAACGGCAATGAGATCGGCGGCGGTTCCATCCGTATCCACCAGCCAGAGGTGCAAAAGCGCGTCTTTGATGTGATGGGCATTGGCGAAGAAGAAGCCCAGGAGAAGTTCGGCTTCCTCTTGGACGCGTTTGCCTTTGGCGCGCCCCCACACGGCGGCATCGCCTTCGGCTGGGACCGTATCGTGTCCCTGCTGGGTGGTTTTGATTCCATCCGGGATGTCATCGCATTCCCGAAGTCCGGTGGCGGCGTGGATCCGCTGACCGATGCGCCGGGCGAGATTTCCGCTGCTCAGCGCAAGGAATCTGGCATTGACGCAAAGCCGAAGAAAAACAATTAATTAGAAAGTTGTCCACGTGCATTCTGTTGAATCCACCGTTGAGGCGGCCACGCATTTGCTGGCCACTCGCTTTGGCGGATCACCCGAACTCACTCACCCCGAGGACCTAGGCGGCAGTGGCGCCGCCCTCGTCTTGCGCTGCAAGGTGGCCCCCAACCCGTTCCTCCAGGAGCGGACGGTGGTTATCAAGCAATTGCCGCAGTCCGGCCCCGGAGAGTGTGAACAGCTCACTCCGGACGAACTGGCGCTGCTGCGTGAAGTTGTGGCCTACCAATTCACCAACACCCTTGGGGAGCAGACGCGCCCCGGACCGCTGTTGCTGGCCTACGATATTGATCAGCGTATCCTCATCCTGTCGGACGCAGGCGACGGGGAAAACTTCACTGACGTGTTGACTTTGCGCTCCCGGGAGGACCGAAGGCAGGCAGTTCGGAAGTTGGGGCGAGCACTGGGGCGGATGCATTCGACCACGGTGGGAGGGGCAGAAGCCTACCGCACTCTCATGCGGCGGCAGTGCCAGAAGCATGGGCTGAATCCAGCCACGATCACGGATTCCGATATTGATATCGCGGAGCTGATCCGCCAAGGCGTTCAGCTGTTCCACGCGAATGGTTTGGTATCCGATCCCACGGTCGAGGCCTACGCGGAGGAGGCGGCGCAGCGCCAAGAGCGCTCTGACCTGCGCGCCTTCACCCCCTTTGATCTCACGCCGGATAACATCATGCTGACTCACCAGGTGGTGTTCTTGGACTACGAGTGGGCAAGTTTCAGGGACGTTGCATTCGACGTTGCCTGCGTGCTCGCTGGTTTCCCGCAGGATAACACCACGCCTGCTTTGAACGATGAGGAGGCAGCTGAGTTCCTCGCTACCTGGCGGGCGGAGACCAGTACGGTCTGGCCTGAGCTCAAAGACGATGCCACGTTGTACGCCGGCATCATGGCCGCACTCATCGGCTGGGCCTTCCTGTCCCTCATGATGCTGTTTTACGGACGTTCAGCAGATGAATCGGTGGAGCGCAACCTTGCAGCACAGCAGCAATTCGCGGGGCGTTCGCTCAAGGAGTTGACGTCTGATCAGCTGGAAGATCTAGCGACCACGGTGGACGCCATCAGGCGGTTTGCCCAGCGCCACGAGCATCCAGAGTTTCCCGCGGTAGACGCGTTCGCACACAAGCTCTTGCGGCTGCTGAGCCGCCTAGGGGCAAAGCCCCAACAACCTCATGAGTGATTTATTCAACCAGAGATCATCCGGCACGCCGGGTGATTCAACGAGCAGGAGCTACTTCCATCCGGGCCTGCATGCTCCGCTGGCAGTGCGGATGCGCCCGCAGACACTGGAGGAAGTGGTAGGGCAGCAGCATGTTCTGGGGGTTGGAACGCCATTGCGCCGCCTCATCGAGGGACAGGGGGATAGCTCAGTCATCCTTTATGGGCCGCCAGGGACAGGTAAGACAACCATCGCTAGCCTGATCTCCTCTAGTTCCCAGCGGAGATTCGAGGCGCTGAGCGCGCTCAATTCAGGGGTTAAAGAAGTCCGAGTTGTGATTGAGAAGGCACAGCAGCGGTTGATCCACGGTGAAAAGACGGTGCTCTTCATTGACGAGGTGCACCGGTTCTCTAAGACCCAGCAGGACGCTCTGCTGGCAGCCGTGGAAAACAGGACCGTCTTGCTGGTGGCCGCGACCACAGAGAATCCCTCCTTCTCCGTGGTCTCACCGCTGCTTTCACGTTCGTTGCTGGTGCAACTCCGGGCCTTAAGCGATGACGATATCCACACGGTTCTTCGACGAGCGGTCGAAGACCCACGGGGTCTTGGCAATGCTGTGGAGGTCACCGAGGCCGCCTATGAACAACTCGTCGCGCTGTCCGCTGGTGATGCCCGCAGGAGCCTCACCTACTTGGAGGCGGCCGCTGACGCAGTGGAAACCGGCGGCGAGGACCGTGCTGTCATCGACACGGACGATGTCACAAGGGCAATCGATAAGGCTGTGGTGCGCTATGACAGGGACGGCGATCAGCACTATGACATCACCAGTGCGTTCATCAAGTCCATCCGAGGGTCTGACCCTGATGCTGCTCTGCACTATCTTGCTCGGATGATCGAGGGCGGGGAGGACCCCAGGTTCATCTCCCGGCGCCTTGTCATCCATGCCAGCGAAGATATTGGGATGGCGGACCCCACGGCGCTGCAAGTTGCAGTGGCTGCGCACGAAGCCGTGAGTTTCATCGGGCTCCCGGAGGGGCGCTTGGCGCTGGCTCAAGCAACAATTCACCTGGCCACAGCTCCCAAATCCAATGGCGTCATCGCCGCGATCAACGCCGCAATCGGGGATGTCCGGGCGGGTAAAGGTAGCGCGGTTCCGGCTCACTTGCGGGATGGTCACTACCAAGGCGCCAAGGCTTTGGGGAATGCGGTGGGCTATGTATACCCGCATGACGCTGCCAAGGGAGTTGTCCCCCAGCAGTACCTGCCGGATGATTTGGCCGATGCGGTCTATTACACTCCCACGGAGCATGGCAACGAAAGGGTGATTAAGCCGAGGTTGGCCACGCTGCGGGGTATCGTTCGGTCTTTCACGCGCCGTGGGTAGAATGCACATGGTTGTTTAAACTTTTTCATCACTTCTAGTACAGCGAGGTTCCATACGCATGCAGACGCATGAGATTCGTCAGCGCTTCATTGAGCACTTCACTAAAGCCGGCCACGTAGAGGTGCCCAGTGCTTCCTTGGTGCTTGATGACCCCAACCTTCTGTTCGTCAACGCAGGCATGGTGCCTTTCAAGCCTTACTTTCTAGGCCAGCAGACACCGCCGTATCCCACGGCGACCTCCATCCAGAAGTGCGTCCGAACCTTGGATATCGAAGAGGTTGGTATCACCACCCGCCACAACACCTTCTTCCAAATGGCGGGCAACTTCTCCTTCGGGGACTACTTCAAGGAAGGTGCGATTAAACACGCGTGGGCTCTGCTGACCTCATCAACAGAGGAGGGCGGTTATGGACTGGATCCCGAGCGCCTCTGGATCACTGTATTTACGGAAGATGATGAAGCAGCAGAGATTTGGGAGAAGAAGGTAGGCGTGCCTGCTGAGCGTATTCAGCGCTTGGGCATGGCGGACAACTTCTGGTCTATGGGTGTGCCAGGACCATGCGGCCCCAGCTCCGAGATCTATTACGATCGTGGCCCGGAGTACGGCCAAGAGGGCGGGCCTGAGGTCGATGACAACCGCTACATAGAGATCTGGAACCTTGTGTTCATGGGGCTTGAGCGTGGCGAAGGCACGGGCAAGGACAACTTCGAGATCGTCGGGGAATTGCCCAAGAAGAACATTGATACCGGCATGGGTGTCGAGCGCGTGGCGTGCATCCTCCAGGGAGTGGAAAACGTTTACGAGACGGACCTGCTCCGCCCGGTCATCGATGTTGCCCAGGAGCTCACTGGCGCCACATATGGCGCTAACCAGCCCAATGATGTTCGGTTCCGCGTTATTGCCGACCACTCCCGCACGGGCCTCATGCTTATGCTGGATGGCGTCACCCCAGGAAACGAAGGACGTGGCTATATTCTGCGCCGCCTGCTGCGCCGCATCATCCGCTCGGCCCGCTTGCTCGGCGCCACGGGGCCCACCATGGAGGCGTTCATGGATACCGTGCGCCACACCATGACACCCTCTTACCCAGAAATTGCGGACAACTGGGAACGTATCCGCTCAGTGGCAGTGGGCGAAGAAAAGGCCTTCCTCAAGACGCTGGAGTCCGGTTCTCAGCTATTTGAGAACTGGGTTGGCCAGGCGGAGGCCACTGGTCAGAAGACCGTGCCGGGCGACGTTGCGTTCTCCCTGCATGACACACACGGGTTCCCCATTGACCTCACCCTGGAAATGGCTGCTGAAGCGGGACTCGCCGTGGATGAACAGGGCTTCAAGGACCTCATGGCAGAGCAGCGGGCTCGAGCCAAGGCGGACAATAAAGCCAAGAAGCTGGGCCACGCGGATCAGAGCGTCTACCGTAGCTTCGTGGATAACCACCCCACCGTCTTTACCGGCTACACCCAGCGTGAAGACACGTCCGCTGTGTTGGGGTTGGTGCGTGACGGCCAGCTCGTTGACCGAGCTGCAGAAGGGGAGCAGGTACAGATTATTGTGGACCGAACCCCGTTCTATGCCGAAGCCGGTGGCCAGATGGCTGACCGTGGCACCATGACGGGCCCAGCTGGGGCGGCACAGATTAACGATGTGCAAAAGATCGGCAAGAAGGTCTGGGTCCACCACGCAACCGTTACCGGCGGAGAGATTGCGGTGGGGCACAAGCTGGACTCCAAGGTTGATGACGCTTGGCGTCACCAGGCCCGCCAGGCTCACTCAGGTACTCACCTCATTCACGCCGCACTGCGCGAGGTGCTTGGGCCGACTGCGGTCCAGGCTGGTTCCTTGAACAAGCCCGGTTACTTGCGCTTCGACTTCACCTACGGGGATCAGCTCACAGCCGATCAGCTGCGCCGCATTGAAGAGATCGCCAACGGAGCAGTGGATACTGACTACCAGGTCAATACCATTGAGACTTCCTTGGAAGAGGCAAAGGCCATGGGAGCCATGGCGCTGTTCGGCGAAAACTACGGCGATCAGGTGCGCGTGGTGGAGATCGGCGGCCCGTTCTCCATGGAGCTGTGTGGCGGCATCCACGTGGAGCACTCGTCGCAGATCGGCCCCGTGACGGTGCTCGGGGAGTCTTCCGTTGGCTCCGGCGTTCGCCGTATTGAGGCCTACACTGGCATGGATTCCTTCCGCTTCTTGTCTACGGAAAAGGACGTCGTTGCCAACCTTGCTACCAGCCTG
This sequence comes from Candidatus Corynebacterium gallistercoris, assembly GCA_019114175.1. GTDB lineage: Bacteria > Actinomycetota > Actinomycetes > Mycobacteriales > Mycobacteriaceae > Corynebacterium > Corynebacterium gallistercoris. Next base: position 9,109 of record DXFZ01000103.1, read on the forward strand.
AAGTCTCCAAGCCAGGATTTGCCAGAGCGCATCGAGGCACTCACGGCCAAGCTCCGAGCAGCAGAGAAGCAGATCCAGCAGCTGCGTACCCAGCAGTTGGTGAGCCAGGTTGGCGAGCTTATCGCCCAGCCCCGCAACGTCAACGGTGTGGCCGTGGTGGCCCATAATGTTGGCGAAGGCGTGGCAGCCGGTGACCTGCGCACCTTGGCGCTGGATGCCAAGGGCCGCATGGGTTCTGACCCAGCAGTCGTGCTGTTCGTCTCCGAAGACGGTGGTAGGGTGCCGTTCGTGGCGGCCGTCAACGATGCGGCTGTCGACCGAGGGATCAAGGCCGGCGATGTGGTGAAGGAATTCGGCGGCTACGTGGGCGGTCGTGGCGGCGGCAAGCCAGCCATGGCCCAAGGTTCCGGCTCTGACGCTGCGGGCATCGACGCAGGAATCGCTGCGGTCCTGGCTGCGTTGGAAGGGTCTGCTTAATCCCCATGAGCCAACCCGCAGCAGAGCGTCCGCACGCTGATACAGATCCCGGCCGGGGCCGCCGGATGGGTTTCGATGTCGGCACTGTGCGCATCGGCGTGTCTCTCAGCGACCCCGATGGGATCCTCGCCACTCCACTGGAGACCATCTCCGCGGAGGTTGATGGGTCAGACGTGCAGCGGGCTGTGGAGTTGATCGAGGAAAACTTTGTTGTCGAGGTAGTGGTTGGATTGCCGGTTGCTCTGCGAGGCAACTTCACGCAGAGCACCTCCAACGCTGTCAATTTCGCCGCCGATCTGCGCGAAGAGCTTCCCAATATCCCCGTGCGCATGGTTGATGAGCGGATGTCCACCATGGCAGCCAGCCAGGCGTTCCGGGCTTCGGGACTGAGCACAAAGAAAGGTCGCGGAAAAATTGACCAGGCCGCCGCTGTGCATATTTTGCAGGGCTGGTTGGACGCACGGCGCCAAGTGTTGTATTAAAAATGGTTCGAACGCTTAATAAATGGAATAATAGCGCTCAACCATTGACCTTAAGGAAAGGCCAAGCCAATCGCATGGGAATGAACAACTTCACGCAATCGAAAGTCCGGCGCCGCCGACAACGCGCCGGCGCGCTGGCGATTGCCTTGGTGGTCTTGCTCGTAGGCGTGACTGGTTACGTGTGGTACCAGCGCGATGTTGCCGGTGTGCGCGACTTTGAGGGGACCGGGAATGGAACCATCGTCATGGTGCGCGTGGATCCCGGGGATTCTGTCGATAGCTTGGCCACCGAGCTCGTAGACAAGGGCGTGGTCGGATCTAGGCGGGCCTTGATGTCCCAGGCCGAAGTGACTGAGCCTAACCTGCAGGCCGGTTACTACACCCTTCAGGAGCGCATGTCCGCACAGGCAGCGCTGGAACACCTGAGTTCTGAGGAATACCGCCGCGGTGTGGTTGATATTCCGAATGGCTTGACCCTTGATGACGTGACGGTTGTGCAAGGTGATACCCGCAAGGGCATCTACACCCTTATTTCTGAGCAGACCTGCCTGGATGAAAACAGCTGCTTCAGCCCTGAGGAGCTTCGCGCCGCAGTCTCGGAAACCTCTAACGAGGATCTGGGCGTGCCGGAGTGGGCGCTGCAGCCGGTTGATGCCCGCGGTGATGATCCCAAGCGCATCGAAGGGCTTATCTCTCCGGGTGTCCACTTGTTCGATCCGACCAGTGAGCCGAAGGAAATCATCCGCACGCTTCTCACTACCTCTAAGGGTGAGTATGAGAAGACCGGTCTCATCAGCTCCGCCGAGCGTGTCGGCCTTACCCCCTATGAGCTCCTCACTGCGGCCTCCCTGGTTGAGCGCGAAGCCCCCGAAGGGGACTTCGATAAGGTCGCCCGCGTCATCCTCAACCGCTTGGAGATCGGCCAAAAGCTGGAGTTTGACTCTACGGTGAACTACTCCATCGACGAGGTGGAAGTGGCCACCACCACCGCTGACCGTCAGCGCGAAACCCCGTGGAATACTTACGCGAAGGAAGGCCTCCCGGCCACGCCCATTGCGTCCCCCGGCCTGCAGTCCCTCCATGCTGTGGAGAACCCGGCAGAGGGTGACTGGCTGTACTTCGTCACCGTGGATAAGGACGGGCGCACCGTGTTCAACAAGGAGTTCGCTGACCACGAGGCGGCCATTGCGGAATCCATCCAAAACGGCGTGCTGGACTCCAACCGCTAGTTTTCCGCCAGACCCACCCGCTTTACTCCAGGAGGACTCTTTTGGACGCACAGGAAGCCGATCCATTGCCGGGCGTCATGCCCGCCACCGACTTTTTGGCGCTCGAGGGCCCCAAGTGCGCCGTGCTGGGCCAGCCCATCGCGCATTCCTTGTCCCCGGTGCTTCATTCGGCCGGTTACCGTGCTTTGGGGCTGGAATTCTCCTACGTCCGCATTGAAGCCGGTCAGGCGCGGGATGTCCGCCGTTTGCTGGAGGCCGCAGACGATCAGGTGCGGGGGTTTTCCGTCACCATGCCCATCAAGCAGGATGCCTTGGAGCTGTCCGACGTGGCTACGGAGCGTGCCCTTCAGATCGGCTCGGCAAATACGCTCGTGCCTACCGCGGAGGGCGGCTGGCTGGCCGATAATACTGACGTTGATGGCGTGACCGCCTGCTTGGTGTCTCTGCAGCGCCAGGGGGTCGTCATTGATGGCACGAAGGCTGTGGTCGTGGGGAACGGTGGTACGGCAAGACCCGCGGTCGCTGCGCTGGCTGCCGCCGGCGTGCAGGCGGTGACGGTGCTCGCGCGCAGCGAGCGAGCGCTCAACCTTCAGGCGCTCGTCGAATCCTGCGGCATGGAGTTCCGCTGGGCCCGGTTCGATGACCCCTCGGTCAAGGAGATGTGCGCCGAGTGCTCGGTGGCGATATCCACAGTTCCAGATCATGCGGCCTCAGGCTTGACACACGCACTGCTTGCCGCCGGAGCGATCATCGACGTGGTCTATGACCCCTATCCCACCACGCTGCTCTCCGCTGCCCGAGCTGCGGGTTTGCCCCACGCGGACGGCCTGCGGATGCTCGCCGGCCAAGCCGAGGAGCAGTTCCGCTTGTTCACTGGGCACCCGGCCCCGCAGGGGCTCATGTTGGAGGCGGTGCTGCAGGCCAGGCCCCACGGGAGCTGAGTTTTCCACAGCCCCGTTGGCGTGGCTTGTGCGCCGGCGCCGTCTCACCTTAGGTTGGGGTCCATGGTTGTGGGGGGTATTGCTCTTGTCGTGTGGGCTGGGGTTGTTGTGTGGTGCGACGTCACCACGCGTCACATCCCCAACGCCCTCAGTGTGGTGGGTGCTACCGCCTCGGTGGCGGTGGCGTTTGTGAAAGGTGACTATGCCGCGCTTGCGGCCGGCGCGGCGTGGTGGCTATGGGCCGTGTGCGCTGGGCTGCTGCACCCACGGGCGCGCGCTGGGGGAGCGGACGCGAAAGTGGGGATCACCATCGGTGTTGTGAGCACACTGGCCCACCCAGCTGGGGCCTTTGTTGCGCTCGGCGCAGCTGGCATGTGCCACGCCCTGGCGCAGGGGTGGGGGCGCTGGGGTGGAGGTGGCGTCGCCACAAAAGAAACAATGCCCCACGCACCTGCGATGATGGCGGGATTGGCCACGGCCACGGCGTGGGGGCAACTGGTGGGGTGACGGAAGATCTAGGAGCGGGTGGCACGTATGATAAACAGCATGCTTCGATGGACTACTGCGGGCGAATCCCATGGGCAAGCCCTCATCTCACTGATTGAAAACTTGCCGGCCGGACTTTCCGTGACGCGAGAGGACGTGTCCTATCAACTGGCTCGTCGCCGCCTGGGCTACGGCCGCGGTGCGCGGATGAAGTTTGAGGCTGACGAAGTGACTTTTGTCGGCGGCGTGCGGCATGGGAAGACGCTGGGAAGCCCGGTGGCCGTGATGATTGGGAACACCGAGTGGCCCAAGTGGACCACGATCATGAGCGCAGATCCTATTGACGTGGACGATGAAGAGGTTGCCAAGGAGATGAACTCCGGGCGCGGCGCCAAGCTGACCCGCCCGCGGCCGGGGCACGCAGATTTCTCCGGCATGGTGAAGTACGGCCATGAGGAAGCACGCCCAATTCTGGAGCGCAGTAGCGCACGCGAAACCGCGGCCCGCGTGGCCGCCGGGACCTTCGCCCGCGCGGTCTTACGCGAGGTGCTGGGCGTGGAGGTTGTCTCTCACGTCGTGTCCATCGGCCGTTCCGAGCCTTACGCCGGTCCGCTGCCGGGTTTTGAGGATCTAGCCGCGATCGACGAGTCCCCGGTGAGGGCATTTGACAAGGCCGCGGAGGAATCCATGATCGAGGAAATCAAGGTGGCGAAGAAGTCTGGTGACACTCTCGGCGGCATTGTCGAAGTGGTGGTCAAGGGCCTGCCCATTGGCCTGGGCAGCCACATTTCTGGGGACGAACGCCTCGATGCGCAGCTGGCGGGCGCCGTGATGGGCATTCAGGCGATCAAGGGAGTGGAGATCGGGGACGGGTTTGAGGAGGCCCGCCGCCGTGGCAGTGAGGCCCACGACGAGATCCTGCGCGATGGTGACGGTGTGATCCGCCGTGCCACCAACCGCGCCGGTGGCGTGGAAGGCGGCATGACCAACGGTGAAGACCTCGTTGTCCGGGCCGCAATGAAACCGATCAGCACGGTGCCTCGTGCCTTGAAAACGGTGGACATGGCCACCGGTGGTGAGGCCACGGGTATTCACCAGCGTTCCGATGTTGTGGCTGTGCCAGCGGCAGGCGTTGTGGCTGAAACGATGGTGGCGCTCACGCTGGCGCGGGCGGTGCTGAAGAAGTTTGGCGGGGATAGCGTGGACGAGACCAAGGCGAACTATGAGAACTACATGCGTTACGTTGAACAACGCTTGAGCTGGGACGAGGAAGGGTAAAAGCGATGAAACCACGGGTGGTGCTGGTAGGCCTACCGGGCAGTGGCAAGACCACGATCGGTAAGCGCGTGGCGAATGCCTTGGGGGTGGAATTGGTTGATACCGACCATCTCTTGGAAAGCCAGGCGGGGATCCCGTGCGGCAAGCTACTCACCACGGTGGGTGAGCCGGAGTTCCGGCGCCTGGAGGCGTTGGCCGTGAAAGACGCGCTGAACACCAGCGGGGTGGTCTCCCTGGGCGGGGGAGCGGTGACGACCGAATCCACCCGTGCGGCCCTGGAGGATCACACGGTGGTCTACCTCAATGTGTCCATCGAGGAGGGCGTACGCAGGACATCCCGCACTGACTCCCGGCCTCTGCTGAACGTGACCAACCCGAGGGAGAAGTATCAGCAGCTCTTCGATGAGCGGTCTGAACTGTACGAATCCGTATCCGACTTCATGGTCCATTGCGATAGCAAGGGACCGCAGCGTGTTGTGGCAACAATTCTGCAGTTTTTGGAAGATGACGCTGCCGATCGTGCGCATGTGACGGACAACTAGTTAGTCATGGCTATTTAGCGCCAAACAGCACCCTTAACCGACGAATGTGAGGACCCACCTTTGAGTAGCATGAGCACCATTGCGGTACGCAGCGATTCGCCCTATGACGTGTCCATTATCCGCGGTGTCGAACCTGCAATTGAGCTGATCGCTTCCTCCACCCCGCGGGCACAGCGCTACTTGCTTATCCACCAGCCTGCCCTAGCGGATAAAGCCACTCAGGTTGCTGCGGGCTTGGAGAGCCAGGGGCGGGAGGTGGCCCTGTATGAACTGGCCGACGCGGAGGCGGGCAAGACGCTGGAGTCCGCCGGCCGCTGCTGGGATGCCTGCGCGGAGGCAGGGCTTACCCGTCAGGATGCCATCGTGGGTATCGGCGGAGGCGCTGCGACGGACCTCGCGGGCTTCATTGCAGCCACCTGGATGCGCGGAATTGCCGTGGTTCACTATCCCACCACGTTGCTGGCCATGGTGGATGCAGCAGTGGGAGGCAAGACAGGGATCAACACCGCGGCAGGCAAGAACCTGGTCGGCAGCTTCCATGAACCCGCGGCGGTGATTGTTGATTTGGATGTGTTGACGACGCTGCCGCGGGAGGAACTGGTGGCCGGATCCGCGGAAATCATCAAGGCAGGATTCATCGCGGATACGAAG
>DXFZ01000012.1 GCA_019114175.1 Candidatus Corynebacterium gallistercoris
ACAGTCAGCAGCGTCATCGGCCCGCCGATCACCACCGCGTTTCGCCGAATGTCCGCCGAAGTTAAGCCAAGCGCCCGCAGTTCCCCAGGCTGCCACAGCATCGCCGTGGGCATTATCCCGGCCACAAAACCCCAGGTCACGATGAAGAACCAGGAGAGAAAATCGCTCCCCTCCAGCGTGTTGCTGCTCAACAGCGTGAACACCACGAAAGGCAGCAGCATCAACAGATATCCCCTGTTCCACAGCTGCCCGCGCACCTGCCGCGCCGCGATCGCCGCGTGCGTCCCCCAGGTCAGTTCTTTTTCTTTTTGGGGGCGACGCCGCCGCGTCTCAACACCAACGCCACTCATGATGCGTCCTCCTTACGGTCAGCGGGCAGGGCGTGGAAGTCGCGCCCTGTCAGGGCGAGCACTGCCTGTTCGAGGTCGCAGGCCTGGACCCGCACTCCCGTCCCTTCGGCGAGCCCGCGCAGGCGCTCCAGCGTCATGGGCACTTTCGGCGCGCCAGCGCCCTCCGCTGCCAGCCCGGGCAGCGTGGCCAGATCCACGGTGACGCGGCGTGCGCCGGCGGAGGTGGCGTCGCCCAAAAGAGAAGAGGAACAACCGAGGCGGGTGACCAGGCTGCCCACCGCGGCGGAGGAGCCGGAGAGGGTGACGATACGCTGGGTGATCTCCTCGAGGGAGCCGACGCCGGTGATGCGGCCGGAGTCGATGAGGATTACGGAGTCCAGGATCTTCGCCGCGTCCTCGATGTGGTGGGTGGAAAGGATGATGGTGCGGGGGTTGGCCTCCACGTCCGCGAGGAGGTGACGGTAGAACAGTTGGCGGTTTTGCACGTCCAGGCCGAGGTAGGGCTCGTCCAGGAGCGTAACGGGGGCCTGGGCGGCCAGCCCGATGACGATGGACGCGATGGAGCGCTGGCCGCGGGAGAGTTCGTTTAGCGTCTTGCGGGTGTCCAGCTGGAAGTCCGCGATGAGCTGGTCTGCGAGGTCCTGCGACCAGTTGGGCCAGCGGGCTGCGGCGATGCGAATGAGGTGCTTGACTTTCGTTTCCGGCCAGGGGACGTCCGGGCCGGCGAGGATGAGCTGGCCCAGCACGTCCGCGTTGTCGAAGACGGGCTGGCCGGCCACGAGGATCTCGCCGGTGTGGTGGATCTGTCCGGCCATGGCGCGTAAGAGAGTGGTCTTGCCCGCGCCGTTGCGGCCGATGAGTCCGTAGACCGTGCTGCCGGGGAGGGTAGCGGTGGCGCCATCGATGGCTGCGTGGCGGCCGAACTTCTTGGTCACGCCGCGCAGCTCAAAGCCCGGCGCGGGCTGGGCGGCAGTGTTCGTGGGCGCGGTATGCGTGCCAGTGTTGGGGGTGTTCATGAGTACAGTCCTCTACTTTCTGCGACTTGTTCTACGAGGGTGCGCACGTGGGCGCGGTCCATGCCTAACTTCGCGGCTTCATCGACCATCGGCACCACGTAGGCGCTGACAAAGGCCTCCCGGCGCAGGCGCAGGATCACGTCTCTGCCGCCGGGGACCACGAACATGCCGCGGCCCCTGCGCTTTTCCAGAACCCCCTGGTCCACGAGCAGGCTTAGGCCTTTGCGCGCCGTGGCGGGGTTGATGCTGTGGAACGCGGCGAGCTCGTTGGTGGAGGGCGCCTGGTCCCCTTCGGCTAGGGAGCCGTCCACGATGGCGTCCGCGATGAGGTCTGCCACCTGTTGGAACAGTGGCGCTGCTGCCTCATCCATCGTCATCACCTCCTTGTCCCTTCATTTCTCTGCTACTTCTCTGTCACTTCTCTGCTCAACCCCGGGAGCTCCCGCCCCGTCGGCGGTGGGCACAGCCCCCAAGTTGATCGGTTGGTTACTTGTGTAACTAACCGTACCGCAAAGTTTTCAGGCATGCTAGAGGGAGTAAAAAACTATCAAGCGAATCGAAATGGACAATGAACAATGTTGGAGCGGACACAAGTCTTCGTTGATACCTCTTACCTGTTAGCCAGCTTTTACAACTCCTGGGACACAGGCGCCCGGGCGCAACTAGAAATCGACCTACCGGAAGTTGTGTCAGTCCTCGGCCAAATGGTCTCCGACCAGCTCAAACAGCCTGTCCACCGGCAGTTTTGGTATGACGGCATCCCCGAATCCGGCCCCCACCGCTATCAGCGCTCCCTCCGCAGCGAGCCCGGCGTACAGCTCCGCGCGGGCCAGCTCATCGAGTGGGGCGACCGCCGCACCCAAAAAGCCGTGGACACCCGCCTGGTCGCGGACATGGTCATCGCCGCGATGAAGAACCACGTCTCGGACATCGTCCTCGTCTCCGGTGACGCGGACATGCTCCCCGGCGTGGAGGAAGCCGTCAACGCCGGCATCCGCGTGCACCTCTACGGCTTCGGCTGGGACTCCATGAGCTCCGCCCTGCGCTTCGCCTGTGACACCACCACCATCCTGGACCCGCGCGAGGACTTCCGGGACACCATGCGCCTGCAAATCCTGGAAGGCCCCCTCCCCGCCGGCGAACAACCCGCCGAACCAGCCCCCAAGCCCCTGGGCGACGCCACCAGCCCGGAAGAGCCCACACCATGCGTGCTCACCTCTCCTACTTCTCGGGGCGACGCCACGCCGCCGCAAGACACCCCCACCACTGACACTGCGGCCACCACGGATCAGCCCGCCGCCGAGACCAAGGCCCCAGAACCGGCCGAGGCAGCGCCCACCACCACGCCCTCTGAGAAGAAGAAGGAGGGGGAGGCGGAGGTGGCGTCGCCCCAATCCAAAAGACCCATCCCCGGCCCCGTCCGCAGCGGACCTGGAGCGACGAGCCGCGGGACGGAGCCCGTCGGTGCCAACGAAGAGCCGGCGAAGGAGACTGCGCAGGAAGAAGCGCCGAAGCCACGGCCAAACCCCGGAATGATGGCGCGCCACCGCAAACTCCGCAGCCGCTACGTGCCGCTGCCGAACGAGGTGTGGGCCTCCGCGGGGGAGCAAAACCCCTACGACATCGGCCAGCAATACGCAGTGTGGTGGTACGACCACGCAGCTACCGAGGACCAGAAAGACAACGCGCACCTGCTCTCCGGAGGTGGCCTACCGCCGGAGATCGACCGGCCGCTGCTGCAGTTCGCATGCGAAACGCTGCACGAATACACCCTGACCGAAAGCCAGCGCGTGGGGCTGCGTGATGGCTTCCACTCCGGGATCCGGGGGATCATGCTGCGCTAGCGTTTTTGGAGGGTAGCGCGTGTGCCATGATTAAGGACTATGAGTGCGCAACACACCCAGACCAGCAGTGACAGCGTGGCCATGGCCGGGGAGGTGCTCCCCTACGCCGCCGACCGGCTGAGCATTCCCGCGATGCTGCGGAACATGGCGCTCGCCGGTGGCGCAGCCACAGTGGCCACCCTGGCGTGCTGGATGGTGTTGAACCGGATTAACTTCCCGGCGTTTAGCCACAGCAACGTGCTGCGCGGACTGGCCACGGCGGGGACCACGCTGGTGATCGTGGCAGCTGCGGTGGCGTGTTACTACTGGGTGCATCCGCGGGGGCGCGGGAAGGCTGCCGCGTTCCTGATGAGCGCCATCATTCACCTGGCACCCGCGGCCCTGGTGGTGACCTCCGTGGGCCTGCCGCTGGGTGGCACGCGCCTGTACCTGGACGGCGTGAGCGTGGACCAGGCCTTCCGCACCCAGTTTTTGACCCGCATGGCGGACACACCCGGCTGGCATGACATGGCCTATGTGGGCGAGCCCTCCTTCTACCCCGGCCTGTGGTTCTTCACCGGCGGCATCTTCGCGAAAATCACGGGCCTGGCCGGGTGGGCGGCCTACCAGCCGTGGGCGCTCATCACCCTGGCCGTGACCGGCAGCATGCTGGTGCCCGTGTGGCAGCGGCTGACGAACTCTGTGGCGGTGGCGAGTGCCGTGTCCTTGACGACAGTGGCCGTCACAATGTTCTACGCGCCGGAGGAGCCCTACGCCGCGATTGTGGCGATGGGCCTGCCTGCCGCGCTTATCCTGGGCTATCGGGCGGTACGCGGCAGCCACTTAGCCGTGCTGGGCATGGTGATCTACCTGGGCCTTTCCGCTAACCTTTACACCCTATACACCGGCCTGTCCGCGCTGTCCGTGGTGGTCCTGGCGGTGATGGCGGCCTTCGCCGCGCGCAGCATCGCGCCGCTGGTGCGGCTGGCGGTGATGGGCGTGGGTTCCATGCTCATCGCGTTGGTCGGCTGGGGGCCATACGTGCTGGCCATCCTCACTGAGCCACACGGGCCCACGGGCACCGCGCAGCACTATCTGCCGGAGAGCGGCACAGAGATCCCAGTGCCCTTCTTCCACGCCGTATCCATTGGCATCTTGAGCTTCATCGCCCTGGTGTGGTTGGTGCTGCGCTACCGCAAGCAGGACGTCGCCGGCCTGGGTGTCGGCCTGGTGGTCTGCTACTGCTGGGTCGTGGCATCGATGATGATCACGGTGCTGGGCACCACCCTGCTGGGCTTCCGCGTGGAACTTCCCATCGCCCTCATCCTGACCACTGCCGGTGTGCTGGCCATCGCGGATTGGCGGCTGGTGCAGGGGCCGAAATTGCAGACGCTAGAATCCCTGCAGGTGTTGGGTGCGGGCCCTGCCGCGGCGAAGGCCATCACCCGCGCCATGGCGGTCATCCTGGCGGTCTCGTGCGTGCATTACGCCACCAGCATCCCCTCCATCAAAGAGGACAAGATTGACCTGGCATACACCGATGCCGATGGTGATGCCATCCGCGGCGACCGACAGCCGGCGGACTCTACCGCCTATTACGCCGCCGTGGATGAGGTCCTCATGGATCACTTCGGCCAGCGCTCCGGGACGGTGGTGCTGACCGATGAACAGCACTTCATGAGCTTCTACCCCTACCACTCCTACCAAGCCATGACCGCCCACTACGCCAATCCACTGGGCGAGTTCGCGCGCCGTAACGCCGCCATCGAGGAGTGGACCACGTTCAGCGAGCCCGAGGAGCTCACCGAGGCGATGGACGCCGCGGAGACCAGCGATGGCTGGGCCCGCCCCGATGCCCTCATCCTGCGTGGCCAGCTGGACGTGGAACCGGTGAAGGATGACTCCGCCTCCCTGCTCCCGGAGAACGGGGAGCTGCCCAAGGTCACCGGGACCGGAGATGACGAGTTCACCTTCACCCTCGCCGATGACATCTACCCCAACAGCCCCAACGTTCAGTTCCGCACCGTGGCCTTCCCAGCGGAGCTCTTCTCCGAGGGGTGGGAGCTGCACCAAGTGGGCCCCTACGTCGTGGCGATCCGCGTATAGCCGGGCCGGGGCCACGCCCCAGCGTGCGCTCTGCCGGTATCGCACTATCGCCGAGTGGTTCGGACTGGCGCTGCATTTCACCTAAAATGACTACTCGTGTCTAAAGTCCAGCAGCGCAGCAACCTCCGTAAGTTGAAGATGACCTCCATCATCTCCGGCTTTCTGGGATTCTTCCTTTTCGTCTCCCTTCCTTTCCTGCCCGTCAAGCAGGAACAGTCCAGCTTCAGCTGGCCGCAGGGCGGAGACCTCACCTCGGTAACGGCACCGCTGATGTCCTACGTCCCCCTGGACGTGGAGATTCAGCTGCCGATCGCGGAGACGAAGGACCTCAACCCTGGCGAGACTACCGTTCTCTCCACGGTCCCGGAGGACTCCGAAGAGGCCACACTCCGTGGCCTCTTCGTCCGCTCCACGGACAACAGCCTGGACGTGGTTGTCCGCAACGTGGTGCCGCTCTCCATCCCCGCCGACGAGCTGGACGACCTCCCCGAAGACGCGGTACTGCACATCACCTCCACCCACGAGGCCACGCACATCTGGATCCCCGGCGCGGAGCGGGACAACGGAGAACCCTATGACTCCACCATCAACGATGACGTGCGCCCCATGCTCACGGGCATCTACTCCGAGCTGCGCAACACCCCGGAGAACACCCGCGCTGCCGAAGACGCTGGTCTGAAGGTCGATGTCACGGTGGACTCCCGGTTCACCTCCTCACCGTCCTTCATCAAGACCCTGGCCATGTGGCTCGGCATCGCCAGCACCCTCGTGGCGCTGTGGAGTCTCTACCGCATTGACTCCCTGGACGGCCGCCGCGGCTCCGGCCGCTTCCTCCACAAGAACTGGTGGAAGCCACGCCCGCTGGATGGCGTCGTCGGCGGAATCCTGCTGGCCTGGTACTTCGTGGGCGCCAACACCGCCGATGATGGCTACCTGCTCACCATGGCGGAAGTCTCCCGGGAATCCGGCTACATGGCCAACTACTACCGCTGGTTCGGCGTGCCCGAGTCGCCATTCGGTAGCCCGTTCTACGACCTCCTGGGGGTCATATCCACAATCTCGTCAGCTTCGATCTGGATGCGTCTGCCGTCTCTGCTTGCCGGCGTCGCCACCTGGATGATCCTCTCCCGCGAGGTGCTGCCACGGCTGGGCACAAAGATCAACAACCGCCGCGTGGCCCACTGGACAATGGCCAGCCTGTTCCTGCTGTTCTGGATGACCTACAACAACGGAACGCGGCCGGAGCCGATCATCGCGGTGCTTTCGCTCCTGGCGTGGGTGAGCTTCGAGCGCGCCATCGCGACCCGCCGCCTCCTCCCCGCGGCGATCGGCACCATCATCGCCACCCTCGCCCTTGGCGCCGGCCCCACCGGCCTCATGGCCGTGGCCGCGCTGCTGGCCTCCCTGGGATCGCTGATCAAGATCGTCATCCGGCGCCTGCCTCTCCTCGGCGCGCCGAAGGGCTCCCCGCGCAACGCCACCATTGGCGGCGTGCTGGCGCAGATCAGCCCGTTCCTGGCCTCCGGCACCGCGATCCTCATCGCCGTGTTCGCGGACCAGACGCTGGCCACCGTGCTAGAGGCCATCAAGGTGCGCTCCGCCATCGGACCATCCGTGGCGTGGTATGAGGAGTACCTGCGCTACGAGGCCCTCCTGGAGCAGACCGTAGACGGCTCCTTCCCGCGCCGCTTCACCATGCTGATGCTGTTCTTCTGCTTCGGCATCGTGCTGGCCTCCATGCTGAAGAACGGCCGCGTGCCCGGTGCCGCGAAGGGCCCCTCCACCCGCCTCATGCTGGTGATCCTGGGCACCCTGTTCTTCATGACCTTCACGCCCACCAAGTGGACGCACCACTTCGGCGTGTTCGCGGGCATCGGTGCCGCGCTGGCGGCCCTGGCTGCGGTGGCGGCCAGCCACATGGCACTGCAGTCCCGCCGCAACCGCATCCTGTTCATCGGCGGCTCCCTGCTGCTGTTCGCCTTCACTCTGGCGGGCACGAACGGCTGGTGGTACATCTCCTCCTACGGTGTGCCGTGGTGGGATAAGCCCATCCAGATTGCGGGCATTGAGGCCTCTTCTGTGATGCTGGCGCTCTCCCTGGCCGTGCTGGTCTGGGGCGTGCTGGTGGGTTACCTGGCGGACGCCCGCCACGCCCGTGCCGAGACCACGCAGGATCTGCGTGACCTGGATGCGGCGGAGAATCGTCGCCTAGCCCGGTTCAAGGGTGTCACCGCCGCGCCGATTGCCCTTCTGACCAGCTTCGTTGTGGTCTTCAGCCTGCTTTCTTTGACGAAGGGCATGGTCGCCCAGTGGCCCGCTTACTCCGTGGGTAAGGGCAACATCCAGGCCTTGGGCGGCAACACCTGCAACTTGGCCAGCGGCGTGCTGGTGGAGTCCAACACCAATGAGTCCTTCCTGCGCGTGGCCGATGGCAGCCCGCTGAAGGATTCGCTGACGCTGAAGGATTCCACGGGCTTTGACGCGAACAACATCCCTTCCCGCATCCAGGCGGGCTCCGAGGGTTCGTCCGAAGCCGCGACGTCCGTCTCCACAAGCGATCAGTATTCTGCTGATTCTTCTTCTGGGGGCGACGGCACCACCGACTCCTCCGCCGAAGCCACCACCGCGGACGCACCGGGTGCCCGCGCCAACAGCAACGAGGCCGACCCCACCGCCTCCGGCAGCCCGAATGATTCCGGCACGACCGGCGGCATGCGCACCTCCCCGGGTGTGAACGGCTCTTACGCTCAGCTTCCCTTCCGCATCGACGGCGACCACATCCCCGTGGTGGGATCCTTCCGCGAGGGGCTGCAAGAGCCGGCCTTTGCCACCACGAAGTGGTTTGAGCTGCCGGAGCGCAGCGAGGACACCCCTCTGATCGTCTTCACCGCTGCGGGCAAGATGGCTCACTTGGACATGAACGGTGTCTTCCAGTACGGCCAGGAGATGAAGGTGGAGTTCGGCCGCCCCGCCTCCGCCTCCAGCGCCACCTCTAGCACCAGCACAGGCTCCAGCGCCACCTCTGAGGCCGACCCCACCACCGGTTCCAGCACCACCCCTGACCGCGCCGAAAACGATAATCAGGATGACTTTGAGGTGCTCGGCGAGGTCGTGCCACTCGATATCGGCACCGCCCCGGAGTGGCGCAACATGCGCGTGCCGATGGACCAAGTCCCTGAGGACGCCACCGTCATGCGCATCCGCGCAGTGGACACGAACCTGACCCCAGACCAGTGGCTGGCGTTCACCCCGCCCCGCGCGCCGGAAATGGTTGGCCTGAACGAGTTCTTGGGTGAAGACACCCCTGGCCTGCTGGATTGGTCCACCGCCTTCCAGTTCCCATGCCAGCGCAACTACGATCACTACGCCGGTGTCGCCGAGGTCCCCGAGTTCCGCATTTCCCCTGATCACAGCGCCCGGCGCGCGCACACCCCCGTGATGGATTACGCCGGTGGCGGTGCCGTGGGCCTGACCCAGATGACCACGCAGGCCAACGAACTCCCCACCTACTTGGCGGATGACTGGCAGCGAGACTGGGGTGTGCTGGACCGTCTGTACACCTACCACTCAGGTACGGGCGAGGCACCGAAGCCGGTGGAGCTGGAGATGGAGACGGTGACCCGGTCCGGCCTGTGGTCCGAGGCGCCGATGAAGTTCCAGGACTAACCCACCTCCTCTAGCGGGCCCGATGAGACTCCAGGGGCTCATCCGCCCCCCGAACGGGTCCGTTGAAGATCCAGCGCTAGCCTCCTAAACCCCGTGATTGGGGCGGTGCCGGTCCACCCCCAATCCTCCCGCGCCAGACCCAGACTTCCCACTCAAGCCCTGGCCCGGCTACTCCCCCATCCACCACCTGGCCACACCCTCTACCACCACCAGACCAGATCGACAACACACTTAGGTCGCTATTTCCGCCGAATCTTCTACCTAAGTGT
>DXFZ01000104.1 GCA_019114175.1 Candidatus Corynebacterium gallistercoris
CTCTGGCGCCGTACTTCGAGGTGGAGATGCCAGCGCCGCTGGAGGTCATGAGCGCGCTGCTGCTGGCTTTCACCGTGGGTATCGCGCTGGCGGCGATCCGCGCCAACACGTTGCAGACTGCTGCCGAGGAATTGCGTGAGGTGGTCATGCGCGTGATTGAGCGCTTCATCATCCCCATCCTGCCCTTCTACATCTTCGGCGTGTTCCTGACGATGGGCATGAACGGCAACCTGAAGACCACCCTGGGCGCTTTTGCCAAGGTGCTGGTGCTGACCACGATCATGACCTGGGTGATCCTGCTGATCCAGTACCTGCTGGCCGGTGCGTACGCGCGGAAGAACCCGTTTGTGGCTTTGAAGAACATGCTGCCGGCCTACTTCACCGCGCTGGGTACCTCATCTTCTGCAGCGACGATCCCCGTGACCCTGAAGTGCGTGCGCAGCAACGGGGTCTCCCGTTCCGTGGCGGACTTCGTGGTGCCACTGTGCGCCACCGTGCACCTCTCCGGTTCCATGCAAAAGATCGCCCTGTTCGCCTTCTCCATCGTATACATGACGAACGTGGACATGACAGCCGGCATGGCGCTGGGCTTCATCTTCCTGTTGGGCATCATGATGGTGGCAGCACCGGGCGTGCCGGGTGGCGCGATCATGGCCGCCGTTGGTCTGCTGCAGACCCAGCTGGGCTTTGACGAAGGCCAGGTGGCGCTGATGATTGCGGCCTACATTGCGATTGATTCCTTCGGCACCGCATGTAACGTCACCGGCGATGGAGCAATTGCCCTGACGGTGAACAAGATGGCAAAGGGTGAGCTGAAGAAGGAAGCTACCGTCTAGCCAGGAACGGCTGCCGCCTCTGAGCTGCCAACATTTGGCATCCGTGCAGGTCGCGTGTAAAGTTGTGCGTTGGTGTGGAATGATACCGCGCATGATCTGACGCGATGTGCACGGATTATTCATTTCTGCCACCTGTGTAAACGTAACCCAACCAGCGCATTTACCGTGCTGGGATACCAGCGAAGAAGCGCTGGAGAAACGTGGAGGATATGGCAAAGAAGGAAGGTGCCATCGAGGTTGAGGGCCGCATTGTTGAGCCCCTGCCGAATGCGATGTTCCGTGTCGAGCTGGACAATGGCCACAAGGTGCTGGCCCACATTTCCGGCAAGATGCGCCAACACTACATCCGTATCCTCCCAGAGGATCGGGTTGTTGTGGAGCTTTCTCCCTATGACCTGACCCGCGGGCGTATCGTTTACCGCTACAAGTAAAACGTAAGCCTCCACACATCCACTACGCGTGTGTTGCACGCGGGCGGGGTCTCAACGTCTGTTTCCCTGCTGCGCAACCACGCGTGGGCACTACCTCCGGCCGCGGCGGCTGGAGCCCCTTTTCTTTTTCGCCTTCGTGCGCTGAAGAGGTGGGGGACGAGTGTGGAGAAAACCGCCGCTATAACCGGAAGGAATTGCCCTATGGCACGCCTTGCTGGTGTTGACCTGCCACGCGATAAGCGCATGGAGGTCGCACTGACCTACATTTTCGGAATCGGCCCAGCCCGTTCCAAGGAGCTGCTGGAAAAGACCGGCATCTCTCCTGATCTTCGCTCCAAGGACCTCACCGATGAGCAGCTGACTGCTCTGCGTGACGTGATCGAGAACACCTGGAAGGTGGAGGGTGACCTCCGCCGTCAGGTGCAGGCTGACATCCGTCGCAAGATTGAGATCGGCTCTTACCAGGGTCTGCGTCACCGTCGCGGCTTGCCCGTTCGCGGTCAGCGCACCAAGACCAACGCCCGTACTCGTAAGGGTCCAAAGAAGACGATCGCAGGAAAGAAGAAGTAATTCATGGCTGCTCCGAAGAGTGCACGCGGCCGCCGTACCGGCCGTCGCGTCGTAAAGAAGAATGTGGCCAATGGCCACGCCTACATCAAGTCCACCTTCAACAACACCATCGTGTCCATCACGGACCCGAATGGCGCTGTGATCTCCTGGGCCTCCTCCGGCCACGTCGGCTTCAAGGGTTCCCGTAAGTCCACCCCATTCGCCGCACAGATGGCTGCTGAGTCCGCTGCCCGCAAGGCAATGGAGCACGGCATGAAGAAGGTTGACGTATTCGTCAAGGGTCCGGGCTCCGGCCGCGAGACCGCCATTCGTTCTCTGTCCACCGCAGGCCTCGAGGTCGGCACCATCGCTGATGTCACCCCTCAGCCACACAATGGTTGCCGCCCGCCGAAGCGTCGTCGCGTCTAAGAGAAGAAAGGATAGGGATTAAATAATGGCTCGTTATACCGGCCCCGTAACCCGCAAGTCCCGTCGCCTCCGCGTCGACCTCGTCGGTGGTGACAGCTCCTTCGAGCGCCGCCCGTACCCTCCGGGACAGGCTGGCCGCGCTCGCATCAAGGAGTCCGAGTACCTCCTGCAGCTGCAGGAGAAGCAGAAGGCTAAGTACACCTACGGCGTATTGGAGAAGCAGTTCCGCCGTTACTACGCAGAGGCCAACCGTCGCCCCGGCAAGACCGGTGACAACCTGGTCATCCTGCTGGAGTCCCGCCTGGACAACGTTGTGTACCGCGCAGGTCTGGCACGCACCCGCCGCCAGGCTCGCCAGCTTGTCTCCCACGGTCACTTCACCGTGAACGGCAAGAAGATCAACGTGCCTTCCTTCAAGGTCTCTCAGTACGACATCATTGATGTTCGGGAGAAGTCCCGCTCCATGCTGTGGTTCGAAGAGGCTCAGGAGCGCCTGGTGGACGCCGTGGTTCCCGCCTGGCTGCAGGTCGTTCCATCCACCCTGCGCATCCTCGTGCACCAGCTGCCCGAGCGCGCTCAGATCGACATTCCGCTGCAGGAGCAGCTGATCGTCGAGCTGTACTCCAAGTAAGACATAAACGGTCTACAATTTTCCGCGGCACACTGTTTGTCCTGTTGCCGCCCCGGCTTCCACACCACGTGGTGGTCGGTTCCCTCAAACCGGCGTCAAATAGCGGTCGCCGACAAAGGAGAAGTTTTACACCATGCTGATCTCACAGCGCCCGGCGCTCACCGAAGAGTACATCGATGAGTCTCGCTCCCGGTTCGTTATCGAGCCACTGGAGCCAGGCTTCGGTTACACCCTGGGTAACTCCCTGCGCCGCACCCTGCTGTCCTCCATCCCCGGCGCTGCCGTGACCTCTCTGCGCATCGAAGGTGTGCTGCATGAGTTCACCACCATCCCGGGTGTGAAGGAAGATGTCTCTGACATCATCTTGAACATCAAGTCCCTGGTTCTGTCCAGCGACTCCGATGAGCCTGTGACCATGTACATCCGCAAGGAAGGCCCCGGTGCTGTCACCGGCGCCGATGTCATGCCACCGGCTGGCGTGGAGGTCCACAACCCGGACCTGCACATCGCCACCCTGAATGAGCAGGGCAAGCTGGAGATCGAGCTGGTCGTGGAGCGCGGCCGCGGCTACGTGCCCGCCGCCAGCGCATCCTCTGAGATCGGCCGTATCCCAGTGGACCAGATCTACTCCCCAGTCCTGAAGGTCAGCTACAAGGTTGAGGCAACCCGTGTGGAACAGCGCACGGACTTCGACAAGCTGATCCTGGACGTGGAGACCAAGAACTCCATCACCGCCCGTGATGCCATGGCATCCGCAGGTAAGACCCTGGTGGAGCTGTTCGGTCTGGCCCAGGAGCTGAATACGTCCGCCGAAGGCATCGAGATTGGCCCCTCCCCGCAGGAGAGCGAGAACATCGCGGCCTACAACATGCCCATCGAGGACCTGACCTTCTCCGTGCGCTCCTACAACTGTCTGAAGCGCGAGGAAATCCACACCGTTGGTGAGCTGGCTGCCCGCACGGAGTCCGATCTGCTGGACATCCGCAACTTCGGCCAGAAGTCCATCAACGAGGTCAAGGTCAAGCTCGCCGGCTTGGGTCTCGGCCTGAAGGATGCCCCTGAGGGCTTCGATATCAATGACATCGAGGGCTATGACGCCGAGACCGGTGAATTCATTGATACCGAGGGCGAGGACATCGCGGAATAAGACCCGTTTCACTAGCGCTCACCTAAAGAATCCACACGAGGAGAAGAAATGCCTACCCCTAAGAAGGGCGCCCGCTTTGGCGGTTCTGCTTCCCACCAGAAGAAGATCCTGTCCAACCTTGCAGCTCAGCTGTTCGAGCACGGCGCCATCAAAACCACGGACGCTAAGGCCAAGCTGCTGCGTCCCTACGTTGAGAAGATCATCACCAAGGCCAAGCGTGGCACCCTGGCTGATCGCCGCAACGTTTTGAAGCTGATCCCGAACAAGGAGATCGTTGCTTACCTGTTCAACGAGCTCGCTCCGAAGTTCGAGGGTCGCCCAGGCGGCTACACCCGGATCATCAAGCTGGAGAACCGTAAGGGTGACAACGCCCCTATCTCCCAGATCTCCCTGGTGACCGAGCCACTGGCTTCCACCGAGGCCGAGCGCGCCACCCGCGCCGCTGCTTCCAAGCAGGCTGAAGAGGCTAAGGCTTCTGAGGCTGAGGCCGAAGCACAGGAGGCCGAGGCCGCTGAGGACGCTTCCGAGGAAGAGTCCAAGTAAGCGCTACAACGCTTCCGCTCGCGGCCCCAAAAAGGCCGTGAAATAAAACCCCGCACGATAAGCCCGTGCGGGGTTTTTCCTTTTCGCCCCGCCATCCAAGTTTCCACTGCCTGCGTGTCGGTGCAGGCATGAGCATTAGAATGCAAGCCATGCAGTCTCCCCAGCCCACTGTTCCAACTACCCGCGTTCGCCTAGACATCGCCTACGATGGCACCGACTTTCATGGCTGGGCCACCCAAGAGGGGCTACGCACAGTGGCGGGGGTTCTGGAAGACAAGCTCTCCCTGGTGACCCGTCACCCCATCCAGCTCACCGTCGCCGGCCGCACCGATGCGGGAGTCCACGCCGATGGGCAAGTGGCCCACGCGGATATCCCCACGGCCGCCTTCGAGCAACGCAGCCTCCAGAAGCCGGAGGATCTCACCCGCCGTCTCGCACGCATGCTGCCGGCGGACATTCGCCTGCACGGCGCATCCACCGCCCCGGAGGGGTTCGATGCACGTTTTTCTGCGTTGCGACGCCACTACGTCTACCGCGTCACCACGTTTGCCCCTGGTCCTCGCCCCGTGCGCGCTCGGGACACGGCTAAATGGCGCCGACCCATCGACCTCGCCAAGGTGCAGGCGGCCTCCGAGGTCCTCGTTGGCCTCAATGACTTCGCAGCATTCTGCAAGGCCCGCGAAGGTGCCACCACCATCCGGGAGCTGCAACAGTTCACGTGGTTCGATGTCTCCACCCCTTCTGAACCGGAGACCTACGAAGCACATGTCACCGCCGATGCCTTCTGCTGGTCGATGGTGCGCTCCCTGGTGGGGGCTGTCCTCACCGTGGGGGAGGGTAAGAGAGATGAGGCGTTCACCCCCGGCCTGCTCCGGCTAGACCATCGGAGCCCGGAGGTTCCTGTCGCGCCCGCAGAAGGGCTGAACCTGGTGAGGGTCGATTACCCCGCCGATGACGAGCTCTCAGCTCGGGCACAGCTGACCCGCTCTGTGCGCGCACCGGAGGAGCTGACGCCACAGGATGTGGCACCGGTGCCAAAGAAGAACCCGCACCAGGATTCTGAGGACTCCACAGCGTAAAGAACTCCCGATGGCCCGCATGTCCGTGGTGGTGGACAAAGCTCTGCCCAGGTAAGGGGTCCACCACGACCGTCACGGTCGGGTACAGCCCTGCACGGTCCGACAACCGCTGTAGCTCCGTGTCAGAGCCACCAGCAATCGCCCCGGCGCTATCTGTAGCAACAAATGCCACGCGCACCGCACTCACCGGGTTTTCCGCATCCGCGCCGCCGGCCGCCACGCCGGCCACGTCACCACGCACCTCAAACAACTCCGCCGGCCAACTGGCCTCCAACCCGCGCCGCACCATCGCCAGCAACGCCTCCGGCCCGACCACGACCACGGACGTCCCGGCAACCGGATGCAGAGCCATGGCCTCGCCCACAGCCGTGACCCCCAGCACCCACCCGCCCGGCTGCGGCACCGGGACCATCCCCGACACGTCCTCCCACGGCGCAGCCGCCGCCCATGCGTCCGGAATCTCCGCAGGAACTGTCACCACACCCACCGCCCCAGCGGCATGCGCCACCATCGCCGCATCGCCCCCAATGACCCGCAGGTACAGCCGCCCCTGAAAAGTCACCACGGCCGCGGAATCGCACCGCAACCCCTCGCGCAATGCATCCCCATCAATCGTCACGCGCGGACCGCGACCCCACAGCATCGCCCCAGCAGGGTACAGCTGAACGTATCGGGGTTTCGCCCCCTCCCTCCTCCTGGACGTAACCCACACCGCCACAGCTGCCGCCACTACCGCGACCAGCACAATGGCGGCCAGAAGCCATCCCGCGAAGCCCCCACCAGGGCTGGTGGCGATGGAGGCGCGGGGTGCCGTCGCCAAAAAATAACAATTCATCTTCCCCCCAAGGACCAAAATCGTGCTGCCCATCATTCAACCACGAGTTGCGGTAATCTGCTGGGGCAACAAGAAATCAGGGAGGGGATTGTTGATGCGGACCACGGGGCTGCAAGTGTCAGGTTTTAATTTTTTATTGCGACGGCTAGAGCTCGCGTTAGTCATCGGGGACCCGAGAATGGCCCACGATCCGCTGCGGAGCCAGAGGAGGGCGCAAATAATTGGGCTGCTGCTCAGCCTGCTGGTCGCCGGGGGCGCGGTGATGATGAGCCTGCTGCGGCCGGCACCGTCGATTGATACCGCGGAGCTGGTGGCGGACGAAGTGGGCAGCCTGTACGTGCGGCTGGATGACTCGTTCCACCCGGTGACGAACGTCGCGAGTGCGAGGCTGGCGCTGGGCAAGCCCGTGGAGGTGCAGCAGACAACTTCAGAGCAGCTGGCGCAGTACCCAGCCGGCCCGGCGGTGGGGATCCCATCGGTGCCGGCGTTGGCCCAGGCGGAGCAGCGGGAGTGGCTGCTGTGCTACCCGGACACGGTCGTGGCGGCCGAAGGTGCGGAGCCGCTGGAGCATGCCGTGGTGAAGGCGGAATCCGGGGTGTGGCTGATCAGCGAACGAAACCGGGCGCTGGTGGATCCGGTGGCGGCGCGGGCGCTGGGTGCACGTGAGCTGCCGGTGAGTGAGGGCATGCTGGAAGTATTTCAGCGGCGGGCGAATGTGGTGATGCCGCATGGGCCGACCGGCCTAGAGGAGCCGTTTCATGAGGCGGGGGTGGTGATTCACGCGGGAGCGAGGGCCTTCGTGACCGCGCCGGGTGGCGTGCACGAACTCACGGGCGCGCAGCGGGACTACGCGGAGGCGTTGACGGCGCATCCGGTGTTGGAGTTGCCGGTGGGGGAGGTGCTGGCGCAGCCGACGGTGCCTGCGCTCCGTGGGGTGCCGGATAAGGACGTGGAGTGGGCAGACGTGGATGTGGCCTGCGCGGGGTCTAAAGGGCTGGCCACCCCAGCGGGTGAGGATGTGCGGGCGGAGCTGGTGCAGGCCAGCGGCAGGGCTGGTGGCGCTGGCGAAGCTGGTGGTGATGGCGGTGTTGACGGCGCAGCTGGGTTCGTGGGGCCGTGGGGCACGGCCGCGCTGCTGACAGAGCGCGGTTATGTGCTGGTGACCAGCACCGGGGTGCGCTTTCATGTGGGCACCGCGAGTGAGTTGGAGGCGCTGGGCTTTGGAGGGAGCGGTCAGGCGGAAGACCCGGGAGAGTCAGAACGCCCGGGGTGGGTTGAGGTTCCGTGGGCCGTGGTCGCCGGCTTGGCTGATGGTGGTTTGTTGACGGAGGAGAAAGCCCGGCAGACGAGCACTACCACCGTCACCAGAGCCATCACGGCTCCTGCCGCCAGCGGAACGGAGTAATCCACCCCGGGGTTCTGGTAGCCCTGGCCGGTGACCGTGACGCTTTCTTGCTCCACCCGCTTGGTCTCCAGGGCGGTCGCCTGGCCCTCGGGGTGGGGCGAATTCAATGCCTGGGCCGCGGCCACGGCGGACGGGGCGTTCACCACTTTGATGGGGTCGGTCATCGCACCCGCCGCGCCGCCGGGAGTGGCGGTCGTGAGCAGGATGCTGGCGACCTCGTGGGGCTGCAAGTGCGGTGCGGCCTGCCAGATCAGCGCGGCGGTGCCGGTGACGAAGGGCGCTGCGTAGCTTGTGCCGATGAAGGGTGCGGGATCACCAATCAAGGTGGTAGGCCCTGCCCCTGGGGCATCAATCACGGCGGAGATGGGCCCGCCGGGGGCGAAGATATCCACGTAAGGGGTGGGCGCACTGTAGGCGGCTGGGACACGGCCCGCGTCCACTCCGGATGTATCGGGCCCTCCTGGGACGTTGATCCCCACCGAATCCACGGCGCCCACGGCCAGCACGCCTTCGATTGCGGCGGGGAAGGGAGTGGCACCACCTTCGCATTGGCCCGTGTTTCCGGTGGAAGCAACAACGAGAGCCCCCTGGGCGTGTGCCCCGGTGATGGCATCCCGGAGTTCACGGGTATCAGTGCAGGCCACCATGGAAATATTGATGATCTTCGCGCCCGCAGCGGTGGCCTTCGTGAGCGCCTGGACTAGTTCAGCCACTGTTCCCTGCGGGGTGTGAGATTGGGCGGAATGTTTAAAACTCGTGATGCGGGCACCCGGTGCCAGAGTGGAAATAACGGTGGCAACTGCTGAGCCGTGCAGGAAGCACATGTCTCTGTCCCCGTGGACACCTGGGGTGGCAGAGCCCGTGTCAATCACGGCAACGTCCACGCCATGCCCCGTGCTGGATTCATGCACGGCCTGCAACGTAGCGATGTCCTGCTCAGCATTTCCGGGGGAGATATCCAGAGCTAGCGGTTGTCCCTTGAGCCCCTGTTGGCAGGGATTGTGGTTGCCCTCGGAGCGGACGATCATGAGCCCAGCCCCCGCAGAAACTCAAACAGGCCCGTGTGGTGCAAGGTCAAGGGGATGGCAGCACAAAAGGCCAGGGCCTCCACTGCGTCAGTGACCCGTCCCACGGTGGGAGAGGAGATCCGAATAGCAGGGATGCCCACCAGGGCCACCGCGATGAACCCTAAGGGCACATGAAGCGCCAACCACAGCACGATGAGCCCGGCCGTTGCGGCAGTAACGGTGGCGTGAACCGGTCTCGTCCCCCGCACACTCAACCCCATCAGTGCCAAGCACACCAGCAGGGCAATGGTCCACGGGCCGGGCTGGCTGGACCACGGAACCAGTTGGTAGACGCAAGCCAGGATCGTGATGCACAGCCCCACCAGCACAGCTGAGTGGACATCAATGACGTTCCCTGCCCGCGTGGGTTCACTAGGAGTAAAGAGCCCCGTGGCCGGAACCTTCGGGAGCTTGATCCCCGCCAGACCAATGGCCAATTGGCCCGCGTAGGCGAAGGCCAGCAGGGCCAGCACCAAGGTGAGTGCGGGAAAGAAATTCACGGCAGCGAAGATGGTGAGCACTCCGCATACCACCCGAACTGGCCCGGCGCGCCACACCAGTACCAACGCGCACAGGCAGGCGACGAACACATTGATGTGTAACCCAGCCGAAAACCCCAGCAGCGCCGCCACAATCACGAAGGGTCGCAAGTACAGTGACCCGGCGGCACAGAGCAGCGCGGCCAGTACGGTGAGTTCAACAACGCCGCTCCCGAGCGGCAACTCCTCCGGCATGTCCACGGGTCGCCACCGCGGTGGGCTGGACAGGGCAACCAACCCGATGATGATGGCGGCCACCCACGCCGCATAGTTGCGGCCCACCGGACCGCTGAGTTCCTCCACCGCCTCCTGGGGTGCCGTGGGAGCTGCAGCCAAAGACAACGTCAGGCATTCCCCAGGGCGTACCCCCGCTTGCGCCAGGGTGTGATCCGGCCGGACATGCCCCGCTGCGCGGTGTAAGACCCAGTGTTCCCCCGGCGTGGGGTCCACGAGATGCGGGATGAGCTCGGCCACGGGAACGTGGTCGGCGATGGCGGCGTTGATGGTGGTGCCTTTGGATGGCACGGAAATGCTCAATGCAAGCAAGGTTCCCCCCTTTGGATAAGTTGCTTCGGGAATATTCTAGCCATGCCGTGCACATGTCCGCAGGGCATGGCACACTAGCAGCTACACGATGCTGGCATGGGGGAAAGTGCGTGCCAGTGTGATTCGCCGTCACGTGATCCACAGGGGGAAATCATGCAGACCCAAGCTCCGCCGACGCTGCCCAAGGACAAGCAGCCGTTCATCCGTCTTCTCATGCCGGCGATCATGCTGGTGGCAGTGGTGGGGATGATCGCGGCCATGGTTCTTTCCGGAATGGGGAGGAACCCCATCAGCTTCATCTTCCCGCTCATGATGCTGGGCTCCATGGCCATGATGTTCCAGCCGGGAGCGAACGTGGATGAGGTGCGCAGAAGCTTCCACCGCCACATTGATGCCCTCGCTGACACGTTGAAGCGTAAGAAGCAGCAACAGCTGGACACGATGACCGCGGCCCACCCGGATCCTGCCACACTGTGGACTCACCTGCTCACCGGCACTGATGTCACGGCGGAACCAGGGGTGGTGCGCCTCGGCGTGGCACTGCAAGCACCCGTGGATCCCCTGGAGGTGCCCGTGGGGGCACCGCCCGAGGACTTGGAGCCCGTCAGCGCGATGAACCTGCGGGCTGTTGCACACAGCTATGCCACCATCGAGGCCCCGGTGTCGGTGGAGATGGATAGCTTCCACTGCGTTGTCCTCGTGGGCCCCGGCGCGCCGGGGTTGGCCCGGGCGATGCAGGCCCAGCTGGTGATGCAGCCGCTGGAGTCAGTGAGTATCACCGGCCCGCATGATGAGTGGTTGCCGCACGATGGGCCGAAGAAGGTGCGCTTTTGCACCGGTTCCACACCGGTGATGGCGGGGGCGGTGGTGACTGACCCCACCGAGGAATGGGTCGATGCTGCCAAGGGCGAAGGTTTATATCTGAACGTTGGCGGTGAGGATGAAGGGTGGTGCCTGAAGGCGTGGACCGTGGACGGGTGGGCAACGTTTGGGATTGCGGACCAACTCAGCGACGTGGAGCTGGCGCAGATTTGCCGGGGGCGGTCCACGGTGGCGGGCACCACCAGCTTGCTGGAACTCTCCGGTGGGGACTTGCGCGCCCCCATCGGCTTCGCCGGAAGCCCCGTCTACCTGGACATTAAAGAGTCCGCAGAAGGCGGTATCGGACCGCACGGGTTGTGCGTGGGTGCAACAGGTAGTGGCAAGTCAGAGTTACTCAAGTCCATCGTCATCAGCTTCGCCCACCAACACCCCGCGGAGGAGCTGAACTTCGTGTTGGTGGACTTCAAGGGTGGTGCGAGTTTCTTGGGGTTTGAACGCCTGCCCCACACCAGCGCGCTCATTACGAACCTCGCGGAGGAGGCGGGGCTGGTGGACCGCATGCAGGATAGTTTGCTGGGTGAGATGCACCGCAGGCAGGAGAAGCTCCGCGCGGCGGGTATGCGCACGGCGGCGGAGTACAACAAGGCCTTTTACGGCCAGATGCCCGCCTTGTTCATCGTGGTGGATGAGTTTTCTGAGTTGCTCCATGCCCGCCCGGAGTTTGCGGACGTGTTCGCGGCCATCGGCCGGTTGGGCCGTAGTTTGCGGATGCATCTGCTGCTTGCCACTCAGCGCTTGGAGGAGGGGCGGCTGCGCGGCCTGGAATCCCACCTCAGCTACCGCATCGCTCTGCGCACGTTCTCTGCTGCTGAGTCCCGCCAACTCATCGGTTCCACCGCCGCCCATGAGCTCCCGGCCACGCCCGGCGCGGCGATCCTGGCGGCGCATGACAAGATCCGTTTCCAGTCCGCGTACGTGTCCGGCCCGGAATTGCCGCGCGACCAGCGGCTGGTCCGCCCGCTGGGTGCGGAAGTTACTGCTGACACCACCACCATGACGATGGTTATTGACCGGCTTGCCGGGCCGAATGCCAACCCCGTCTGGTTGCCGCCGCTGCCGGAGGCGCTGGGGGCGTCGCAGATAATGGCTCCGCAACAGCCAGGGATAGCGAGGATTGGCCTGGAAGACCTGCCTTTTGAGGGCAAGCAGGTTCCTCTGGACGTGGATGTCAACCGTAAGCACTGGGCCATCGTGGGGCAGCCGGGTACGGGCAAGTCCACGCTGGTGCGCACGATGGCGCTGGCGCTGGCGATGAGCAGCCCAGGGATGGTCATGTACGTCTTCGATCCCGGCGGTTCGTTGGCGCACTTGGCGCGCTTGCCGCAGGTCGCGGCAGTGGTGGGGGAGCAGGGCCTGCCGCGGATGATCGATGAGCTGGAGCAGACCACTGGGCCAAGGATGCTGTTCATCGACGGCGTGGATCGCCTCGGTGAGGAGGAACAACGGGTCATCAAACTGGTCACCACCGGTTTGGAGAAGGGGCTTCATGTGGTGGCGACGGCGCTACGGTGGAACTTTCGTCCAGCATTGCGAGACGTGCTAACCGGTCAGCTGGAATTGAAGATGACACCTCTGGATGCCCATTACCGGGATGCGCAGAAATCCTTGGCGGATGTGCCGGGCCGCGGGGTCTCCCCACGGGGTAAGCACGTGCAGTTCGCCCTGACCGCCGGGGAGGATGTGGAGCACGTCCGTGCGCTCACGGCTGCCCGCGGAGAGCCGGAAGTCGTGATGCGCACCCTGCCGGACGCGGTATCCCGCGCGGAGCTGGATCACCCTGCGGCGTTCGCCGTCGGCGGGCCGCGCCTAGAGCCGGTGGCGTGGGATTACGCCAGCCAACCACATCTGGTCGTGGTCGGCCAGGCCGGTGCTGGCGCCACCACGGCGCTGCGGTCCATTGTTGCCGCTGTGCAGGAGCAGAATGTGCCGGCGGAGTTCCTCATCACGGATGCGCGCCGGGGGCTGCTGGACCTGCCGGGCTATTGCGTGCCGCAGGATTTCCGCACCCGCCTGGGCGAGTGGGCGGAGACCCTGCGCGGCCGCATCCCGGGTTCCGAGGTCACCCCGTCCCAGCTGGCGACCCGGAGCTGGTGGGAGGGCTCGGAGTTGTTCGTGGTGGTGGATGATGCGGATGCGGACCCGGGGCTGGATCCTCTGGTGCCGCTTTTGCCTTACGCCGCAGACATTGGCCTGCACGTGGTGCTGGCTCGGCGCTCTGGGCAGTTCGCCCGGCAGGCCTACCACCCGCTCATGCAGGGGTTGCGGGATCAGGCGGCGTGGCTGTTGCTATCCGCCCCCAGGGAGGATGGACCCATCGCCGGTCAGAAGCTGGCCCGCACTCAGCCGGGCCGCGGCGTGTTCGTCCATTCCGAACCGTGGGTTGTGCACGTGGCGCAGGAGGTGGCGGTCCATGCCTAACACGTCTTTGGGCCTGTTGGCCGATGCTGCGGCGCTGCAGGAATCCGGGATACTCGTTGCCGGAATGTGCGTGACGGACCTGTCCACCGGCTATCAGGTGATGGGGGAGCCGCCCACGCGGCGGCCGGATTACCTGGACTTCTCCGGGGAGCAGGGAGACATCCGCTACAAAGGCTCCCCGGTCAGTTTGGCGAAGCTGGAGGAGCTCCTTGAGCTCGTGGAGGAGGTTCGCCAGCAGCGGCGCGATAACCCGGAAGCTGCCACGATGAACCCGCCCGTTCCCCGCACCACCTTCCCCTATGGGGTGGGGATGGCGGAGCCGGACGTGCTGGTCACGGGGCATCGGGAGGGTGTCATCGTGGCCTTCTTGCGCCAGCGAGGCATCCGCGCGCGGGTATTGGATGCGCGCCACGTGCTGGGGATCTCCGGGCAGTTGGCTGCTCTTTCTTCTTCGGCGACGCCACCCAGCGGCCACACTCCCGACCCCTCATCAGAGGGGCAGGAGATTGCCAGTGTGGCACCGGATGAGAGGCCGATTGTTGAGCCTAGTTCCCGCGGACTGGCGGGGCGTGTGGCCGTGCTGGCTGCATTGGTGCTGGTGCTTGTTGGTGGCGTGGCCGCAGGGTGGGTGGTGTTTCGCGCCGAGCCCGTGGCAGAAGACATGGCTGTGCAGGCCGAAGCCGCTGAACCTGCCGCTCCCGTGGAGGGGGATGGGGATGAGGCGGGAGGGGACGTCGCCCCAGAAGAAAAAGAAGAGGAGTTCCACGACCACCGAAAGGCCGGCGGCGAAGCCGAAGCGCCTGCAGAGCGGGCCGCGATCCCCATGAGCGTCGGTGTTCCTGGCTGGCGGCTGGTGGGGGCGAAGGAAAGCCAGGAAGAGTTCCGCAGTGACGATGCCGGAATGCGAGTGCTGGTGGCTGCGAAACCCACGCCGCTGGGCAGCCAGGCGGAGCTGGACAAGGCGATGCGGGAAGCGTTAGAGGCGGAGCAGGGTGTGCGGTTGGTGACGTTTGCGCCGGTGAGCTACCGGGAGGACTTCCCTGAATCCACGACTGTGTGGCACGTGCGGCTGGTGGAAGGCCACCAGGTGTCGGTGGGGTGCCAGTATCGGCAGATCACGGTCGCCCGGGAGGCCGAGTGTGCACGGGTGGTGGAGACGGCCCGGCCTGAATTGTGACAAAGCCCGCGGAAAAATGATGGAACCTTTTGACCCTGTGCGTGGTGTAACTATGGTGAGGCCGCTGCGTGGGGGACCGCGCGTGACAGTAGACCGGCCTTGAGACAGGTAGAACGGCACAGAAATTCTCACTTTTAAGGGAGGGGAGCTTTTCAATCATGAGCTTCAGAACAGATGTAGCAACGATGAACCAGGCTGCGAACAACGTGGACCGGGTCAACGGGGATGTGCAGGCGGAACTAGCGCGCCTGCGCGGCACCGTGGAGGGCATGTCCGGCGCATGGAAGGGCCAGGCGCAGGTCAGCTTCTTCGGGCTGATGGAGCGGTGGAATGAGAGCGCACGCCAGCTCAATGAGGCGCTGATGAGCATTGCGGACAACATCCGGGCCAATGCCACGGCCTTCGATCAGACGGACATCGATAACGCGGCGGCGTTCAACAACTAATCAGGGGGGGCACAGGGAATCATGATTCACTACAACTTTGCAACCATCAGCCAGGCGGCCGATGACATCAACCGCACCAGCGCGTCCATTGATCAGCTGCTGGGGGACCTGAAGCGGGACCTGCAGCCCATGGTGGCTGAGTGGGAGGGTGCGTCCGCGGATAGCTACAAGGCAGCGCAGCAGAAGTGGGATAACGCGGCACAGGAGATCAACGAGATCCTGGCGCAGATTTCCATGACTGTGCGCCAGGCGAATGACCGCATGAGTGAGATCAACACCAACGCGGCAAATAGCTGGGCGTAGTCGCCGGCTTGGGCTGGCAGCTGAGCGCCTGCGGGCTCCACGTGGCAAGCGTGGGGTGCGCGGGCGCTTTTTGCTACGTGGCTGTGAGTAGATGACTGGAGATTTTGTACTACAATATGGGTGAAAAACTAATTTTCGCGCGGAGCGCTGCAAGACACGGCTTTAGTCGAGAGGATGCAATTAATGCCATTGCCAACAGTTCGGCGACGGTGGCGGAATTTGATGTTTCCCGGACTGAAGGTAGCCCACCCATTTGGCCATTGGGCCATCCTGCGAGGGGGTGAAACTGGAGGTGATGTACACAGTTGAGCCTGGAGGAATCATGGTGATCTCTCACTGTATGGAATTGCGCAAAAAGATCAGGGACATCGTCTTTGACGGGCGAGGAGATGAGGCATGATGGGCGATCCTAATTATGACGACTTGGCGACGTGGGCCGAGTCTGACGATGCCGTGGAGGCGGTAGGGCGAGCGGTACGCGAGCGAGGTATCGGTAGGGAAACCGAGCAGACACGCTATGCGCGAGATCTGGCTCGATCGGTAGGTAGGCCCTCCCTTAGCGAGGCAAGTGGGACACACGGATCATCTCCGCGTAGGCAAGTGAGGTTGCCCCATGAGCTGGATAGCGCATTGGATGACTATGCAACCGCGCATGGAATGACTCCGAGTGGTGTTATTCGCCAAGCGATTGCCGAGTTTCTTAACCGTCCGGTTGCTTAACACAAAGAGCGCCCAGGAACTTTTTGCTACGCGGCTGTGACCTGTAGTAATGTCTTTCGGGTTGTAAGTTTCCCGTTGGATCGGGAGGAAAGAGTTCGCAGGTCACAACCGGCCGCTGCGGACAGCCTGCTTTTGTAGCGCGCCACGATGTGCGCGAGGAAGTGATGGACACAACGCCTGGCTGGCAGTTCCAAGAAGACTATAGAAGGGGTCCCAAGTGACTACTTTCCACCCAAAGAGCGGTGACATTACCCGTAAGTGGTACGTCATCGACGCCACCGATGTGGTGCTGGGCCGTCTTGCTGTAACCGTGGCAGACCTGCTGCGCGGCAAGAAGAAGCCTTACTACGCACCGAACGTTGACTGCGGCGATAACGTCATCGTTATTAACGCTGACAAGGTTCACATCTCCTCCAACAAGCGTGAGCGTGAGATGCGCTACCGCCACTCCGGTTACCCGGGTGGCCTGAAGTCCATGACCCTGGGCCGCTCCTTGGAGCTGCACCCAGAGCGCGTTGTGGAAGAGGCAGTGAAGGGCATGATGCCGCACAACAAGCTGTCCCGCGCTTCCATCAAGAAGCTCCGCGTCTTCGCAGGCCCGGAGCACACCTTCGAGGCCCAGAAGCCTGAGACCTACGAGATCAAGCAGGTGGCACAGTAATGAGCGACTACAACGAGAACATCGAGAACACCGAAGACAACTTCGGCGAGTACTCCGCAACGGATGCTGTGAACGAAGAGTTCGTGGCAACCATCGGCGACTCCGTTGTTGCTGAGGAAGAGACCGTTGAAGCCGCTGAACCAGTGGTATTCGATGGCCCGATCCAGACCGTTGGTCGCCGTAAGGAAGCCGTTGTGCGCGTGCGCATGGTTCCTGGCTCCGGCGAGTTCGTATGCAACGGCCGCACTCTGGAGGATTACTTCCCCAACAAGCTGCACCAGCAGCTGATCAAGGCTCCGCTGGTTCTGCTGGACCGCGAGAACCAGTTTGATATCCACGCAAACCTCACCGGCGGTGGCCCATCCGGCCAGGCTGGTGCGTTCCGCCTGGCTATCGCCCGCGCTCTGAACAAGTACAACCCAGAAGAGCGCACCGAGCTCAAGCGCGCAGGCTTCCTGACTCGCGATGCTCGTGCCGTGGAGCGCAAGAAGGCTGGCCTGCACAAGGCACGCCGTGCTCCTCAGTACTCCAAGCGTTGATTTTTACCCATCAACCTGGGAGCGCCCAAGCCCTCACCGATCTTTTCGGTGGGGGCTTGCCCCATTTTTGGCAGCAGAGCGCGTAAAGTAGCTGCCCATGGGAAAACTGTTCGGAACTGACGGAGTACGCGGCCTAGCCAACAAGAAACTGACCGCGTCACTCGCAATGAAACTGGGCGCAGCCGCGGCACAAGTGCTGGTCAGCAGCGATACCTTAGGTGGCCGACGCCCCACGGCCGTGGTGGGACGCGATCCGCGAGTCTCCGGCGAAATGCTCACCGCAGCGCTGTCCGCAGGAATGGCGGCCCAAGGCGTGGATGTGCTCAACGTGGGCGTGCTCCCCACCCCCGCAGTTGCCTTCCTCACCGACGATTTCGGTGCTGACATGGGTGTGATGATCTCCGCCTCCCACAACCCCATGCCGGATAACGGCATTAAGTTCTTTTCTGCCGGCGGGCATAAGTTGGACGATGACATTGAAGATGCCATCGAAGAGCTCATGCTCGATCTCCCGGAAACCGGTCCAACCGGCGCCGCCATTGGCCGCATCATCGAAGAATCGGATGATGCCCTAGAGCGCTACCTAGCCCACCTCCGCACCGCCATCAACCACCCGTTGGATGGCATTCGGGTCGTCGTGGACTGCGCCCACGGTGCCGCCTTCCAGGCGGCCCCCGAGGCCTACCGCCAGGCCGGAGCCGAGGTTATTGCCATTAATGACCAGCCGAATAGTTTCAACATCAACGACGGGGTGGGCTCCACGCACGTGGAGGTCATCCAGCAGGCCGTGCTGGAGCACCAGGCTGATCTGGGCCTGACTCACGACGGTGACGCGGATCGTTGCCTAGCGGTGGATAGCGAAGGCAACGTGGTGGACGGTGACCAGATCATGGCGATCCTCGCGGTGGCGATGAAGGACAACGGGGAACTCAAGCAAAACACCCTGGTGGCCACAGTCATGAGCAACCTGGGCCTTAAGTTGGCCATGGCCGACCACGGCATCAAGGTGCTGGAAACCAAGGTGGGGGACCGCTATGTGCTGGCGGAGCTCCGCGCCTCTGACCTTTCGTTGGGCGGCGAGCAGTCCGGCCACGTGGTCATTCCAGAGCACGGCACCACCGGCGATGGCACGCTGACTGGCCTGACCCTCATGGCGCGCATGGCACAGACTGACCAGCCCCTGTCTGAGCTCGCCAAGGTCATGACTGTCCTGCCACAGACGCTTATCAACGTCCCCGTGGCGGACAAGTCCACCATCGCTGAGGACCCACGCGTCCTGGAGGCAGTGGCGGCCGCCAAGGAGGAGCTGGGCGATACTGGGCGCGTGCTCTTGCGCCCCTCCGGTACTGAGGAGCTCTTCCGCGTCATGGTTGAGGCGGCAGATCCATCCAGCGCCCGGAAGATCGCTGGCAAACTCGCCGCCGTGGTCGCGGAAGTGTAAACCAACAAAAAATATCCGGTTCAAGGGAACCTTTTGCCCCCTCGCCGTGGTCTAACAGTGTGTAAATGCAATACGCACGTAAACCAGGCACACGAAGTTTAAGGGGGATTCTCACCGTCATGGCGATGATCGTTGATCCGGACGCGGCGGCCGCGCAGGCAGCACAGCTGCACCAGGCCCAACAGGCTTGGGAGGCCGAATTGCGCGGCAACTTGCCACTCATCCCGCTGGCAGCATTGGGGCAGGGGTTGGTGGCCAGCGGCAAGGCTGCGGCATTTCAAGCATTGGTCAGTGAGGCGCATGCCGTGCGCACGGCCCACGCTCGGCGGCTAGCGCAGGCGGGGCAGGCCGCCACCAATCTTGTCCGCACCGTTGACGAGGCTGACATCTCTAACGCTATCTCCCTCACATCGACAAGGGGGAGGTCATGAGCGCTGTCACCCAGGCTCGCCTGCAGGCCGCCCTGGCAACGATGGCTGCCCACGGTGCGCCCGTGCAACCCGCGATGGCTAGCGCGCAATTCACCGCCGGCCTGGACACGGCTGCCATTGCCGATTCTCTCGCCCGCCTGCCACGCCCCAAGACTAAGACGAAGGGCCGCACCCAGTCCGGCGAGGGGCCTACTGGCACAGACCAGGGCTGGGGCTTGCTTGGTCTCTTCGATGACTTTCTGGATGCCCTCGAATCCCTCTCCAAGCTGGGTGACGGTAAGCCAGCCGAATCCACTGCGAAAGCCTGTGAGGAACAGCAGGCTCATGAACAGACAGTGGATCATTCCCAGAACAGTTGTGTCGCGGGCCTGGAGTGTATCGACGCCGCCAACGAGGCTTGTGTGTCTGGCGTGGAAAAGCTCGCGCGGACCTTTGCCGCTTTCGTCAAGGCCGCCGCTGCCGTGACCGGACCATTCTCGCCCTTGACTGTGATCACTGCCGCGGGTGCCACGGCCGCCGCCACAGTTTCCACCATGATTAACGCCCGCAACGCCGCGATCTCCCTGGCGTGTGACCAAATCATCGCCGATGCCACCCCTCCCGCCCAGCGTGGCAACTGTGACATTCCGGTGTGCACGGATCCCACGCCCTCCACCGGCGCCGAACCGCAGAAGGTGGATGATGATTGT
>DXFZ01000105.1 GCA_019114175.1 Candidatus Corynebacterium gallistercoris
GTCCGCGTACTCCAGGATTGAGTCCGCAGTGGCCCCCAGCTGGGCTGCGTGGCCCAGCGCCGATTCACCGCAATGCCGCACCAGCCCCTCCAACGCGGCGGGAAAAGCCTCCCCAGTGAGAAACGGAACCGGCACCCGGCTCACAGCTTCTCCGGCGGTAGTCATCTGCCCCGCCTGCTCAGTCAGGACGCGGCATCGGGCGCGCAGCTCCCCATCCACCAGCACAAACGTGCTCAAATAACCCAGATTGATCATCGATATCCCCTCCTAAGATCACCCCCGCAAGCCCAGCCACCCGCGGGAGTACCACTTCTGTGTGGTGGGGATAGGATAGCGGTGGTGGCGTCGCCCCCAAAAGAAAAAGAACCACCCGCCTGTGGATAAAAAATCGGTTATCCACAAGGCTGCGCGGGCAGAGCCAAAAACTACACGCTACCCTGGGTAGCATGCGTATCGCAGTGATTCAGATGACCGCCGAACCAGATGTGGAAAAGAACCTGGCCCGCATCCTGAAATATATTGCGTCCGGCGCGGCCAATGGGGCAGACCTGGTGGTTTTCCCTGAAGCTGCGATGTTCCCCTTCGATAGCGGGCGCCTAGACCAGGTGGCTCAACCCATCGACGGGCCCTTCGCCACCGCGATCATCGAGACCGCGAAGAAGCACGGAACCACCGCCGTGGTCGGCATGTTCACCCCGGCAGATACCGTCTACCGTGACCCCTCCGGAGACCTCACCGAGGAGCCGCAGCAGGACTCCGGGGAAGCCAACCGCTTCCACCGCGTGTACAACACCCTGCTCGTTGCCGGCCCGGACGTGGTGACGCACTATGACAAGATCCACACCTACGATGCGTTCGGCTATCGCGAGTCCAACACGGTCAAGCCGGGCGGGCGCCGCGTGGTCGTGGACGTGGGCGGGGTCTCCGTGGGCTTGGCGACGTGCTACGACATCCGCTTCCCCGGGCACTTCGTGGCCATGGCCTCCGCCGGCGCGAAGGTGATGGTGGTGCCCGCGAGCTGGGCGGACGGGCCAGGAAAGCTGGACCAGTGGCGGGAGCTCACGGCGGCGCGGGCCTTGGATTCCACGTCCTACTTGGTAGCGGCGGGCATGGCACGTCCCGGTTCGCCGGAACGGTATGGTCAGTCCGACGGCCCCACGGGGATCGGCCACTCCGCAGTCATCGGGCCCAATGGGGCTCGGCTGGCGGAGACGGGGTATGCGGCGCAGGTGCTGACTGTGGACATTGACCCGAACTTCGTGGACAAGGTGCGCAAGACGCTGCCGATCTTGAAGGGGCACAAGAAAGACCGCGAGCTGGGCGTGGCCGTGGACTGCGTGGAGTAGGTTACGGCGCTGGGGGCGGGGTCGGTTGACGGGTGCTTAGTTGGAGGGGTCCATCTGGATCTGCTCTTCCGCGGCTCCGGCATCGATGAACGCCTGGGCGGTGGTGCGTTTCATGGTGGCGCTGCCGCAGATGATGATCTCCGCGCCCTGCCAGGAGGTGTGGCGGGGTGCTACTTCTGCGGCGGTGCCTAGGATCCAACCATCGCGTGGGGTGGCCCACTCCAGTTCTGCGGCATCGGCCTCGGTGTATTCCATCGGGTTCGTACCCGCGGGAACGCGGGACTGCTCCACGGCGAATGTGACGGTGAGCCAGTCGAAGGCCTGGTCAAAGCCCTGGAGAGTCTGGTAGTCATAGAGCTCGCCCGGATTGTGGGCTGCTGCGACAAGGTGCACGCTGGGCGGGTTGGGTTCGGCGGAGAGCTCCAGGATGAGTGCGCGCAGGGGTGCGAGGCCGGTGGATCCTCCCACGAGGACCACGGGCTTGCCCCCGCTGATGTGGAGCTGGCCGTATGGGTTGGCGAACACCCATTGGTCGCCGGGTTGGGCTTGGCTAACGATCTGCTCGCCGAACTCCAGGGCATCGTCTGCGGTTTCGTTGAGCACGTGGCGCACGGCGCGGATGTGGAACTCAACCAGGCCGTCATCGTTGCAGGTGGTGGCCGGGGAGAGCCGCCGCCAGCCATCAGGGGTGTAGGGGGTGCGTACCTCGAGGTATTGGCCGGCCCAGAAGGGGAGCACCGGGTCCATTTGCACCCGGACCACGGCGATCGTGGAGCAGCGGTGCTCCACGTCCAGCACAGTGGCGGTAGTGGTGGCGGGTACGTCCGCTTGACGGTCTTCTTCCGCGCCGAAGGCTAGGAGGGAACAGGCGAGCTCCGCGAGGTCGCAGAGCTCCTTGGACCCGTCGATGTAGGTGGAGATGGACTCCAGTAGCGCCTCGGAGAGGGCCGCATAGTGCTCCTGCTCAATCCCGTACTTGCGCAAGTCCTTGCCGGTGGCGACGAGGAATTCGCCCTGAGCCTGCTCAAACTCCCCGGCCGGGGTGACTCCAGCGCGGAGGAAGTCCAGGACCGTGTTGATGTAGTCCGGGTTGTGGGGGAAGGTCTGGGCGAAGGTGGGGTTGGAAGCTGAAGTGGGCTGCGCGGCGCTGGCGGACTGTGGGGCTCCGGCAGGTCTGGCGCCGTGGGTGCGGGCTCCCGCCCGGGGAAGTGCGACGGGCGCCGGGTGCAGATCCGCGGCCGCCAGGAGCTCCTTGGTGGTGGCGAGGATCTGCGGACGCAACGTCACGGATTCCTGCAAAAGATCCGTTAAGCTGCGCTGATCATCCTGACCGTGGCGTGCCACTGTTGCTGTACTCCTTGCTGCCCGGTGGGGTTGGACTTCAGGTCTGAGACTAGGTATCGGAGGTAAAAAATTTGTCTATCGGTATAGCGTACTCACCGATCCTGTGAATGTGGATTCATGATGAAGATCACAAAAATTCTGTAAATTTTCCAGACTTGAGCGGAATATACTCAAGGGTTATGGGGTTGAGTCAGGTGTACTCAAGAATTTAAGCGTAAAGTTGATGAAGCATAACGGAAGCCACAGGAGGTAATTCATGTCCAGCTTCAACCCCACAACCAAGACCCAAGAGGCCATGCAGGCTGCGCTGCAGGATGCCTCCGCCAAGGGTAACCCTGATATCCGCCCCGCACACCTGCTGGTGGCCCTGCTGGAACAGCAGGATTCCATTGCGCTGCCCGTGCTGCAGGCCGCTGGCGTGGAGCCCCGCCAGATTCTGGCTGAGGCCAAGAACTTGGTCGCCCAGTACCCGCAGGCAAGCGGTGCGGGCATGGCCAACCCGCAGTTCAACCGGGATGCGCTGAACGCGCTGACCGCAGCCCAGGAGCTTGCCGAGCAGCTGGGGGATACCTATGTATCCACGGAGGTGCTGCTTGCCGGCATCGCCAAGGGAGAATCGGAGGCAGCCAAGGCGCTGCACGCCAAGGGTGCCACCTTTGATGCGATCAAGGGCGCCTTCGAATCCGTCCGCGGCAACCGCAAGGTGACCACCGAGGAGCCGGAGGGGCAGTTCCAGGCGCTGGAGAAGTACTCCACCGAC
>DXFZ01000106.1 GCA_019114175.1 Candidatus Corynebacterium gallistercoris
CGCGTCCGGGTACTGCGCCTTGACCTCGGCGATGAACTCCCGCGCGGCCTCCTCCGTCTCCGTGCGGCGGGCGAGGCCGATGAAGTGGGAGCGTTTAATCTCGATCGTCTCCGTGACCGTGCCCGGCCGCGGACGGAGGTATGGTTGTTCAGCGCGCATTGGTTCATTATCGCAGTTACTCTGGTGACATGTATAGCGTGTGGGCTCCGGAAGCGAAGACGGTCGAGGTCGAGGTGGATGGTGCACGCCACCCCATGGTGGCGAAGGCAGGCGGGTGGTGGGCCGCCGATGTGCCGGTTCAGGTGGGTGCCCGGTATGGTTTTTCGGTCGACGGCACCCCCGTGCTCCCCGACCCCCGCTCGCGCAGGCAACCGGACGGGATCCATGGGCTCTCACAGGTGTGGGAGGCCGATCGGACGCTGGAGCCGCTGGGCAGGCCGTTGGAAGGTCAGGTTCTCTACGAGTTGCACGTGGGCACCTTCACCCCGGAAGGCACGCTAGACGCGGCGACGGAGAGGCTAGAGTACCTGCGGGACTTAGGTGTTACCGCCGTGGAGCTCATGCCGGTCCAGCCGGTGGGAGGGGCCAGGAACTGGGGATATGACGGCGTGTATTGGCACGCGGTGAGCGAGACCTACGGCGGGCCGGATGCGCTGCTGCGCTTCGTGGAGGCCGCCCACGCGCTGAGGATTTCAGTGGTGTTGGACGTGGTGTACAACCACTTCGGCCCGGACGGGAACTACACGGGCGCGTTTGGGCCCTACACCGCCGGTGGCTCGACTGGCTGGGGTGAGGTGGTCAACCTGCAGGGGGCCAGGTCCGATGAGGTGCGCGCCTACATTCTGGACGCGGTGACGTTGTGGACGAAGACCTTTGGCATCGACGGGCTGCGCTTGGACGCGGTGCACGCGCTCGATGACACGGGCGCGGTGAGCCTGGTGGAGCAGATCCGGGACGCGGCGGAGCCTAGCTGGATTGTGGTGGAAAGCGACCAGAATGATCCGAAGTACACGGAACGATTCGGCGTGGGCCAGTGGAATGACGATCTACACCACGCCATCCACGCCCTCGTCAGTGGCGAGGACCACGCCTACTACGGGGACTTCGGCCCACTCCAGGTGCTCGCGACTACCTACCAGCGCGGGTTCTGGCATGACGGGCGGTATTCGACCTTCCGCGGGCGCACCCACGGCCGGGTGCTGGAGGAGGTCCGGCACCAGGACCTCGTGGTCTACACCACCACCCACGACCAGACGGGAAACCGGGCGGCGGGCGACCGGCCGAGCATGAGCTTAAGCCCCGAACAGCAGCTGGCCAAGGCCGCACTCGTGCTGCTTGGGCCCTTCACCCCGATGCTGTTCATGGGCGAGGAATGGGGCGCGTCCACGCCCTTTGCGTTCTTCGTGGACCACGAGAACGAGGAGCTGAACCAGGCGACCCGCGAGGGGCGCATGCGGGAGTTCGCCCGCGCCGGGTGGGACCCGAAGGACGTACCGGATCCGGCGGCGGTGGAGACCTTTGAGGCCTCCACGCTGAACTGGTCAGAGCTGGAGGAAGGCCAGCACGCGGAGATCCTGCGGGGTTACAGGGAGCTCATCTGGCTGCGCAGGCACTCCTACATCGCTGAATCGATGCTGGCGGAGGTGCGCTGGTGCAGCCCTGACCCAGCTGACCGGGTGGCCCCAGACCTGGCTGGGGATGTGCCCGTGGTGGAGCCAGTGGAGGGCGAAGGCCGGTGGATTGAGTGGACACTGCACCACACCACCTGTCACTACGTGGTGCGCGTCAATCTAGGGCCGGAGGACTGGTCCTACCGATTCGAGGAGCGGTAGGCCAGGGCCCGGTCGACCAGCACCATCACGGCGAGGCTGACGCCAAAGAGGGGGAGGAAGGTTCCCACCGTGGCGAGGAGGCAGGCGATGACGGCCCAGTCCCGGCCGCTCAGCGCCGTGGTTGGCCCTGGGATTCCGGCGATGGCGCCAACGGTGGGGCGTCGCCGCCACCACATGAGATAGCCGGTGACCACGAGCGCGGCGATGCCCACCGCCGCCGCGAGGAGCGCCAACTGCAGCGGGAGGCCAAACATGATGCCCATGTGCAGGTAGATGCCCCAGGCGGTGAGCTTCGAAAACAGCGGCAGCTCGGCGAAGGGCAGCCGGTCCACAACCTCGCCGGAGGTGCCATCGACACTGATGGCGTCGCTGCTGGTGCGGTAGGGAACCCAGCGCTCGCTGGCCTGCCAGGCGGTGGCGGAATCCTCCGGCGGGAACAGGCGCAGCGAACCCGTGAGGCCTTCTTCGTGAGCGACGCGCCACACGGTGTCTGCCTGGGCGGCGACGTCCCGCGGCGTCAGGGGTTCTCCATCCTGCTGCACGGTGGTGGCGATGGGGTCTGCCTTCCACCCCAGCGCCTCCACGGTGTGGGACACGTTTTGCCCCGCCACGGCGGACCAGGTGATGCCCGTGGCGGAGAGGCCGAGCATGGCGATGAGCAGCCACGTGCCGGCCACGCCGTGGAGGTTGAGGGTGCGGCGCGCCCGGGGCAGGCCGGTGGCGGCGCGGCGCGGCGTGCGGGTGCGCTTCCACCACAGGTAGGCGCCGCCGCAGGCGATGAACCACATCCAGCTGGCCGCCAGCTCTGAATAGAGGGTTCCGGCCGGCCCGAGGTTGAGATCCTTGTGGAGCCCAGAAATCCAGTGGCGCAGGGGTAGCTCGCCCAAGCCCGAGTAGCTGGGCTGCTCCCCCACCACCGCTGCGGTGCCGGGGTCGACGAAGACGCTGAGCAGGCGGGGCTCGTCCAGGGCGGGGTCTTCCAGGAGCACGCGGGTGGTCTCCCCGGGTGCGCTGGCAGGCCAGATTTGGGCGACGGGCATCTCCGGGTGTTCGGCCTGTGCAGCCTGCACCTGGTCGCGCAGGGGGACCTGCGTGGCCGTCGGCTCCACGGTGAGCACGTCTTTGTACATGACGGCCTCAACCGTGGGTGCTACGGCGTACAGTGCGCCGCTGAGTGCGGCGATGAGCAGGAACGGGCCGATGAACATTCCTGCGTAGAAATGAATTCTGCGGGTCAGCGGGCCCAGCCCGCTGCGGGCGCGTGAGGGGGTTTCAGGGTTGGTGACAACCACTGCGGATCATTCTCCTTATCAACGAGTACGTGAGGGGTACGTGATAAGTAGTCGCACATGGTTGCAGATAAGTTCCCGGAAAATCCTAGGCGAAGATCCCTTCCCAGGTGGAGGCCTTGAGGTCACCCATGAGCGCGGGGGACTTATTCACCCGCATCTCCGGCGCCAGCATGAACTGCAGCTCCTGTTCGCCGTCGATGAGGGTGAGGTAGACATCCGAGTCCCCCTTGTTTTGGGTGAGGACGCGCTTGAGCCGCTCCATGTTCTCCGGGGTCGCTTGATCCACCCTGATGGATAGCCGCAGCGGCACGCCCGTGCCAGCGCCCGTGGTGAGCTCGGCGGATTTCAGGTCCTCGCAGAACAGGCTCATCCGGTCATCCTTGTAGCTGATCCGGGCCTTCGCGAGCACGATGTTGTCCTCCACAATCTGCGGGGCCACCATCTGATACGTCTTGGCGAACACCAGCAGCTCCACCTGCGCGCCGTGGTGATCCTCCAGGGTGGCGATGACCCAGGGCGAACCATTGCGGTCCACGCGCCGCTCCACGGAGCTGATGATGCCGCCGATCTTGACCTCTTTGCTGTTGGGAAGCTCGCCGGAGAGCACGGTGG
Organism: Candidatus Corynebacterium gallistercoris; assembly: GCA_019114175.1. Lineage (GTDB taxonomy): Bacteria > Actinomycetota > Actinomycetes > Mycobacteriales > Mycobacteriaceae > Corynebacterium > Corynebacterium gallistercoris. Next base: position 3,737 of record DXFZ01000106.1, read on the forward strand.
TCAGCGGGGTGTCCACTTGTGCCTCCAAGGCCTGCTCGAAGCCATCCAGCGGGTGGCCGGAGACATAAAGCCCCAGCATGTCACGCTCCAAGCTCAGCTCGTGTTTGCGCTCCCAGTTCTGGTCCGGTACCTCAACTCGGAACACGTCTGCGGCGCCGCCGTCGCCAGAATCACCAAAACCAGCGAACAGATCGAACTGGCCCTTCGCCGCCGCCTTCTTCGTGGACGTGACCGCATCGACCGCGGCCTCATGCACCAACACCAAGCCCTTGCGTGGGTGCTTCAACGAATCGAACGCGCCCGCCTTGATGAGGGACTCAGTGACGCGCTTGGAACACGCGGCGACTTCGATCTTGTCCAGATAGTCCGAAAAGTCCTTGAACAGGCCCTTCTCCTCGCGCGAGGAGATGATGGACTCCACCACATCCTCGCCCACGTTGCGCACCGCGCCCAGGCCGAAGCGGATGTCCTCCCCCACCGGCTGGAAGGTATAGCGGGACTCGTTGACATCCGGGGACAACACCTTGATGCCCAAGTGGCGGCAATCGGCCAGGTAGATGGCGGACTTGTCCTTCTTGTCCGCCACCGAGGTCAGCAGCGCCGCCATGTATTCCGCGGTGTAGTTGGCCTTCAGGTAGGCCGTCCAGAAGGACACCAGACCGTAGCCAGCGGCGTGAGACTTGTTGAACGCGTAGCCGGCGAAGGGCAGGATCGTGTCCCACAGGGTCTTGATCGCGTCTGCGGAGAATCCGTTGTCCTTCATGCCGGATTCGAAGGTGACGAACTCTTTTTCCAGCACCTCCGGCTTCTTCTTACCCATCGCCTTGCGGAAACCATCGGCCTGACCTGCGGTGTAGTTGGCCACCTTCTGGGAGATCTTCATGATCTGCTCCTGGTAGACGATGAGGCCATAGGTCTCATCCAGGATCTCCTTCAGCGGCTCCTCCAGCTCCGGGTGGATCGGCACGATCGGCTTGCGGCCATTCTTTCGGTCCGCGTACTCCCAGTGGGCGTTCACGCCCATCGGGCCCGGGCGGTACAAAGCGAGTGCGGCCACGATGTCATTGAAGCCGGTGGGCTTCATCCGCTTCAGCAGCTCCTGCATACCGCCGGAGTCCAGCTGGAACACGCCCAGGGTCTCGCCGCGGGCGAGGAGCTCATAGGCCTTGGTGTCCTCGGTGGTGAGGTTTTCCAGGTCAAGCTCCTCACCACGGTTGGCCTTGATGTTATCGATCGCGTCCCCGATGACGGTGAGGTTACGCAGGCCCAGGAAGTCCATCTTCAGCAGGCCGATGGCCTCACAGGCGGGGTATGGCCAGCCAGTGATGAGCGCGCCATCCTGCTTTCGCTTCCACATCGGGATGCAGTCCAGCAACGGGACGCTGGACATAATGACGGCACACGCGTGTACGCCGGCCTGGCGCACCACGCCCTCCAGGCCCAGCGCATCCTTGTAAATCTTGGAGACATCCGGGTCCGTCTCGATGAGCTGGCGGACCTCGGTGGCCTCGTTGTAGCGCTCGTGCTCCGGGTCCATGATGCCGTGGAGCGGAATGTCCTTGGCCATGATCGCCGGGGGCAGGGCCTTGGTGATGCGGTCGGCCATCTGGAACCCGGCCTGGCCATAGTGGGCGCGGGCGGAGTCCTTAATGGCCTGTTTCGTCTTCACGGTGCCGAACGTGATCACCTGGGCGATCTTGTCCTCGCCCCAGCGGTCTGAGGCGTAGCGGATCATCTCACCACGGCGGCGATCGTCAAAGTCGATATCGATATCCGGTGCGGAGGGGCGCTCAGGGTTCAAGAAGCGCTCGAACAGCAGGCCGTGTTCCATCGGGTCAATGTTCGTGATGGTCAGCGCATACGCCACCAACGCACCCGCAGCGGAACCACGGCCGGGGCCCACGCGGATGCCTACGGAGCGGGCGTACTTGATCAGCTCCGCCACGATGAGGAAGTAGGACGGGTAACCCTTCATGTCGATCACGCTGATCTCGTACTTCGCCCGGTCGATGTATTCGGTGGGCACGGGCTTGCCAGGGAAGCGCTCCTCGAGCCCCTTCATCACCTCGTGGGTCAGCCACGTGGTGGGGGTCTCCCCGTCCGGCACGTCCGCAATCGGCATGCGGTCATGCGGGTGCTCTTCCCAGATCTCGCCGTAGTCCTGGACACGCTCGGCGACCCACAGGGTGTTATCGCAACCCTTGGGCACTTCCTTATCCCACTGCGCGCGGACATCCTCCGCGGTGCGCAGGTAGTAGCCGGAGCCAGAGAAGGCGAAGCGCTTACCACCCTCATCGATGGTGGGCTCGTCCATCGTGGAGCCGGTCTGCACGCAGAGCATCACCTCGTGCGCCGGGGCCTGCTGCTCCAGCACATAGTGGCAGTCATTGGTCACCAGCGGGGGCAGATCCAGCTTGCGGCCGATCTCCAGCAGGTCATCGCGCACCCGCTTTTCGATCTCCAGGCCGTGATCCATCAGCTCCAGGAAGAAATTATCCTTGCCGTAAATGTCCTGCCACATGGCGGCGGCCTCCAAGGCCTTATCGAACTGCCCCAGGCGCAGGCGGGTCTGTACGTCACCGGAAGGACACCCGGTGGTGGCGATGATGCCTTCGGCATGTTCGGCGATGAGCTCGGCATCCATACGGGGCCACTTACCCAGCTGCCCCTCATAGCTGGCCATCGAGGACAGATAGAACAGGTTGCGCAGGCCAGTGGCGTTTTCCGCGATCATCGTCTGGTGCAGGTACGCGCCGGAGGCGGACACGTCATCGGACTTCTGCTCCGGCTTACCCCACCGCACACGGTTCTGGTTGAAACGGGAATCCGGTGCGATATAGGCCTCAATGCCGATGATCGGCTTCACCCCGGCCGCGGTCATGGCCCGGTAGAAGGCATCAGCGCCGAACATGTTGCCGTGGTCTGTCATCCCCACCGCTGGCATTCCCTGACGCACAACCTCCTGGGCCAGCAGATCCACCTTCGCCATGCCATCGAGCATGGAGTATTCCGTGTGGTTGTGAAGATGGACGAATGAAGAACCGCTCATGGTGCGCCATCTTAGCGCGTTTTTTCTTGCCCGAAATCCCCCCACTTACGTTCACAGAAGTATATGGTTTTAGTTGTGAGAAAAGACATAAGAGCTGCCGTGGAACACCTCGATCCGCCGCTGGCCGTCCTCGACCTCGACGCCGCGCGGGACAACGCCCGGGCGATGAGCATGCGCGCCGCCGGCACCCCCATCCGGGTAGCCAGCAAGTCCCTGCGCATCCGCGCGCTTATCAGCGACGTTCTTTCCCTCCCCGGCTTCCAAGGCATCCTCGCCTACAGCCTCCCCGAAGCGCTGTGGCTCCATGCCACCGGCACGGCCGATGACATCCTCGTGGCCTACCCCACCACCCATCGCGCTGGGCTCGCCGAACTGTGCTCCAACCCCGCAGCCCGCGAGGCAATCACCCTCATGGTGGACTCCCCTGAACACGTAGACCTCATCGCCGCCTACGCCACCGCGCCGGTGCGGGTGTGCATCGACGTTGATGCCTCCCTCAAATACGGCCCGGTGCACATCGGCGCCCGGCGCTCCCCCATCCATTCCGCAGACGCGGTGGTGGAGCTTGCCACGACCATCACCCGCCACCCCGCTGTGCAGCTGGTGGGCCTCATGGCCTACGAGGGGCAGATCGCCGGAACCACGGACAGCTCCCCCGCCATCGTCGCCATGAAGCGCCTCTCCGCAGCCGAGCTCGCTCGCCGCCGGGCGCGCATCGTGGCCGCCGTTCAGGACGCGTGCGGGCCACTGGAGTTCGTCAACGGCGGCGGCACCGGATCCATCGAAACCACCACCGCGGAAGAGGCCATCACCGAAATCGGCGCGGGAAGCGGGATACTCGGCTCCGGGCTGTTTGACCGCTACACCACCTTCCAATCAACACCCGCCCAGTGGTTCGTGGTGCCAGTGACCCGTAAACCGACCCCACACATGGTGACGGTCAGCGGAGGCGGCAGGGTGGCGTCGGGACCAATCAACCCCGACCGCCTCCCCACAGTGGACTGGCCAGCTGGCCTGACGATGACCGCCCTCGAAGGCCCCGGTGAAGTGCAAACCCCACTGGCCGGACCTGCAGCGCGCAACCTACAACTCGGCGACCACGTGTGGATGCGCCACGCCAAAGCTGGGGAAGCAAACGAGTTCACGGCAGACGTGGTGGTCGTCAGCGGCGGGGAGATCCTCGCCACCTGGCCCACCTACCGAGGAGAAGGAAAGGCATTCGTGTAACTAATGACAAGCACATGGCACAACTGGTCCGGGGTGGAAACTGCCCACCCAACAGCAATCATGCAACCCACCAGCGAAGAAGAGCTGGTGCGCATCATCACCCGTGCCGCAGCCAGCGGACAGCGGGTCAAGGCCGTGGGGGCAGGCCACTCCTTCACCGGCTTGGCCTGCACCGAGGGTGTGCTCGTCAACCTCGACAACATGGCTGGGCTCATCCACGTCAACAAGACGACCATGACCGCGCGCCTCCGCGCTGGTACCAGGCTCCGGGACATCCCCGGCTTACTGCGCGAGCACGGCGTGGCGCTGGCGAACCAGGGAGACGTGGACCCGCAATCCGTCGTGGGCGCCATCAGCACCGGCACCCACGGCACCGGGCTCGGCTTCACCGGATTCGCCGGGATGGTCCGGGCATTCCGCATCATCACCGCCGATGGCCACGCGCACGAATGTACCCCGGAGGCCACCGGCACCGCAGGCGAGCTCTACCGGCTGGCCCGCCTCTCCCTCGGCGCAGTGGGCATCATCACCGAAGTGGAACTGGACGTGGTGGACACCTTCGTCCTCCACGCCGTGGAAGCAGCCGAACCCATCGATGCGGTGGCGCCCCACTTCGCCCAGCGCGCCGCGGGCGTGGATCACTTCGAGTACTACTGGTTCCCCGGCACCCACGTTGCCCACACCAAGACCAACACCCGCCTGCCGGGCACCACCACCCCACGCCCCTTAAGCCGCGCCAAAGCCATGCTGGAAGATGAACTCATCAACAACGGGCTCTACCGCGGTTTGTGCGAACTCACCCACCACGTGCCCGCACTCACGCGCCCCCTGGCGAAAGTCTGCGCCGCCACGCTTGCCCAGCGGGAGTACTCAGACTTCGCCCACGACGTGTTCGTCACCTCCCGGCGCGTGCGCTTCAACGAGATGGAATACGCCGTGCCCCTCGACTCCGCCACCGAGGTGCTCGAAGAGATTACGAAGGTGATCAACAACAGCGACCAGCGCGTCCTCTTCCCAGTGGAAGTCCGCGCCACCGCCGCCGATGACGTGCCCCTCTCCACCGCCAAAGGCAGGCAGAGCTGTTACATCGCCATCCACCGCTACCACAAGGATGACCACCGGGCCCTGTTCCGAGAACTAGAGCCCATCTTCACATCCGCAGGCGGGCGCCCGCACTGGGGCAAGATCCACACCTTGACCCACGAGGAGCTCCTCGACCGGCACGAGGACCTCGCGGAATTCTGCCACTTGCGCGAAACCGTGGACCCCCACGGCATGTTCCGCAACTCAATGGTGGATCGCGTGTGCGGGCTGGCGTGACACGCGCCGGGGGCGGTGCAGTGCGAGGTCAATGATGAAGACCGTCACCGCCACCCAGATGATGATGAAGCCCACCCAGCGGGCGGCTGGAATGTGCTCGTGGGTGACGAACACCGCCCAGAGCATCTGCATCACCGGCGTGATGTATTGAATCATTCCCAGGCTGGTCAGGGTCATCTCCTGAGCCGCGCGGGCGAAGCACAGCAGCGGCAGGGCCGTCACCACACCGGCGGCCATGAGCAGTGTCGCGTGGCCTGGGCCCAGCTGGGTGAATGTGTTCTCCCCAGTGGCCTGCAACATCCCCAGGTACACGAGTCCCACGGGAGCCAGCACGATAGTCTCCGCCGTGAGTGACTGGGTGGGTGTGAGGCGGATGCGCTTTTTCACCAGCCCATAGAGGCCAAAGGTAAACGCCAGTGCCAGGGAGATCAGCGGCGGCTGACCCAGAGCCACAGTGAGGATCACCACCGCCACTGCGGCGATGGCCACGGAGAGCTTTTGCAAGGGCCTCAAGGATTCCCGGAGGACGATGACCCCCAGCAGCACGCTCACCAGCGGGTTGATGAAATACCCCAGGGCCGCGTCCGCCACGTGGTCATTGTTGACCGCGTAGATGTACAGCCCCCAGTTGGTAGCAATGAGCACCGCCGCCACGGCGATGAAGCCCCACTGCCGCAAGGTGATCGCCGCCAGCTGGCGCAGCTTTCTGCTGGCCAGCAGCACCAGCACCATGAACACCAGGGTCCACACGAACCGGTGGGCCAGAATCTCCGTGGGCGTTGCCGGCTGCAGCAGAGGGAAGAATGCGGGGAATAGCCCCCACATGACGTAGCACAGGATGCCAAAGATCACGCGGCGCTCACCGGCCTGATGCCCATGAGGCCGTACACGGCCTCCGGGTGGGCCGGCTCCACGGCGAATACGCGGGGTTCAAGCTCCCGCAGCACCTCCGGGGTGGCGTACACCAGCAGTCCATCGCACCGCACCTGCTCTGGGGCCACCCCATCTTGGGCGGCGGCGGTGGCGAAGATCCGCTCCACCACGTCCGCGCGTGTGTGCCCCGCCGCCGGTTCCGCCGCGGGGATGGAGGCCGCCGGGCCGAAGTAGAAGGTGCTCACGCGGGCATCGAGGCCCCGGACGAGGTCAGATAGCTCCTGCTGATCCCACGGCTGATCCGGCGGTGGCGAGACCAGCGCCCAGCGCTCCTGCGTGCCCTGGGCGGCCACGAGCTGCTCATGGGCGAAGCCATCGTATTCCTCCACGGTCATGCCTATTGGGCCCAGCTGGTCGCCGTTGATGTTCATCGGCTTAGCGGTTCTATCCGAGGTCGATAGCGCCAACACTCCCGCGAACAAGGCAATGAGGCACAGGACGGATAGCCATGCCACCCAGGCGGGCACGCGGGTGTCCTGCCAGTCCAGCTCCCTGGTGCGCTTGCGGTTTTTCTTCACGTGCTGCGGGGCGCGGTGTTTGTAGTTAGGAGATGCCATTGGCCTGCCTCAACGTGTCCAGGGCGTGCTGCAGGTCATCGGGGTACGGCGAACTCACCGTCATCCAGCGGCCGTCCGGGTGCGGGAATCCGAGTTCCACGGCGTGCAACCACTGGCGCACGAGGCCAAGTTGTGTGGTGAGATTCGGGTCCGACCCGTACATCGGGTCGCCGCACAGGGGGTGATGGAGGGAGGAAAAGTGCACGCGGATCTGGTGGGTGCGGCCGGTCTCCAGTTTCACCTTGAGCAGGCTGGCCTGCCGGTGCGCCTCCAGGGTGTCGTAATGGGTCACCGCATGCTTACCATCGTCACGCACCGCAAAGCGCCACCCTGCGCTGGGGTGCCGCCCGATCGGCGCGTCGATCGTCCCGCTGGTGGGGTCCGGGTGGCCTTGGACGAGCGCGTGGTAGGTCTTGGACACTTCCCGGTTACGGAACGCGGCCTTGAGCACCGTGTAGGCGCGTTCGCTGGCGGCCACGATCATCGCCCCCGATGTTCCCACGTCCAGCCGCTGCACGATGCCCTTGCGCTCCGGCGGCCCCGAGGTGGAGATCCTGAAGCCTGCGGCCGCCAGCCCCGAGGTGACGGTCGGCCCTTCCCACCCGATCGTCGGGTGCGCCGCCACGCCGACCGGCTTGTCAATGACAATCACGTCATCATCGGAGTACAGGATCTCCATCCCCTCCACGTGCTGGGGTGGCTCCTGCGCGAGGTCCTTCGGCGGCGCCGGCAGCGTGATGTCCACCCACGCCCCGGCGGCCAACCGATCCGATTTCCCGGCCTGTTTCCCATCGACCACGATGTCGCCTTCGGTTGCTAATTCGGCGACGGCGGTGCGGCTCAGCCCCAACATCTTTGACAGGCCGGCATCGACACGCAGCCCGGCCAGGCCGTCCGGAACCGGCAGGACTCGGTGTTCCCGTGGTGGCTGGAGCTGATCACTCACTGCTGGGCGGCCTCCTGTTCCTGCTGCTTGGCTGCGTGCTCTTTCGGCTCCACGGCGAACGCGTAATAGAGGTAGCACACCACCCCCACGGTAATGGCGGCATCAGCCACGTTAAAGATGGCGAAGCTGCCAAAGGAGAAGAAATCCACCACGTGCCCGTGGAAACCTCCGGGCTCGCGGAAAATCCGGTCAATGAGGTTGCCGGCCGCTCCCCCGCCGATCAACCCGATGGGCACCGCCGCCCACATGCTCGAGTTTCTTAGCGCGAGGACACAACACACGGCCACGGCCACGAGTTGGATGAGGGAGAAGATCACTGTGGCGTCGCTCCCAAAAGAAAAAGCAGCCCCCGGATTGCGCACCAGGTACAACCTGAAAAAATCGCCGATGACCGGGTACGCCGTGGCGGGCTCGAGTTTTTCCACAACAAGCCACTTGGAGAGCTGATCAGTGGCGATGATGCCCACCATCAAGGCGAAGGGAAGAAGTGTGGCTGCTTTCTTGGTCACGCTTAAAGAGTCTAACGCCCCGGTGTTACCCTGTGAACTTGTGGGTATTAGAACCAAATCTCTCGCGTGCGTCCTCACCGCAGTGACCTTGTGCTGTGGCACCGTGGCCTGTTCCTCCGATTCCGGCGATGCTCCGCAGGCCGCAGAGGTGACGGTGCCGGGGGTCAGCGTGTCCCTGGAACAGGTAGGGCAGGCTCCCCGGGAGCCGTTGGTGTGGTTCTCCGATGAATCCGAGCAGCAGGTGCTCTTCAGCGCCACGCAGGGCCTCGAGCAGGAAACCAAGGGGGAAGGTGCGGAGCGGCAGGCCGAATCCCTCCCCTATGACGAGGTGACGATGGAACTGCCGCTGGTGGCCCAGGCCAGCACCGATGGCGAGGAGCGGACCTCCACCGTGACGGTCGGCAAGCCCAGCGGGACCAACGCGGAGCGCAATGAGGACATCGCGTCCGCGGAGGGGTTCACCATGACGACGACGCAGAGTAACGATGGGCGGGCGAAGTCTCGCACGTTCCAAGCACCGGAGGCGGCGACGGACTCCGCGCGGGCCAGCGTGGAGACCGCGCTGACGCAGATGAACGATTTCCCGCTGGTCTTCCCCACCGAGCCGATCGGTCCGGGCGCGCAATGGACCGTGGCCAACCGGGTGGAGGAAGGCGTGTCCATGCTCCAGGAGGTCACCTACACCCTCATGGAGCGCCAAGGCCAGGCGGTCAGCTTGAAGGTCGAGGTGCAACGCAAGCCGGCGGTGACCAGCCTGTCTGACACGGACCTGGAGGTGATGGATATATCCAGCACCTCCAGCGGCCAGCTGCACCTGGATTTGAACTTGGCGGTGCCGGTGCGGGGCAATATTGATGTGACCACGACCGTGACATACGGAAAGGAGGACTCGCCGGTGCGAGTCCTCCAAACCTCCACGTCAAAGAGCACGTGGGCCCCGCGGGGCTAGGCGGCGGCCAGTTAGATGACCTCGTGGCACATGGGGGGAAGCCGGTCCGGCATGACGTTGTTGACCAGGGTGCAGGCCCACACCTGATCCAGCTTCCACGTGCCATTGTCATTGACGAAGTCCACGTTGGAGATGACCTGCGGCTCCTGCTCCGGCAGGGTCAGGTGCACCGTCGCGGAAGCATCGTGCTCCGGGGATAGGGAGGGAAGCACGGGGTCAACGACCTCCAGCTGCGCGCCAGACTCCATCTTGGACTGCGTCAGGGCCTCGAAGAGGTCCGGGGCTTGCTCACCACCGACCACGGTGTCCACCTTTTCCTCGGTGGGCAGGCCTGGGTCCACGGCGCGGTTGAGCACCTCGCTGAGCTCCAGCGCGGTCGGCAGGGGCTGCGCCTGCTGGGAGGCAGACGAGGTGGCAGAAGACGTGGAGGTGGAAGAGGTGGACTCTTCATCATTGCCGCATGCCGCCAATGCAAGGGTGGCGGAAAGGGCCGTGGAGACGGCCAGTGCCTTGGAAATGCGCACGGGGTTATGCTCCTTCAAAAATCATGATGCTCATCTTGGGAATAGACTTCCACGATGTTACACATGGGATATGACACTTCCCATTCGCGTGCTGGGCACCGGCGGCACGATCTCCTGCACCCACGATGCCTCCGGACACCTGGTACCCACCCTGAACACCGCGGATCTTCTGGCCCAGGCGGGGTTCGCCGGGCAGCTGGGGGCCACTCTTGTGGCAGACGATGTGATGAGCATCGATTCTTCCTCCGTCACCCTGAGCCAACTGGACGAGCTCTTGGGGCACATCAGCCGTGCGCGGGAGGGGTCCGCCGCCGTGGTGGTGCTCCATGGCACGGACACGATGGAAGAGACACTCATGGCGGTTGACCTCAGGTTCGGCGCTGATGTGCCGGTGATCTTCACCGGCGCGCAGCGGCCAGCCGATGACCCCTCCCCGGATGGACCGGGGAACATCGCCGGAGCTGTTGAACTGGCGCAGAAGCTGTACGACCAGTCAGGCGGCGGTGCCTGGCTCCACTTCGGCGGGGAGGATCTGCCGGCCCGCGGGGCGTATAAGGCGCACACCACGGCCGATGCCCCGTTCCGCAGCGCTGTGGCGGGAGGAGGCGACGATCCCACCCCTGTGATCTGCGGAGACTCGGTGGGCCGGAGCGGTACTCTGGCCGGGCTTAGAGTCCCGATTGTTGCCACCTACTCGGGCGACGATGGCTCCCTGGTGCGCTTCGCCACCAGCCAGCCCATCGATGGCCTTGTCATTGAGGCGCTGGGCTCCGGCAACGTGCCCCAGCCTGTGGCCGAGGCGCTGGGCGAGTTAGCAACGCGGCGGCCGGAGGTGCCTGTGGTGATCAGCACCCGGGTCGTGGAAGGCGGGGTGGCCGCGATCTATGGGGGTGCCGGCGGAGGCGCAAGTTTGGCCGCGCTGGGTACCGGAGCGTGGGCCACGGGCGGCAGCCTGCGCCCCTCCCAACTGCGCATGGCGCTGCTGCACCGGCTGGCCGTACAGAAGGAAAGCTAGTCCTCTTCGAGGTCTTCCAGATCATCCCAATCGAGGCTTTCCAAGGGGTTGGCCGGGGACAACGCGGGGTCATCCACAGCGAATGTGCGGGTCTTCCCCGGCCCGGTGGCGCGGGTTTCGAAGCGCACGCTGACCACGCCGGATCCCGCTCCTTGCACCCAGCCGTGGCCGAACCCCTCATGGTGGATGTCCTGGGTTGCTCGCCACGTTGTAGCCGTGACGGGGCTGGCCTCCTCAGCGATGAGGATCGGCTGCGGCGGCGGGTTGAGCTCGGGAAAGAGCAGTTCCTGCCTGTCATCGACGAGCCCGGACACGCTCACCCCGATCAGCCGCAGTGCCCCGATGAGCTCCGGGCGCGGAAGGAGCTTCTGCGCCACCGCCAGAATCTGGTCCAGCTCATCGGTGGGCGCAGGCAGCGCGGCTGACTTGGTGTGGAGCGCGAAGTCGGTGGTCCTTATCTTGACCGTGACGGTCCGGCAGGCCCGCCCGTCCTTGGCTAATCTGCGGTGCATGACGCGGGCGGTGTCATCGAGCACTTTGAGTGCCTCCGCGGTCGTGCGCACGTCCACGGCTAGGGTCCGCTCCGCGCTCACCTGCTTGGCGCGCGCCCGGGGCGCGACCGGCCTGTCATCGTTGCCCGCGGCCATCGCTTGGACTTCCAGGCCCACGGACCCCAGGGTGGAGCGCACATCAGCGGTGGGCATGCGGATGAACTGGGCAATTGTATCCACCCCATAGGCGTGGAGCTTGTTCTGGGCGACCTTGCCGATCCCCCACAAGTCCCCCACTGGGCGCGGGCCGAACACCCCCATGCGTTCTGCGGCGCTGACCACCGCCACTCCGTGTGGTTTGGCCAGGTCAGAAGCCATCTTGGCGTCCAGTTTTGTGGAAGCCATGCCCACGGAGGCGGGCAGGCCGGTGGCATCTTCCACGGCCTGTTGGAGGTTGAGGGCCCAGGCGCGGGCTTCCTCCGGACTCCCAAGTCCCTGCGGTTCGGCGAAGCCCTCGTCCACGGACAGTTGCTCCACCACACCGGCGAATTCGGAGATCACGGCGAAGATCTTGCGGGAAGCTGCGGAATAGACTTCCTTGCGTGGCGAGACCACCACCGCGCGTTGGCGGCACAAGCGCACCGCCTGGCTCATGGGCATGGCAGAGCGGGCGCCGTATTCCCGGGCCTCGTAGGACGCTCCCGCCACAACGCCGCGCCCGCCCATGCCCCCGACCAGCACGGGTCGGCCACGCAGCGTAGGCCGGGTGAGCTGCTCCACGGACGCGAAGAACGCGTCCATGTCAATGTGCGCCACCCAGCGGCTCAAGGGTTACACAACCTCGATGTCCGCGCTGCAACCATCGGCTACTTCGAAGGGCAGGTCCTCGTCGACAACGACCTCAACGCTGGTAGCCAGAACTTCCCGCGCGATGGACTCCGCATGCGTGCGGGCCCACTCTTCCTTGTCCGCAGGCACGGACAGCCGCAGGCTGATCCGGTCAGAGACCTCCAGCCCCTTCGCCTTGCGGGCCTCCTGCACCGCGCGGATGCGGTCGGCAGCCCAGCCCTCGGCCTCCAGCTCCTCGGTCACGGTGGTATCGAGCACCACCAGGCCGCCCAGGCCCGCAACCTCGGCGGTGTGCTCCGGATCCTCCGCCACCAGCTTGCGGCTGAACTCGCCCTCCTGCAACTGGATCCCAGCGGCAGTGACGGTACCATCCTCAGCGACCTGGTACTCGCCGGACTTGACCGCCTTGATGACCTTCTGCATGTCCTTGCCCAGGCGCGGTCCCGCCGCGCGGGCGTTGACGACCACGTCGAAGCGTCCCACGGAGTCCACGTCAGAGGTCAGGGTGACGTCCTTGACGTTGACCTCATCGGCGATGATCTGCGTGAACTCATCCAAGTCGTGCGCCTCCGGCAGCGCCACCGTGATGGCAGGCAGCGGCAGGCGATTGCGCAGCTTGTGCGCCTTGCGCAGGGAGCTGGTGGCGGAGCTGATGGCGCGCACGGCGTCCATAGCAGCCACCAAGTCATCGTCGGCTGGCAGCGCGGAGGCATCCGGCCAGTCGGCCAAGTGCACGGAACGTTCGCCAGTCAGGCCACGCCAGATCACTTCCGTGGTCATCGGCAGCAGGGGCGCAGCCACGCGGCTCAGCGTCTCCAGCACGGTGTACAGCGTGTTGAAGGCCTCCGGGTGCTCCTCGTCGCCGGCCCAGAAGCGTTCCCGGGAGCGGCGCACGTACCAGTTGGTCAGTGCGTCGCAGAACCATCGGACTTCGTCGCAGGCGACGGCCACACTGGTGTTGTCCAGCGCTTCTGTCACGGCCTGTACCGTGTCATGCAGCTTCGCCAGGATGTAGCGGTCCAACACGTTCGTCGAGGACGTGTCCCACTGCGCCGGCTTGGAGGCGTAAAGGCGCAAGAAGGAGTAGGCGTTCCACATCGGCAGCATCGCCTGGCGCACGCCCTCGCGGATGCCCTGCTCCGTGACGATGAGGTTGCCACCGCGCAGGATGGGGCTGGACATGAGGAACCAACGCATCGCGTCGGACCCGTCCCGGTCGAAGACCTCGTTAACATCCGGATAATTACCCTTGGACTTTGACATCTTAAGGCCGTCGTCGCCCAAAACAATTCCGTGAGCGACGACCTTCTTGAAGGCCGGACGATCAAACAGCGCAGTGGACAGCACATGCATCGTGTAGAACCAGCCGCGGGTCTGGCCGGAGTACTCCACGATGAAGTCCGCCGGGGAGTGGGTCTCAAACCACTCCTTATTCTCAAACGGGTAGTGCTTCTGGGCGAAGGACATGGAGCCGGACTCAAACCAGCAGTCCAGCACCTCGGGCACGCGGCGCATCGTGGACTGGCCGGTCGGGTCATCGGGGTTCGGGCGGGTCAGCTCATCGATGTCCGGCCGGTGCAGGGAGGCCGGGCGCACGCCGAAGTCCGCCTCCAGCTCCTCGAGGGAACCGTAGACATCCATGCGCGGGTACTCCTCGCTATCGGAGACCCACACAGGGATCGGCGCGCCCCAGTAGCGGTTGCGGGAGATGTTCCAATCGCGGGCACCTTCCAGCCACTTGCCGAACTGGCCATCGCGGATGTGCGCTGGCATCCATTCGATCTGCTCGCGGTTGAGTTCCACCATGCGGTCGCGGATCTTCGTCACGGCCACGAACCAGGAGGGCAGGGCCATGTAGATCAGCGGCTCGCCGGAGCGCCAGGAGTGCGGGTAGCTGTGCTCGATGGTGCGGTGGCGCACCACGCGGCCGGCGGCCTTGAGGTCCTTGATGATGTGCTTGTTGGAATCGAAGACCAGCTGGCCCTCATACTCCGGCACCTGGGAGGTGAACTTGCCGTCCATGTCCACGGGGATGACCAGCTCGATGTCCGCGGCGTTGGTGGTGTTCATATCGTCCTCACCGAAGGCGGGAGCCTGGTGGACGATGCCCGTACCGTCCTCGGTGGTGACGTAGTCCGCGGCGAGCACCTGGAAGGCGTTGCGCGCATCCTTGAAGTGGGGGAACACGGGCTCGTAGGTCAGGCCCACGAGCTTGTCACCGGTTAGGGTCAGCAGGACCTCGCGGTCCTCGCCCAGCTCCTGGGCGTATTCACCGATGAGGTTTTCCGCCAAGACCAGCGCCTTACCCTGGAAGCCCTCGGCACCCTGGTCACCGACCTTCACCAGCGCGTAGGTCACGGCCGGGTTGACGGCCAGCGCCACGTTGGAAGGCAGCGTCCAAGGCGTGGTGGTCCAGGCGATCGCGGCAGCGTCCGCGAACTCGGGGTGATCGGCCAGGGTCTGCTCCGCGGCTGTGCCCGGGCGTGCGCCGGTGAAGGGCATCGTCACGGTCAGAGTGGGGTCCTGGCGCATCTTGTAAGAGTCATCCAGGCGCGTCTCCTGGTTGGATAGCGGGGTGTGCTCTGCCCAGGAGTACGGCAGCACGCGGAAGCCCTGGTAGATCAGGCCCTTGTCATAGAGTGCCTTGAATGCCCACATGACGGACTCCATGAACTCTGGGTCCATGGTTTTGTAGCCGTTGTCAAAGTCCACCCAGCGCGCCTGGCGGGTGACGTACTCCTGCCACTCATCCGTGTACTTCAGCACGGAGGTCGCGCAGTAGTCATTGAAGGCCTTCATGCCCATCTTCTCGATGCCAGCGCGGTCCTTGATGCCCAGCTGCTTTTCTGCCTCCAGTTCGGCAGGCAGGCCGTGGCAGTCCCAACCGAACACGCGGGCAACCTTCTTGCCGCGCATCGTCTGGTAACGGGGAACGATGTCCTTGACGTAGCCGGTCAACAGGTGCCCGTAGTGGGGCAAGCCGTTAGCGAAGGGGGGCCCATCGTAGAAGACGTACTCCTCCGCTCCTTCGCGGGCGGCGATGGATTCGAGGAACGTCTTGTCCTTCGCCCAGTAGTCCAGGACGTTCTTTTCTAGCGCGGGGAAGGCGGTGGATCCGCCTTGGGACATGTCTTCGCGGGGATACGCTCCGCCGGCGGGGGTGCTCATCGCTTGATCCAACTCCCTTGGTGTCGATCACGCTGCGTCGAATGCAGCGCCAAACAATATTCTGACACCAGGGGCGATTCTTAACCGCGGTACCACCCTGTTGAGTCACACCCACTGTGACCAGTGGGTGCATCCCGCTCATCTTACGGCGATATCGTGCCGCGACCCCGCCCGGTTCTACTGAGCACATGCGCCAAGCGCATACGCCGTTCTTCCGGTGACACTCCCCGGTGATGGCCGGATCAACGTGAAAGGATTAGTTGTTGCTGTGGATTAACGTAGTTCCACAATATACACGCCTTTTAGCGTGGGCGCTTGTACCAGTCCACACAGAACAGGATCACGCCGATAGCTGCCACTGCGGTGCACACCCAGGCCAGCGCCGTGGATCCAGTCCACAGCGCCAGCACCAAGGAAATGAACCCCAGGGCGGCAAGAAGCAATACCGCTAGAAGCATGTGATGTTAGCGGTTTCCACCGTCAACATCGATGGAGCCTGCTGGTGCGGCGGTGCCGCGGCTATTCAGCTCCTCCAGCTGGGACTCCAGGAAGGTCTTCAGGCGAGTGCGGTACTCGCGCTCGTAGGTGCGCAGCTCTTCGATGCGTGCCTCGAGTGCGGACTGCTGCTTCTTCACCGTGGTCATGATCTCGGTGTGCTTGCGCTCTGCATCCTGCTGCAGGGCGTTAGCCTTCTCCTGGGCGGAGCGGATCTGCGCCTCGGACTGAGCATTAGCATCGGAGATCATAGTCTCGGAACGCTGCTTGGCATCCGCCAGCTGGGTCTCGGACTTCTCCTTCGCGTCCGCCAGCATCTTCTCAGAACGCTGCTTCGCGTCAGACAGCGTCGCGTCAGCCTTCTTCTGCGCCTCGGTGACGGTGGCCTTGGAGGAAGAGTCCGCATCAGCGATGGTCTTCTTCGCGTTGGCGCGCGCCTCCTCCAGCATGGAGGTGGACTCTGCCTTGGCATCGGAGGTCAGGCGGTCTGCCATTTCCTGAGCCAGGGACAGCACGCGCGCTGCCTGCATGTGGGTCTCGGCAGTGGCCACGCCAGACTTGCCGTCGCCCTCAGCAGCGGCGGGGGTAGCGGCAGCAGCAGCCGGAGCGGCAGAAGCAGAGGATGCCTTCTTCTTAGCCTCGGCAGCCTCAGCCTCAGCCTTCTTGGCGCGCTCCTCAGCGGCCTTCAGCTTGTCCTCAGCGCTCTGGGCGCGGGACTCAGCCTGACGCAGCTTGGCCTCGTACTGGCTCTTGGCGTTGCTATCAGCCTGGGAAGCCTGGGAAGCCTGCTTTTTGCTCTCAGCCTCAAACTCGGCACGCAGATCGGCCCGCACCTCGGACTCAATCTGGCGACGCAGCGCAGCCTCATCCACCTTTGGTGCCACTGCGGCGGCAGGAGCAGCGGAACCAGAGTTCTTGGAGAGGTCCTCTACCTTCGCCTTGAGGTCAGAGTTCTCATCCTGCAGCTCTGCCAGGGTGTCCTCAACCAGATCCAGGAACTGGTCTACTTCATCCTCGTTATAACCCCGCTTGCCAATAGGCGGCTTGCTGAACGCGACGTTGTGCACATCAGCTGGTGTGAGTGGCATAGGTTGTCCCTTTCCTTTTTCGCAAGAGCCTCACTGTGCAAGAAGGCCTTCTGAAAGCTTAAACAGTATCAAACAGCTAAAAGTCTACCACTAGCAACAGCCTAAGGCTCAACTTTAGCTATAGATTTCCACCCACAAAACATAAATACCGCCGCCGCGCGAAACCCACTCCCACGCGACGACGGCACCCTACACACGACATCTCCACGTACCTCTTCTGCTACGACCAAGGTATGGGCGAAGACGTCAATGCGTTACCTTACTACTAGCCGGAACCGTTTTCAAACCGGCCGACCAGCTAAAATATTCGCTACAGAAACGCCCGCAACACAATCGTCAGCAGCTGCAAACCGAAGAACAACACCAGGACGGATACGTCCAGGCCTACCCCGCCCAGCTGAATGGGCGGGATCACCCTCCGCAGCGCCTTGACCGGCGGGTCCGTCAGCACAAAGATCGGCTCCGCCACGATGCTAAACCACCGCTGCGGCCGCCAATTCCGCGAGAAGGACTGGATCATTTCAATGACGATCCGCAGCAGCAAAATCAGCACATAGAGGCGGACCAGGAGAATGAGCAGCCAGATCAGGTCGGTCACCGTTACAGATCCTCCGCCACTGCGTCCAGCTGATCCTGCTCCAGCGTCACGCCAGCGGGGATGAGAACGAAGTTGCGCACGCCCTTGAGCTTCTTCAGCTGCGCATCCAAGCCACGGCTCAGACCGGCGGCGAAGTCCAGCACGCGAGTGGCCTCACCCTTTTCCATGCCGCTCAAAGAGAAGGCAACGATGTCACCCTTCTTCAACTCCTCAGCCAGGTTGCCGGCCTGGGTGTAATTCCCCAGGGTCATGGCTGTGTAGCTCGGCTGCGCTGGCTCAACCATGCGGCCAGCTCCGGCGGACTCGTAGCGGCTGCGTGCCGGCGGGGTGGCGTCGGAAGAAGAATAACGAGACCCACGAGGCGCGTAACGATCCTCCCGCAGCTCGCCCCGCTCGCCCCGGGAATCATTGCGGTACGGTGCGTAGCCGCCGCGCTCGTCACGGTAGTTGTCCTCGGTGTAGCTATCGTTGTACTGCTCTACAGCACCGAAACCGAAGAACTCCTTGATCTTATCCATCTGACTGTTTCCCATCCCGGTCGTCCTTTCATTTCTGCTGTTCAAATTACTGGGCGCGGGCCCATGATGTCCGTTCCGACACGCACCAAGGTGGACCCGTGCGCAATTGCTGTTTCTAAATCTTGGCTCATCCCCGCCGAATACACCGGCACGCCTACGACGCGGTCCGCGAAAGAATCCAACAGCTCGCGGCCGGTGGCAAAGACCTCTGCCGGATCGTGGTTCAGGGGCGGGACGGTCATGAGGCCGCGGAGCTCAAGGTTGGCGGAGTTACTTACTCGGTCTGCCAATTCATCTATTTTTTCGGCGACGGCACCCCCGCGGCTCGGATCACCATCCGCACTGTATTGGATGAGGACGGGAAGCGTGTCCTCACGGTCACCGCGCTCCAGCGCCAGGCCAGCCCCGCGATCGAGAGCCTCCGCCAGCTTCACGCTGTCCACGGTGTGCACGGCGGCGGCCCAGCGGGCCACGGAGTTCGCCTTCTTCGTCTGGATCTGCCCCACCATATGGATGGCCGGCCTGCCGCCGAGCTCGGCGTGCTTGGCCTTGGCCTCCTGCTCGCGGTTCTCCCCCACCGCGTCCACGCCGAACTGCCGCATGAGTGCAATGTCCTGGGCGGGATGAAACTTGGTGATCGGCAGCAGGTCCGCGCCTCCCGCCAGTGCGATGCGGCGGCGCACCTGCTGGAGGTTGCGCGCGATCTGCGCGGCGCGGTCCTGCTGGTCTTCCGGGATGTTGTTGGCCTGGATGTGTGTCACTCCATCCAGATTACGCCAGCCTGCCGGCCGGTCGCCCCTTCCCTCCGGTAAGAAAAGAAGTTGTCTTCTGTAATGGTGCACCGGGGGTCGGCATCGATGCTGCGCACACCGAGGGAGAGCAGCTGGCGGGTGAGGCCCGCGCGCACGTCGATACCGCATGTCCCTTCCACGGTAGTGGTGCGGGAACCTGGCAGCTTGGACTCCACATCGGCTGCCATGTCCTCCGGGACCTCGTACTTCTCACCGCTCGCGGCCGCACCCATGAGGGCGTGGATGTTGGCGGGAACAGCTCCCAGTTCCTCCATGCGTTGCACGGTGCGGCGGATGATGCCATTTCTGGCGCCCATGCGCCCGGCGTGGACGGCGGCGATGATGCCTGCATCCTCATCAGAGAGCAGCACCGGTACGCAGTCTGCGGTGAGAACCACCAGGCCGACATTGTTCAGCGTGGTCACCAGCGCGTCCGTGGCGGGCACCGGGGAGGCGAGGTTGTCAGCGGTGACCTCGGTGACGGTGGGTGAATGGATCTGCTCCATGAACACCAGGTCCACGCCCAGCAGCGCGCTGAGCTTATCCCGGTTGTTCTTCACCCGCGCGGGATCATCCCCCACGTGGTCGCCCAGGTTGCCCGCGCGGCGGTCAGTGAAGACCTTGCGTACGCCCATTAGCGGAAGTCCGGGAGGTCCAGATCGTCCTCTTCCTCTTCCTGCACCGCGCGGCTATCGGTGAACAGGCCGCGGTCTGGTGCTGGGGAGGAGCTGGCGGGCGGGGTGGGGTTGCGCTTGGCGAAGCTGCTGACCGGCTCGCGGCGTTGCTCCGCCCCAGGGGCGCGCTCGCCGCCGAAGATGCTGGAGGATGCCTGCTGTGCGGGCTGCGCCTGCTGCTCTTGCTGAGCAGGCTCAGCGGAGGAGCCGCTGACGGTGCTGCGCTGGTTGGCGGATTCCGCGCTGGGGGAATCATCAAAGCCAGTGGCGATAACGGTCACGCGGACCTCGTCGCCCAGCTGGTCGTCCACGATGGTGCCGAAGATGATGTTCGCATCTTCACCAGCCTGCTGCTCCACCAGGTCCGCGGCCTCGGATACTTCCATGAGGCCCAGATCGGAGCCGCCGGCGAAGGAGAGCAGAACGCCCGTGGCGCCGCGCATGGTGGTCTCGAGCAGCGGGGAGTTGATGGCGGCCTCGGTGGCCTTGACAGCACGCTTTTCACCCCGGGAGGTGCCGATGCCCATGAGGGCGGAACCGGCATCGCTCATGACGGAACGGACGTCCGCGAAGTCCACGTTAATCAGGCCCGGGGTGGTGATCAGCTTGGTGATACCCTCCACGCCGTTGAGCAGAACCTCGTCCGCCTTGCGGAAGGCATCCACCATGGACATGTCCTCGTCGGACATGCGAAGCAGGGAGTCATTGGGGATGACGATCAGCGTGTCACAGACCTCGCGGAGCGCCTCGATGCCGGCCATGGCCTGCTTGGAGCGGCGCTTGCCCTCGAAGGTAAACGGGCGGGTAACCACGCCAACGGTCAGGGCGTGCTGCTTCTTGGCGATGTTCGCCACCACCGGAGCCGCACCGGTGCCGGTGCCGCCGCCTTCGCCGGCAGTCACGAAGACCATGTCAGCGCCGGCGAGCGTCTCTTCGATCTGATCCTTGTGATCCTCGGCGGACTTGCGGCCAACCTCTGGGTTGGCGCCGGCGCCCAGGCCACGGGTCTCTTCCCGGCCGATGTCCAGCTTCACGTCGGCATCGGTGAGCATGAGAGCCTGAGCGTCAGTATTGATGGCGATGAACTCCACACCCTGGAGCTTTGCATCAATCATGCGGTTGACGGCATTGACGCCGCCACCGCCCACGCCTACTACCTTGATTTCGGCGAGCTTTGGTCCTGGAGTTGTCATCGGTGTTACTCCGCCTTCCTTGAACACACGTAAATTTTTTTGGAGTCCGTTACGGGTTCCTATTTTCCAGCTCTACCAGGTATTTCCGGCGCACATTTTTCGTGGCGTGTCGTATGTTTAAAGTTGTACTTTAGGGTTATTCTTTAATTCTTAACGGAGGGCATGGCGGGGTTAGATACATTCCACTGCTGCCCTTCGCGGCCCAATACGATGCGCGTGGCCTCCGCCTTCTCCTCAGCCCGTTCCGCAGACCCCCACGTCACGCTGCGCCCCTCGGGGAAGAACAACACCACACTCTCGGCGGTGGGGACTTCAACCTTCTCCACCTGCGCCCGCAGCTCTGGGTTCAGCGCCGTCACCGCAGTGGCTGCCGCCTCCAGCGCAGCGGAGTCATCCGCACTGGCTTTATCGAACTCCACGGAGCCTTCCGGCTGTACGCCTGCGAGGAAGACACGACCGTGGGCATCGACTACCTGGGGGGTGTCCCCGTCCATCACAAAACCCACGGGTTCATGCTCGGTGACGTCCACCGTGATGGTGGTGGGCCAGCTGCGGGACACGGTGACCTTCTCCACCCACGGCACCGCGGATACGCCCTTGGCCGCAGTTGCGGTGTCCACCCGCAGCATGTTCTCTCCCTGATCCACGCCAGCGGCCTCTTCCACCGCCGCCACGTCCGCGTGCTTCGCACCCACTACCTCCACCGATTTCACGGTGAGGATCGGGAAGAAATAGGCAGCAGCCACCGCCACGGCGGCGATGGCCACAACTGCCAAGATGATCCACGAGGTCTTTTTCACTTAAGACTCCATGGCGCGCAGAATTTCATCGGCGAGCATCGTGACGGTTCCGGCCCCAATCGTCAACACCATGTCGCCTTCGCGGACAAGATCTGCCACGTGCGCAGCCACGGCGGAAAAGTCCGGTACGTAGTGCCAGGGGACCGTGACCTTCGAGCCAATGACCCGGGAGTCCACGCCCTCCACGGGTTCCTCACGCGCGCCGAAGATATCCAGCAGCACCACCTCATCTGCCAAAGACAGTGCCTGGGCAAATTCTTCCGCAAAGGTTATTGTCCGGGAGTACAGGTGTGGCTGGAAGACGGCGATGACTCGGCCAGCGCCCCGGGCGGTGCTGCGCTCTTGGGCGGCAGTGAGCACGGCGGTAACCTCGGTGGGGTGGTGCGCGTAGTCATCGTAGACTTCCACGCCCCTGGCACTGCCGTGATACTCGAAGCGGCGCCGCACCCCCTCAAACTCGGAGATCCCGTGGGCAAGCTTCTCTACGTCCGCGCCGAGGAGGTAGCCGCCAAGCAGGGCCGCGGTGGCGTTATGCACCATGTGGCTACCTGGGATGGATACGTCCAGGCGGACGCTGCGCCCGGCAATCGTCACTGCCGATGCGGTGCCGTAGTCCGTGACCTCGCTGGACTCAATCACCGCCCCCGCCTCTACCTGCGGGTGAGCATCCGCCGCGGCGCGGGTGCCGTAACCCACCACGCGATAGTCCAGATCCTGGCCCACCAGCAGCTCTGCCAACGCCGCTGCTCCGGGGTCATCCAGGCACACCACCAGCGCCCCGCCCGGGCGGACGTGCTGGGCAAATTCCTCAAACACCTGCCGGTAGGCTTCCTCGGACCCGAAGTAGTCCAGGTGATCCGGTTCCACGTTGGTCACCACCGCGACCTCCGGGGAATAAGACAGGAAGGATCCATCGGATTCGTCGGCCTCGGCCACGAAAATCTCGCCGGTGCCATGGTGAGCGTTGGTGCCAGCGCGGTTGAGCTGCCCGCCGATGGCAAAGCTGGGATCCTCCCCCGCGGCCTGCAACGCTGCCACGGCCATGGAGGTCGTGGAGGTCTTGCCGTGAGTGCCTGCCAGCAGGAACGCACGCTTGTCCTCCATGAGCAGCGCCAGCACATCAGAGCGGCGCAGCACCGGAATACCCGCCTCACGGGCGGCCTTGAGCTCGGGGTTGTCCTGGGGGATGGCGGCGAATGAGGTGACCACGACAGTCGGCATGTGGCCGTCCGTTTCCAAGTTCTCCGCCGCGTGCCCGATGTGCACGCGCGCCCCCGCTGAGCGCAAGGCCAAAATGCTGCGGGAATCCTTCATGTCCGAGCCGCTGACCTGGTGGCCCCGAGCCAGGAGAATCCGGGCGATGCCGGACATGCCGGCCCCACCGATGCCCACCATGTGTACTCGCGTCAAATCAACCATCACTTCTACTCCCCTTGTCACTTGTTGTTCTTCTGGCCTGCGGCGGCAAGCACCCGCTGGGCGATGACCTCAGCGGAGTCCCGGTGGCCCGCCTGGCGGGCGGCGGCGGAAGCGTGAGCCAACTTGTCGTCGTCACCCACAATCGCCAGGACTTCCCTGGCTACGCGCTCACCATCGAGCTCCGCATCGGGAACCAACACGCCGCCGCCAGCCTCGACGATCGGCAAAGCATTCAGCGCCTGCTCACCGTTTCCATGCGGCAAAGGAACGTAGATGGCTGGCAGGCCCAGGGCCGAAACCTCCGCGACCGTCATGGCGCCGGAGCGGCACATGATGAGATCTGCTGCGGCGTAGGCCAGGTCCATCCGGTCAATGTAGGGCACCGCCACATATGCCGGGTCTGCCTGCGGCGCTATCACATGATTCTTCTTCCCATAGGCATGGAGCACTCCGATACCGGCGCGCTCGAGTGCGGCGGCTGCGGACGTGGCGGCGTCGTTCAAAGAAGCAGCACCCTGCGAACCACCAGTGACTAACAGCACCGGCGCATCCGCATCAAGGCCGAAGAACTCCCGCGCCTCGGCCCGCTTCACCGCACGGTCCACCCCCAGCACCGCCTGCTTGACCGGAATACCCACCACGTCGGCGGCGATGCCCGAGCCCTCCACAGCAGCGAGCCCCTGGCCTCCCAGCCGTACCCCCAACTTGTTGGCCACACCCGCGCGGGCATTCGCCTCATGCACGAAAAACGGGATGCCCAAAGACTTCGCGGCCAGGTACGCCGGGGCGGAGACGTAGCCACCAAATCCGATGAGCACGTCCGCCTCTACATCCTTGAGAACTTTGCGGGTGGCGGACAGCGCCTTGGACAGGCGCAACGGAAGAGTGGCCAAGTCTTTGTTGGGCTTGCGCGGCACCGGCACCGGCGGGATCATCCGCAGGTCGAAGCCCCGGGCTGGGACCAGCGCGGATTCAAGGCCGCGCTCGGTGCCCAACGCCGTGACCCGTGCCGACGGGTCCGCGGCGCGGACGGCCTCCGCTACCGCAATCGCCGGTTCAATGTGCCCGGCGGTGCCTCCGCCGGCAACCACTACGGAAACCATCTAGCGCCTCCTGTTGTTTCTGTCCTCGTGCTGCCTGCGCGCGGCACCGCGCGGCGGCAGCTGTTGTCTGCGTACCCCATCGTAGCCACGGCGCGGCGCTCTGCTGCCCATCCTGTCCATGGAAGCATCGACGCGGCGGCGTTCCCGCTGGACATCCTGACTCACGCGGGGACGGGTGACTGGCTCACCGTAGGTCTGCGTGGTGGTGCGGCGTTCCTGGCGGCGCGCATCACCGGGGACATACGGCAGAGGCTCGGGTAGGAAGAACAGGCGGTCGAACAGCGGCCGGCCTTCATGCTGCATAGAACTAATAGCCTCCGGCTCGTGCCGCGCACAGCTGCACAGCAGGCCCAGGGAGATCAGCGTGATGATGGCTGATGAACCGCCTGCGGAGATCAACGGCAGCTGCACACCGGTGACCGGGAAGTACCCCACCACGTAGCCCATGTTGTAGAAGGCCTGGACCACAATGCCCACGGTGAGCGTGGCGGCGAGCATCTTGAGGAATGGATCCGCCTGAGCCAAGGCGGTGCGGATGCCGAAGATGCCCAGCAAGGCGAAGAGCAGCACCACGGCCACGGCGCCGATGAGTCCCAGCTCCTCACCCACGATGGCGAAAATGAAGTCATTCTTCGCCTCCGGCAGATAGAACCACTTGGCCCTGGATTGGCCCAGGCCCGCCCCGGTGAGTCCGCCATCGGAGAGGGACAGAATCCCCTGGTGGGACTGGTAGGCCGAACCCTGCGTGCTCGTCTCCGGGAAGTGCAGAGTCAGTGCATCCAGCCACGTTGTGATGCGCGCGGAACGGAAATTGGCCCGGGCGATAGTCATCGTTCCCAGCGCTGCGATGAGCCCAAGGAACAGCGCGATCAGCTTGGAGGACACCCCTGCGAAGAACAGAAGGCTCAGCACCACAATGCCCACGGTGAACATCATGCCCAGATCCTTCTGCGCCAAAATGAGGACCAAGATCATGCTGCACACCACGAGGAATGGCCCAAGGGCCTGGTTGAACTGCTGGGTGAGGCGAAGGCGAGAACTGATCTGGGCAGACCCCCATACCGCAAGGGCTAGCTTGGCTACCTCAGAGGGTTGCACGCCGATGGGGCCAACGCGGATCCAGGAGTTCGAGCCCACTTCCTCCCCGCCAATACCGATGCCCGGAATCAGCACCATGACAAGGAGCACAAACGCTATGCCGAGCAACAGGCCTGAATACCGCTTCACCGTGCTCGGGCGCATCCGCATGGCGATCCACATGCCGATGAGGCCGAGGACTACCACCACAGCCTGCTTGATGAACTCGCCGAAGACACTGGATCCTTGCGCGTAGGAGGTCACCATCGATGATGACAACACCATGGTCAGCCCCAGCGCGGTGAGGATGAAGGTGACGGAAAGCAGCACAAAGTAGTTCACCTGCGGCTTGCCGAGGATCGCCTTAAGCTTGGCCTGCAATGTGTTCATGGTTACTCTCCCGCCGCGGCGAATTCTGCGAAGAGGTCTCCGCGCTGCCCCATGCCGGTGTACATGTCCAGGGAGGCCGCCGCGGGGGCGAGGATCACGATGTCTCCCGGCCTAGCCTGCTGCCTAGCCGCCAGGACCGCCTGCTCCATGGCCCCGCGCGGGTCAGTCTCGTCAATCACATCCACATGAACAGTGGGTGCAACGCGGGCCAATTCCGCAGCGATGATGCGCCGATCCACGCCGAGCACCACTGCGGCTTTGAGGCCACCGGCGATTTTGGAGATCAACTCCGTCACGCTTGCACCTTTGAGCTGCCCGCCGGCGACCCAGATGACGTTGTCCTGGCCGCGCAGCGCAGCCTCTGCCGCGTGCGGGTTCGTCGCCTTGGAGTTATCGATCCAGGTCACCTCTCCCGTTGTCGCCACGACCTGGCCGCGATGGGCTTGAACCTGGAAGCTGCTGAGCGCGGCGGCGATAGCGCTGGCTTTCACATTGACGGCGCGTGCCATCGCAGCACTGGCGGCCGCATCGGCGATTCCCGCCGGGCCGGGCGGGCTGATCCCTTCTGCGCTGGCCAGGGGCTCGCTGTTGTGGGTCAGGGTCGCTGCGTTCACTCCCACAACGTTGTTGATGTGCGACGCCACCGGCGCCCCAGCCGTAAAACCCCAGCAGGGGCCTTCCAGAGCCGCCCGCGCCGCGGGGAGCTGCATAACTTCTGGCTCATCGAGAGCCAGCACCGGGTACCGAGCGGTCAACACCTTAGCCTTGTCTGCGGCGTATTCTGCGAAGCTTCCGTGCCAATCAATGTGATCCTCGGCGAGGTTGAGGACGCATCCCACGTCCGGGGTAAACGTGGGCGCCCAGTGAAGCTGGAAACTTGAGACTTCGGCGACCAACACGTCGACGCGGGCGCCTTCCTCGTTCCCGCGGGTCAGCGCAACCCCGGGTGGGGTGCCGATGTTTCCCACGGCTTCGGCCGACCGGCCGTCCGCCTGCATCATGGCGGTGAGCATCGCGGTGGTGGTCGTCTTGCCGTTTGTGCCAGTCACGGCCATCCACATCCTCGGCGCCCCGAAGGCACCCGCCTGATCTGCGAGCCATGCCGCTTCGATGTCCCCAATGACCGGCACGCCTGTCTCAGCCGCCGCTGACAATAAGGGTGAATCAGGGCGCCATCCCGGGGAAGTGATGAGGAGGGCTGGCGGTTGGTTGTGCAGGCTTTCCACGGCCTGTGCAACGGTCAGGGTGGCTTCCGGCGCGCGGTCGTCGACAATGCGCACGTCCTTGGCCCCCATGGCCTTCAACATGGTGAGCACTCCCCGGCCAGCCACGCCCAGTCCAGCGAGGAACACCACGTCGTGGCGCATGAGCTCTACGGCTTCGTTGGGGCTGAGCATTACGGGGCGGGACATGTTGGTCACTTCCTTGATTGTTGTGTGTCGTGGTGTTGGCGCACGCTAGAAGTCCGCCACCGTGAGCCATTGGCCGTAGAACAAACCAAAGCCGGTGAGGGCTGCGAGAACTGCGACGAGCCAGAAGCGGATGACCACCGTGGTCTCCGCCCAGCCGCCATTCTCAAAGTGGTGGTGGATGGGTGCCATGCGGAACACGCGCTTGCCGGTGGTCTTGAAGAACAGAACCTGGATAACCACGGACGCGGCCTCGGCAACGAAGACGATGCCGACGAGGACCATGAGCAACTCAGTCTGAGTCGTGATAGACAGGCCCGCCACGAGGCCGCCCAAGGCCAAGGAGCCCGTATCGCCCATGAAGATCTTCGCGGGGGCAGCATTCCACCACAGGAAACCCAAGCAGGCGCCCAGCGCGGCGGACGCCAGCATCGCGAGGTCCAGCGGGTCGCGCACCGCGTAGCACCCCACGGCAGCGCCGTTCGCACAAGAATTGCGGAACTGCCAGAAGGTGATGAGGACGTAGGTGGCCATGACGATGGCTGTGATTCCTCCGGCAAGTCCGTCCAGGCCATCGGTGAGGTTGACCGCGTTGGACCACGCGGAGATCACAATGTAGATAAAGATGAGGAACAGGATGCTGCCGATGATCACTCCCCCGATGGCGATATCGAAGGTCGGCAGGTCTCGCAGGAAGGACAGGTGCGTGGAGCCAGGCGTCATGCCATTAGCGTTGGGGAACTGCAGGATTAACAGGCCGAAGACGATGGCCGTGGCAAGCTGGCCCGCCAGCTTGGCCTTGGCGTTGAGGCCGAGATTACGCCCCTTCACCAGCTTGATGTAGTCATCGGCGAATCCGAGCCCACCCAGGGCCAGGGTCAATCCCAGCACCAGCCAGCCCGACACCCCGGGGCCTGCCCCGGTGGTGAGTAGCCCGGCTGCCACGGCGGCGAGATAACCCAGGACGATGCCCGCAAGGATGGCGATGCCACCCATCGTGGGAGTGCCACGCTTCTTGAAGTGGGATTTTGGTCCCTCTTCCCGGATCTCTTGGCCGAGTCCCTCAGCGGAGAACTTCCTGATGAGGAATGGGGTGAAAAACACTGATACGAGGAAGGCTGTGGCGCCAGCAATGAAAATCTGCAACATGACTACTCTTTAAGCTCCTTCGCCTTCACCAAACAACAGCCCTTCGGCCACGGCCCACAACCCCTCGGACTGGGAGGCCTTCACCAGCACTACGTCACCGGCAGCGAGGTCAAGGTCAATGTAATTCACAGCGGCATCGATGTCCTCCACCTGAACGGTGCGCACTCCGGCGGATTCTGCCGCCTCCGCGATGGCCTGCTGGTTTACGCCATTTCCCACGACGACGGCTCGGTCAATGCCAAGCTCACCCATCGTGCGGCCCAGCTGCTCGTGCTCCGCCGTGGCCTTTGTGCCCAGCTCACCCATTTGCCCCACCACTGCCCAAGAGGTTGCCTCCCCGGCAGTGTAGGCCAATGCTTCCAGCCCGGCACGCATGGATTCCGGATTCGCGTTGTAGGCATCATTAATGACCGTCACGCCATCGCGGCGTTCCCGCACATCCATACGGTGGGCGCTCAGGGCACGGTGCTCAGAAAGAGCGGTTGTCACCTGTGCCGGATCGATACCCACCTCCATGGCCACAGCAGCTGCGGCCAGTGCATTCGACACCTGGTGGGCGCCGAAAACCTGGAGGCGCAACGTGACCGGATCGCCGTGCGGGTGGACGAGGGTGAAGGTTGCCCGCGCCATGCGGTCCAACTCCACCTCACGGGCCTGGTAATCAGCGTCGCCCCCAACGGAGAAGGTCACCACGCGCGCTGACGTGCGCTGCGCCATCGCCGCAACGTGTTCGTCATCCGCGTTAAGAATGGCAACTCCGCCCTCGTCCAGCGCCTCGACGAGCTCACCCTTTGCCTGGGCAATGGCATCCCGTGAGCCAAACTCACCCATGTGTGCACTGCCCACGTTGAGTACCACTCCGATTTGCGGGGGCGTGACCTCCGTCAGGTGCCGGATGTGCCCAATACCCCTGGCGGACATTTCGGATACCAGGAAGCGGGTGTCAGAGTTCGCGCGCAATGCGGTGTAGGGCAACCCGATTTCGTTGTTGAAGCTGCCGGGAGGAGCCACGGTGGGGCCAGCGGTGCTGAGGACCGTCCCGATGAGGTCTTTCGTGGACGTCTTGCCGGCCGACCCCGTCACACCAACGACCGTGAGGCCCTGTTCCACCAGTTGGTCAGTGTTGTAGCGGGCGAGCTTATCAATGGCGGCAAGCACGGCGGCTCCACCGCCGTCTGCATCGTGCTCAAAGGCAGTAGCATTCGCGGACTCTGTCGGCGTTGGCACCGGTTCCGCGACGATGCAGGGAGCATCAACCTCGCGGGCAACGATAGCCAAGGCTGCACCCTTGTCCATGGCTGCCGGGACGAAATCGTGGCCATCCACCCGCGCGCCTGGCAGCGCCATGAAAATGCTTCCGGGCGTGACCTTGCGGGAGTCGAACTCAACCGGTCCAGTGACCAGCGTGTCCGGGTCAGCCCCACGGAGCTGACCGCCCGTCGTGGATGCAATTGTGCCTACGGAAAGCTCAATCATGCTTCGCCACCAACCTTGCGCCGTAGCGCTTCTTGAACAACCAGAACATCATCGAAATCGTACATTACACCGCGGACAAGCTGGCCCTTTTCATGGCCTTTACCTGCGACAACGATGGCGTCGCCAGGCTCAGCCCAGTCAACAGCAGCGGCGATGGCCTCTGCCCTATCCGCGATGTTCACGATCGTATCCGCCTGCCCGGCCTCCACCGCGCCGCGGTACACGGACTCCCGGATCGCTTCGGGGTCCTCGTCGCGAGGATTGTCGTCGGTGACGAAGACCGCATCGGCCAGAGCGCCAGCCCACTTCCCCATGACGGGACGCTTGTCCGCGTCGCGGTTTCCGCCGGCCCCCAGCACAATGCCGATCCGGCGATAGTCCTTCAAGTTATCCAACACTGCGGCCACTGCACCGGGCTTGTGGGCGTAGTCCACCATGGCGATGAAGTCCTGCCCCTCATCGACAAGCTGCATCCGGCCGGGAACGTGCACATCCGCAATGCCTGCAGCGGCCACATTCACGTCCCCGCCCAGAGCGCTGACACATGCCAGAGCGATGAGGCTGTTGACCTGATTGAATGCACCGGCCATGGAGATGGAGTAGTGCAGAGTGCGTCCGCCAGCCGTGGCGACGATGTCTTGCCGGCCGTTCTGGCGGACCTCAACTTCGTCGATGCGCCAATCCTCACCGACCCGGATGACGCTGCCCTTCTGAGCCGCGAGATCCGCCATGCGGCGGCCCCAGTCGTCATCCACGCACACCACCGCGTTCGTGGTCATGTCAAACAGCGAGGCCTTCGCTTGGAAGTAATCCTCCATCGTGGGGTGGAAATCGAGGTGGTCTTGGCTCAAGTTCGTGAAGGAGGCTACATCGAAATCAATGCCGGAGACACGGCCCAATTCCAAGGCGTGGCTGGAGACCTCCATGATCACGTGCGTCACCTGCTCATCGCGCATGTGGGCCAGCAGAGACTGCATCGTGGGGGCCTCAGGGGTCGTCAGCTTCGTGGGAATGGCCCGCCCGTCGATACGCGTGCCGGTCGTTCCAATGATGCCCACCTTCGCGCCGGTGGCCATGAACGCGGCCTCCGCCAGGTAACTCGTGGTGGTTTTCCCGGAGGTCCCGGTGATACCCACCACCGTCATGTCCCGTGAAGGATGACCATAGATTTCAGCCGCTACCGGCCCCATCCACTCGCGCACGTCCCCAACCACCAGTATGGGTAGCTGATCTGGGGAGGTGGCGTCGCTAATAATTGCGGCGCCAGCCGCATCGGTAAGCACCGCAGCGGCGGACGAGCCCGCAGCGAACGAGGCACCGTGCGCCTTCGCTCCCGGAACGGCGCAGAAAAGTCCGCCAGGGAGAACATCGGCAGAGCCAATGGCCGCTGAGGTTAGCTCAACCGAGGCATCACCGATCACGGAGCCGCCGGTTAGTTCGCTTAAGCGTTTGAGAGATGTCATTGTGCCTCCAACATCAGCATCGGACCGGGATCGCCGGACAGGGGAACGTTGTAGTGGTCAAGCAACCACGAGGTGATCTGATTGAACAGCGGCGCGGCCGAGCCGCCGGACGCGGGATCATCCAGCATCAATCCCACCACGAAACGGGGATTATCCGCAGGCGCGATGCCCGCAAACGTGATCCAATAGTCGGACATCGAATACGCGCCGGTGTCCTCATTGATCTGCTGGGCCGTGCCGGTCTTGCCGGAGACCTGATAGCCGTCAATCGCCGCAGCGGCACCGGTTCCCTGCTGGACACCAGTGGGATCGGATTGGGTCACCGCGCGGAACATGTCGACCACCGTCCGGGCCGTGGCTGGGGACACCACGCGAGTTTCCTGCGGCGGCTCGGCCTGCAGCTGGAGCCCATCGGAAGTGGTGATCGCATCGATCAACCGGGGTTCGATGCGCACGCCATCGTTAGCCAGAGCCTGGTAGATGCTGGTCATCTGAAGCAGGCTCATGGACATGCCTTGGCCGATCGGCAGGTTGGCAAACGTGCCGCCGGACCACTGGGACAGCTCCGGCAGGTAGCCCGCCGTCTCATAGGGCAAGCCCACCCCGGGCGCCTGGCCGATGCCGAACTTACGGAAGTAGTCATACATCTGCTGCTCCCCCACTCGCTCGGCGAGCATGAGGGTGCCCACGTTGGAAGACTTACCGAACACGCCCGTGGTGGTGTACGGCACCACGCCGTGCTCCCACGCGTCCTTGACGGTGACACCGGCCATGTCAATGGAGCCCGGCACCTGCAGCACCTCATCGGGCGTTGTCTTCTTCTCTTCGATGGCCGCAGCGGCGGTCATGATTTTGGCCACCGATCCCGGCTCAAAGGTTTCTGCCGTGTTGCGGTCACCGAAGACCTTGTCCCGCTTGAGCTGCTTCTCAATATCCCCATTCGGGTTGATTGAATCGCTGGAGGCCATGGCGATGACCTCGCCAGTGTGCGCATCAAGAACAACAGCCGAAGCGGACTTAGCCTGGGTCTTGTCTTTTTCCTGCTGCAACTGTTGCTGAATGTACGTCTGGGCGTCCAGGTCAATGGTCAATTGGAAAGAATCGCCATCGACCGCCGGATGCTGGTCCCTGGTGGAGCCGGGGATGAGGTAGCCGTCGCCCCCCACATCCACCGTGCGGGAACCATTGATGCCCTGGAGCCTGGCATCCTGGCTGAGCTCGAGGCCGAACTGGCCCTGGTTATCCGTGGAGATCTTTCCAATGAGATTCTGCGCCACGGCCCCATTGGGGTACTGGCGCAGGTCCTGGCGCTCTGACGTGATCTCAGGGAACTTTTCCACCACCTCTTGGGCGATGTCTGGATCCACGTTGCGGACCAGCACCTCGTAGGAGGAATCTGACTCCAGCTTCTGCCGGAGGTCCTTTTCCTTGATTTCATCGCCTTCATCGCTGATCATCGTGGGAAGTTCAGTGACGATCTGGTCGATGCGCTCGTCCGGTGGGGGCGCGATGTCCGGGTACAGTTCGTGCCGCTCCTGCATGAACGCGCGGAGCTTATTGGGATGAACCGACAGCGAACGCGCCTCCATTGTGTACGCCAATTGCAGGCCGTTGCGATCCGTGATGGCGCCCCGGTGCGCCGGTTCGGTAATCACGGCAGTGCGCTGCAACTGCGCCTGGGCAGCCAGGGTGGGACTTGCGATGAGCTGCACCCACACGAGGCGCACGATCAGGGCGATGACCAGCAGGACTACGCCGGCCATGATGATGCGAACGCGCTTGTTGAACCGACCCGTGGAGGTATCCAGGATCAGCCAATCATTCGCGGGTACGGTGCGCCGATCAGCCAACGCTAGTCCCTCCTTCCATCCGGGCTATTGTCCCCCCGTACAGCACAAGGGGCCGGGGATTGTTCCCGGCGTGTTGCAAACTTGACGAGAAACACACTCACCCTAGTTAGGGCGCCGGCGGGGCAACGGGTGTGGCACCGGTCAACCTGTCGGAGTAGGGCAACTCGGTGGAATTAGGTGCGACGTCCCCGGCTGCCACCGCCTCATTCGGCGCGAGGCCTTCAACGCGGTTGGTCTTCTCCGGGTCGCTTGTGGCACCGCGGGGACGAGCTTCCCCGTTGACATCGGTGACCGGCCGGTCGGCCTGTGGATCCGAAGGCCGGACCTCCACAACTTCCGCACCGCGGTCTTCGAGGACCCCCGGCTGGGCGGGAGCGACCATTCCCAGCCTGGTGGCCTCAGCAGCGATGTGACCCGCGGACTGCGCATTGGCCACGTCCCGCTCCAAGCTTTCAAGTTCATTAGAGAGGGTGAGGGAACGCTGCTTGGCTTCGGACAGCTCAAATGTCTGCTGCGTGGTGAGCCCGGAAAGGTACATCACGGCCATGATGCCTGCGATGAGGAAGACAACCGCTGCTACGATCCGGCGGGTCAGCGGCAGATTGGTGTCCTTGCGGCGGGCAACCCGGCGACCACGGACGGACACCTGCTGCCGGGAACCGAGCTTCCCGTGCGGCCGGGGTCGCGGGGCGTTGCCCGGCGCAGGAGTGTAGGCCCGTGGGCGCTGCGTGCGTGGACGAGCAGGGGTGGCTGTGCGCAGGTCCTGGAGGGTGCCTGTGGAAGTCATACTTATCGTCCTTGTCCGTGGAGCAAATTGTGGTTCGTTGTGGCGCGGATGGGGTAGCTGGATTGACCCTTGGTGCTGACCCTCTGGGCGGCTCTCACTCTGACCGGGGCAGCGCGTGGGTTCAGTTCGATTTCTTCTTCGGTTGCCTTTTCACTGCCCCGTGTCACCAGGCGGAACTCTGCCTCTGTCCCTGGGAGATCCATGGGAAGGCCAGCCGGGGTCTGGGAGGTCGACAGGCGCGTCAATTCCTTCTTGACGATCTTGTCTTCCAGGGACTGATAGCTCATGAACACGCCCACGGCACCCTCACCGAGCCACGCGGTAGCTTCAGGGATGAGGCGGCTCAAAGAATCCAGCTCTCCATTGACCTCCACCCGCAGCGCTTGGAAGGTACGCTTCGCCGGATGTCCGCCTGTTCGCCTGGTAGCTGCCGGGATGGTGGCATAGAGCAACTCCACCAACCGTGCGGACGTCGTGAAAGGTTCCTTTTCACGCTCCTTGACGATGGCAGAGGCAATCTTGCCCGCAAAACGTTCATCCCCGTACGTCTTCAAGACCCGGGCGAGATCCCCGTGACTATAGGTATTGAGAATTTCAGCGGCGGTGACGCCGTGGTCGGGGTCCATACGCATGTCCAGCGGCGCATCAACCCGGTAAGCAAATCCTCGGTCGGCCTGGTCCAGCTGCATGGAGGACACCCCCAGGTCGAAGAGGAATCCGCCGATTCCCTGCTCCCGGACGTGTGCGGGGATGGCCCCTTGCTCTAGCAGGTCCTCCAGGGCCTCGCTGATCCCATCGAAACGGGTGCGATATGAGCAAAAGCGGCTGCCGAAACGTTCTAGGCGCGCATTAGCTTCCTCCAACGCGTACGGATCGCGGTCCAGCCCCACGACAACTGCATTGGGGAAGGCTTCGAGGAAGGCTTCACTGTGGCCTCCCGCTCCCAGGGTGCCGTCAACAATCACTGGGGTTTCACCGTGGAGCCCCTGCCCCACGAGATCCACCATGCGATCCCTCATGACGGGTACGTGACCGTGGTCCATATGCGCCTTCCTCCTTTCCGTTGTTCGCTGACCGTTGATGAGTGCAAACAGGGCCTCACCTGCGTGGGTGCGGGCTTGATGTTGGGGAAGTACATCAAGGACATCCGCGTCATCCACGCAGGTAAGGGCCTGCGTGCACTCCTAGTAGTTCGCTATTGAGTTAGAGGAACTGCGCAAAGGCTTCATCGTCACCCACAGAAAAATCTTCCTCATGGGCGGCGCTGTAGTCCTTCCACGACTGGGCATCCCAAATTTCAAGGAAATCCACGTTGCCGATAACCACACACTCTTTGGTCAAACTCGCGTAGTCGCGGTGCCCGGCCGCCAGTGACACTCGCCCCTGAGAATCGAGGGTTTGCTCATCTGCGCTGGCCGCGAGGTTTCGGACGAACGCCCGAGCCTTCGGATCTGTCCTGGAGGCCTGCGCTGCTTTGCGCGCACGCAACAAGAACTCACTG
The DNA here is from genome assembly GCA_019114175.1 of Candidatus Corynebacterium gallistercoris. Lineage (GTDB taxonomy): Bacteria > Actinomycetota > Actinomycetes > Mycobacteriales > Mycobacteriaceae > Corynebacterium > Corynebacterium gallistercoris. The sequence goes on from DXFZ01000106.1 coordinate 39,055, forward strand.
CGCGGATATACCGCGAGGCTCCGATCCTGGCCTTTGACGACCACCAACCCATCAGAGAGCTCATCCCTGAACTTGGCGGGCAGCGTAAGCCGCCCTTTGTCATCGAGCTTCGGGGTGAAGGTGCCGAAGAACATGTGTTTGTCGGCTCCTTCCCGTGATGATCAAACCAGTGTGTGTCTTGTTCCTTATTCAGTTTGCGATCCTGTGTGGCCCCTCAACGCACCACTGCGCCCCACTTTACCCCACAGAGCGCCACAAACACCACAACACGCACGTTTTTCCTCATAATTTTCCGCTCTCCAAGCAGATAGATAGCTCTTATACCTGCATATTTATCTGCACTCTAGCCTGGTGGGGGAAAGTGGGGGAAGAAAACTCACTGTAGGGCATGAAAAAACCCAGCCGTTAGACTGGGTTGATGGACGATAGCCCGCCCGGGCTGGGAGCTTAGCCTTCGAAGCGGCGGCGGAACTTGTCTTCCATCTTGTCCCCGAATCCGCCCCCGCTCCCGGCGATGGCGGCCTTGCGCTGGTTCTTGGATGAAGTTGAACGTGGCGCAGCAGCCTTGCCTCCGGAGCGGAATGCCAAGAGCCCACCGGCGAACATCACCAAGAAGCCAAGCACGCTGACCGCAACGAACCACAAAGAGTTCTGCGCGAGCGCGATTCCACCAATGAGCCCCACGAGGCCGAGCATGATGAGCGCCACGGATTGAATGGTGAAGTTCACTCCCCCAGCGTCACCCCGAGAGGCCTGCTTTGCCAACCGCGGATCTTCAGCAATCAGCGCCTGCTCAATCTCCGCCAGCATGCGTTGCTCTTGTTCAGAAAGAGCCATCGTGACCTCCAGTGGTGCTACGAACCATCGTTCCTCGAACAGTTATCCTCCACAGTCAACGCGCTACCCGAGGGAAAAGTTCCCCGCGCGAGGGAGGTTTCTTCTACGACACCACTTTAGCGCAGCTACGCAACTTCCGGTAGACGCTCCACCTGAGCCCTCGCGGCATCTACCAGCGCCCTGGCATCCCGATACACGCGCTCGACCTCCATCTCAGAAATATCCTTCTCTAGCCCCATTCCCGCGCGGCTCGCCAACCGGGCATGCGCTTCGAAAAGCTCCGCCCAACCAGATAACTCCGGATAAACAATCCGCAATTTTGCCCAAGCACTCCCCTGCGGCCGGCGTTTTCTCCCCACCATCCCATCTTCAATGAGCGCACCCGCCGCCCGCAGAGCAGCGCGATAGGCAAAGACCACTGACTCCTGCCCCTGCTTTTCGGCCCGCGCGAGCGCGAGCTGCTGCTCCGCTGCATCGATGTAAGAGTGCGCGGTTGGCCTTGCCGAAACCCTATTCATTGACCTAGCCATTGTTGTCCCCTGTTCTTGTTGTCGGTGAGATTAGATCTCACTGTAGGGGCCGGTGCGGACAGCCCTTCCTACCATCCGCAGTATTTCAAATATATTTTCGATATATTCCACGGGGTGTTCATGGCAAGATATCTGTATGCCCCCGCAAGCATCCACCTCCACTGCAGGCGCGCTCCAGGTGAGCATTGTCCCCGCGACGAACCGGCAATTCATCCAGCGCCTCGATGAACTGGTGGACATTCACGTCTCAGCAATGGGGTATCCGGCCACCACCACCGCCCAACGCCGCGCCCTATGGCTCCACAACGGCTCGTACCCGGATTTCACCTGCAGCATCGCCCTCATCCACCGCCTCGATGCCACCCCGGACCTGGCGGACCCTCGCCAGAGAGCAGTGGGCGTAGCCTTCGCCTTTCGCGGGTCCCCGGAAACGTGGTGGTACCAACAGGTCGCCCGGGGGCTTGCGGAAGCAGGCCACTCCCGGTTGGAGATTTCCCGTATCCTCCACGCTTATGCAGAGCTGAGCGAGATCCACGTCAGCCCCCATGCGCAAGGCAGAGGGCTCGGGCGGCTCCTCTTAGAGGACCTCCTGCACAGAATCCCCCAACGCACCGTCATGCTATCCACCCCGGAAGACCCACAGGAGAGCAACGGAGCGTGGAGGCTGTACCGCAGTGCCGGCTTTCAGAACATCCTGCGGAATTTCTACTTCCCCCCTGACCCGCGGCCGTTCGCTATCTTGTCCCTCACGCTGGACTAGCCTTGCGCCCGTAACCACATCACCGCACCACGTCATGCCCCAGCCCCGGCCCCCAGGCCGGCGCCATCCCCAGATTGTGGAGCACCTCCTGGGTTGCCCGCACATTATTCATTGTCATGAAATGCAGGTCAGGAGCCCCTTCGGCAATGAGCCGCTCAGCCATCGCCGTAGTGATCTCAATGCCGACCTCCCGGATAGCATCCCGGTTAGCTTCCTCATCGCCCCGCGCCGCATCCAGCAACCGCTTCTCCACCTCGGTAGGAAGTGCCGCGCCAGCCAGCTCCATCTGCTTTCGGACGCTCCTCAGGGAAGTAATCGGCATGAGCCCCGGGATGATCGGTTTGGAGCCGTGCTCGCGATCCGCAGCCGCCAGGCGATCACGCAACCGCAGGTAGTGCTCCACGTCAAAAAACATCTGGGTAATGGAATACTGCGCCCCCGCCCGCAATTTGCGCAGCGTGTGGGCCGTGTCTGCTTCCAGATCCTTGGCCCGGAAGTGGCCTTCCGGGAAGCTCGCGATGCCGATATCGAAATTGCCGCACTCCGGCATGTCCACCACCAAGTCGATGAGCTGGCAGGCGTAATCGAACCCGCCTGGCGTACTCACCCACGGTCCGTTGGGGTCGCCCGGCGGATCGCCACGCAAGGCAAGCAAGTTGGTGAGCCCCAGATCCGCATACCCACGCAGCATGTCCCGCAGCTGTTCCTCGGTATGGTTCACCAACGTCATGTGCACCAGGGTTGTCAAAGGCTTCGTGGCAAGCTTTTCCGCCACGCGCAGCGTCCGCTCGCGGGTTCCACCCCCAGCACCGTAGGTCACGGAGGCGAAGCTCACCCCAAGATCATGGAAGGCCTCGGCAGCATTCCACAGCCGTTCCTCAGCCGCGTCGTCTCGCGGTGGCATGAATTCTACGGAAAAGGGGATGCGCCCGGGGGTTGTAAAGGAGAGCGTCTGCGAAATCGGGATCTGCCTGAGTGTGCCTGCCATGCTTCCTGATCATATAGACAGAGCGGTTCACTTCCAACGGGTAATGGAAAATCACCCCCGGCCATTACAATGGGGCACCATGAACAACCCCGGCGCGCAGTGGCACCTTGACTCCCCCTTGTCGGACGTGCCAAAGGCAGTACATGGCCGCCTGGCGAGCTACCTTGCGGAGAGCACGTCAGAGTTTCAGCACATCGGCACCCCTGCAACCACCTCCATGAATGTCCTCAAGGATTTCATCATGGGCGGCGGCAAGCGGGTGCGCTCCACCTTTGCCTGGGCGGGCATCCGCGCGGGGCTGGAATCCACCTCTGCCCCTGTCGATGAGCTGGACACAGAAAGCCTCCTCACAGCCATCAGCGCCTTCGAGTTCATCCAGGCGTGCGCGCTGATTCACGATGACATCGTGGATCAATCAGACACCCGGCGCGGTCATCCCACGGCCCACCGCAGGTTTGAGGCGATCCACCGAGAGTCCGGCTGGCATGGGGATTCTCACCACTATGGAATTTCCCAAGCCATCCTCTGTGGTGACCTGGCTTTTTCCTGGGCCGATGACATGTTCAACTCCTGTGGCCTGCCTCCCCACATCGTTCATCGCGCCCGCGACCCGTGGCGCGCGATGCGCACGGAGGTGATCTCTGGGCAGATTCTGGACTTGGCGGTGGAAGCCAATGGTAGTGAGTCCGTCTCCGATGCCATGGATGTGATCACGTACAAGACCGCCTCCTATACCGTCGCCCGCCCGTTGCACATCGGCGCGGCCCTCACCGGCGCCAGTCAGGCCACTGTGGATCTCTTGCGCGGTGTGGGGCACGATATCGGTGTCGCGTTCCAGCTGCGGGATGATCAACTAGGTGTCTTCGGGGATCCCTCCGTCACCGGCAAGCCTGCTGGCGATGACCTGCGCACGGGCAAACGCACCACGCTGATTAACCTTGCCCTCGCCGCTGGAGGCACCGGCGCTGACGAGCTCCGCCGCTGGCTGGGCACTGGTGAGCAGGTGGACCTCATGCGCACCATCATCACGGATTCCGGCGCTCAGCAGCAGGTGGAGGACCTGATTGAGTCCCACGCCAACCGCGCCTCCTCGGCCATTTCCTCCGCCGGCTTGAGCCCCCAGCTCACCGACGAGTTGATGGCTCTGTCCACCACCTTGACCCACCGGACGTTCTAATGGCACGCAGACATCTCAATCTTCCCCGCCCCCTCATCCCCTCCACTCGCCCCACGGTGCGAGAACGGTTGGAAGGCCCCACCGATCACGTGGTGGTCGTCGGCGCCGGTCTTGCTG